>JBDSHF010000216.1:0-8855 GCA_039918595.1 Thermoanaerobaculia bacterium
TTTCGCGGTGGTTCTGGCTGTCGCTGGTCCTGCTGGCGTTCAGCGGCATGCTGGACAGCGTCAGCGTGGTGATCCGCTCGACGCTGCTGGCGATCCGCACACCGCAGCATCTGCTGGGCCGCGTCTCGGCGGTGAACCAGATCTTCATCGGCTCCTCCAACGAGATCGGCTCCTTCGAGTCCGGAGTGGCGGCCAAGCTCCTCGGCGCGGTAAATTCGGTCGTCTTCGGCGGGTTGATGACGCTCGGAGTAGTGGGCGTCGTCGCCTGGAAGATCCCGGTATTACGGAAATTGGACGAGCTCGACTGAAGCGGGAGGATCGAAATGCCGTCAGCGTTCTCACATGCCGTCGCTGGATTGGGGATCGCCGCCTGCTTCTGTGGGCCGAAGGCGCCGAAGAGCCTGTGGGCGCTCGGCGCCGTCTGCGCCGCGCTGCCGGACGTCGACGTGCTCGGCTTCCAGCTCGGCATCCGCTACGGCGCCCTCTGGGGCCATCGCGGGTTCACCCATTCGATCGTCTTCGCGGCGGCGCTCGCCGGGCTGATCACGGCCCTGATCCTGGGGCTCGGCTTCCGCCACGGCGTACCGGGGTTGCCGCCCTGGCGGCTCTGGCTCTTCCTGTTCCTCGCCACCATCTCCCACGGCCTCCTCGACATGCTGACCGACGGCGGCCTGGGGGTAGCCCTGCTGGCGCCCTTCGACAACCGCCGCTTTTTCTTCCCCTTCCAACCCATCAAGGTCGCCTCGTTCGGGGTCGCCTGGCTGTTCACGCGGCACGGCGCGATCGTCCTGGCGAGCGAGCTCCTGTGGGTCTGGCTCCCCTCGGCGGCGCTCGCCGCGGTCGCCGTGCTCGTCCGGCGGACCCTAGGCAGCTCGTGACGGATTCACCTCCGGCGGGACTGGCAGGCCCGCCCCGTTTCGCCTTGAGGTCCAATGCTATCCTCTGAGCTTCGGCACGCCACAGACGGGTGGCCTCCCCGTCACTGGTCCTCCTCGACCCCGCGAGGGTCGACCGATGAGAGATCTGCCGTGTAATGGAGGGCGGGCGCGACGTCTTCGAGACGCGCTACCGCCGCATCATGCTCCCTGGAGGGCGACGAAATGGATAGCCTTCACGATCTTGCTCGACGAATCCGGCTCGGAGAGGATTCCGAGCTGGAGCTAAAGCGCGTGCTACTGGCGGGTGCGCGCGTCACCGCTCCAGTACGTGGTGACTTCGCGGACGAGTTGGCAGCCTTCGCGAACGGTCGCGGCGGCACAATCCTGCTTGGCGTCGAGGACAAGACACGCGAGATCTTGGGACTACCCATCGAGCACCTGGATGCTGTGGAAAGCTGGGTTCGCGAAATCTGCAACGACGCTGTGAAGCCTTCGATCGACGCCGTGATTCGAAAGCTAGAGTTGCCGGACTCCACGGGTGAGCTCGTGCCGGTGATTCGAGTTGATGTGGCCCGTAGCCTCTTCGTCCACAAGAGTCCCGGCGGCTACTTTCGCAGGCTTGGCAGCTCCAAGCGGGAGATGGCCCCCGAGGTGCTGGCGCGGCTCTTCCAGGAACGAAGCCAGAGTCGTGTGATTCGGTTCGATGAGTCGCCCGTGCCCAACACGTCTCCTGCCGAGCTCGATCTCGGGCTGGCGCGCCGGTTCATCCGTGATGGCGCGGAGCCCATCGACACCACACTTCGCAAGCTCCGGATCGTTTCCGACGATGACGACGGCATCCCGCGGATAACCGTCACCGGCGTACTGCTCTGTACACAGGAACCGCAGCGTTGGATGCCACATGCACAGATCCAGGCCGTGAGCTATGCCGGCGATCGAAAAGATGTGAACTACCAGAGCGACGCGCGTGACCTGGGAGGCCCACTTGACGCTCAGGTCAGGGAGGCGCTTCACTTCGTTCGCCGCAACATGCGAGTTCAGGCGGTGAAGACCGCCGCGCGTGTGGAATTTCCCCAATTCAGCGAACGTGCGATGTTCGAAGCACTCGTCAATGCAGTCGCCCACCGAGACTACTCAATGGCCGGCGCGAGGGTCCGCCTGCACATGTTCGGAGACCGCATCGAGCTTTACGTGCCCGGAGGCCTCGCCAACACCTTGACTCCGGAGAGCATGCCATTACGGCAGTACAACAGAAACGAGCTGATCGTGTCGCTTCTGGCACGCTGCCCAGTCGGCCGTGATGAGGGGTTAGGGCGATCGTTCTTAATGGACCGGCGCGGTGATGGCGTGCCGATCATCCTCGATGAGAGCAAGGAACTGTCTGGACGTACCCCAGAGTACAGCGTGATCGACGACAGCGAGTTGCGGCTCGTGATCTGGGCAGCCGCCGGGCCGCAGTCGACTGCAGAGGGCAAGGAATAGGCCCTCAAAAGAAGAGCCGGACGAGCGAGCCGATCTTGCGGTTTTCCATGCCGAGTCTCTCCCAGGATCTAGCATCCACCGTGAACCGCGGGGGCCGCTGCGATCAGCTCCTGCAGGACTTCGGGCTGCACGGGCTTGACCAGATGATGACCGAAACCCGCCTCCTGGCTATGGAGGCGGTCGCTTTCCTGACCGTAACCGGTGACGGCGACGATGAACACGTCCCGGAAACCGGGTAGCTGCCGCAACTGACGGGCCACCTCATAGCCGCTCATGCCCGGCAATCCGATGTCGAGCAGGATGATCTCGGGCCGGAACTCCACGGCCAGGGCGAGGGCTTCCGGTCCATTCAGGGCGCTTTGAACCTCATGCCCCCAGAGTTGGAGAAGCAGCTCCAGGGTCTCGGTGGCATCCCGGTTGTCGTCCACCACGAGCACGCGGCGGGAACCGGCCGGCCGGTTCTTGGCCGGTTGGGGCTGGCGCTCCAGAGCCGGAATGGCGAGGAGCGGCAGACGGACGACGAACTCGCTGCCGAGGCCGGAGCCCTCGCTGCGAACCTCGACGGAACCGCCGTGCAGTTTCACCAGCCGGTACACCATCGTGAGGCCGATGCCGAGCCCCCCCTCCGTCCGGTCCAGCGAGCGATCCCCCTGCGTGAAGAGGTCGAAGACGTTCGGCAGCAGATCGGCCGAGATGCCGACGCCCGTGTCATGGACCCGGATCGCCGCCATCGCCCCGTCCTTCTCCACCGTCAACCGGATGTGCCCGCCCTTGGGCGTGAATTTGGCCGCATTGTTGAGCAGGTTGAGCAAGACCTGCGAGAGCCGGGTCAGATCGCCTTCGAGCCGCAGGGGCTCGTCCGGGAGCAGGACCTCGAGGGTATGTTCGCGGGAATCGATCAGCGGCTGGCTCGACTCGACCGCGCTGGTCACGATCTGCGCGATCTCCACGGGCTCCCTCTGCAGCGTAATCTTGCCGATGGCGATCCGGCTCACGTCCAGGAGGTCGTCCACCAGCCGGCTCAGATGCGCGACCTGCCGGTCGAGCACGGTCTTGGCCCAGCTCAGGGCGGACTCGCCGACGCCGCTCATTCGCATCACGCTGAGCGCGTTGCGGATCGGCGCCAGCGGGTTGCGTAGCTCGTGGGACAGCATGGCGAGGAACTCGTTCCTGCGCAGGTCGGCCTCCTCGAGCATCTCGATGCGTTTGCGCTCGGTCAGATCACGGGTGATCTTCGCGAACCCGCGCAACTCCTTATCGCTGCCGTACAGGGGGGCGATGACGACGTTGGCCCAGAAGACCGAGCCGTCCTTGCGAACCCGCCACCCCTCGTCCTCGAACCGCCCTTCCGCCCGGGCCATCCGCAGCTCGTGCTCCGGCCAGCCGCGGGCGAGGGCATCGGCCGGATAGAAGACGGAGAAGTGCTGGCCCAGGATCTCCTCGGCCCGGTAGCCCTTGATCAGCTCCGCTCCGCTGTTCCAACTGGCGACCCTGCCATCCGGGTCGAGCATGAAGATGGCGTAGTCCTTCACCCCTTCCATCAGCAACCGGAACCGCTCATCGCTCTCGCGCAGGGACTCCTCCTGGCGGCGGCGCTCGCTCAGGTCGCGGGTGATCTTGGCGAAACCGCACAGAGTCCCCGTCGCGTCAAGCAGGGGGGTGATGACGACGTTGGCCCAGAAGACCGAGCCGTCCTTGCGGACCCGCCACCCCTCGTCCTCGAACCGTCCTTCCGCCCGCGCCATCCGCAGCTCGTGCTCCGGCCAGCCGCGCTCGACGGCACCGGCCTGGTAAAAAAGGGAGAAGTGCCGGCCAAGGACCTCGTCCGCCCGGTAGCCCTTGATCAGCTCCGCCCCAGGGTTCCAACTGACGATGTTCCCCTCGGGGTCGAGCAGGAAGATGGCGTAATCCTTCACTCCCTCCACCAGCAGCCGGAACCGCTCATCGCCCTGCTGATCTATCTTCATCCTATCGGCCTCCAGGGTCCTCGCCAGGGCCCTAAGGATTTACGAGCCAGGAGGTTAATTAGTTTTCGACAGCACCTCGGAGTCCGGATTGAACGTCAGGCTCTTCGGCTTCGCGGAGAGTGCCAGCGGAAAGCTTTGCACAGATCGATCCACCATCACCCGGCGGCGCTCGGTGCGGCCGTCGGCGTACTGGATCGTGACCGGCACCGACATCTTGAAGCCGGCGGGGACGCCGGACTGGCTGACCTCGAGTGTGGCCACGTACTTCCCCTCGGCGTTCGGCGACCTCGCGAGGTCGTAGCTCGAGCGATAGGTGGGGATCGCCATGCCGTCCACCCACTCGTCGAAGAACCAGGACCAGTCGCCGGGGACGTGGCGGGCGAGCACCGCCTCGAAGTCGCCGGTGGACGGCGCCTTGCCCTGGTAGGTATGGATGAAGTCACGCAGGACGTCGAGGAAGGCCTGATCGCCGCCGGTCTGGTCGCGCAGCATGCCGCGCAGCATGTGAAGCACCAGGGCGCCCTTGCCGTAGACCTGGGAGCCGTAGGCGGTCGGCACCTCGCCGGTGTCCGCCCGCCAGCCATGGCCGATCGGACCGGTGCGATCGCCGTGGGCGCGGTTGGCGAGGTTCACGTCCATGCGGGTGAACTTGCTGAAGCCGGACTTGATCGAGCCGTTCTGCTCGTCGTTGTAGGCGTGGATGATCTCCTGGAGGTAGCGCGGGCCGTCCTTTACGGCCGACTCGACGAACATCATCCCCGAGTACTCCGCGAAGGCCTCCCCCAGCCAGGCGTCGCGGTAGCTCGCGGCCCCCACCAGGACCCCCCAGAACTGGTGCGCCGCCTCGTGCGCCCGGAACAGCTCTCCGACTCCCGGCCCCAGGATGTCGAAGCTCTTTTCGGCGAGCTGGATGAAGCCGTCGAACGCCTGGCCATGCCCCGCGGCGATGCTGGAGACGTAGATGGGCTCGTCCGGCAGCTTCGTATCGAACAGCTTCTGGTAGAAGTCGAGGCTGTCGATCACGTCCTGCCCCACCTCGCGGAAACGGCCGCCGCGGCTCACCTCGACCTTGGAGCCGAAGCAGATGACGTCCGGCACGCCGTCGCGGGTCAGCTTCTCCTCGTGGAAGTGGTCGGAGTAGGTGAAGGTCAGCATCTTGACCGGATGGTCGACGATCCAGACGGAGGTCGCAGCCTTCCCCTCTTCCCCACCGCTCCCCTCTTCCCGGCGCCCCATGGCCCGCACCTCGAACTTCTTGCGCGTGGTCAGCTCCAGGCGGGCGGTATGGGTATCGAGGAGGATGGTCTCGTCCCCTTCGGCGCTCGGGTACCAGCTCCGACCCGCCGCGAAGTTGCGGACATCCATCTCGTATTCGAGATCGAGCCGCCGCTCGACCCCCTTGGCGAGAGGCGGGTCGAGCAGGACGATCAGCGAGCCGTCGTAGAGCCGGTCGTCGAGGCTGGCGCGGCGGGCGCCGACGTGATCGCGCAGGACGGGCAGAGGCTTCCCCCCCTCGCTCACCGATGTCACCTTGGCGAAATTGTCGAGGTAGAGCTGCACGGCCCGCGCGCCGTCCCGCCGCGGCAGCAGGCGGACGCCGACCTTGAACTTGCCCTTCATCCAGTCCTTGTCGCGGCCCCCCTCGGTGAGGTCGACGGCGATGTCGAAGTGCTGGAGATCGACCGCCGGCTGCCAGCGGCTGGTGGGGCGCCCCCGCTCATCCCGCTCCGCCGGCCGGTCCAGGCTCACCCAGACCTCGATGGCGGGGTGCGAGGAGTTGAAGGTTTCGAGATGGATCTCCTCCAGGCGCTGGGCGTCGTAGTCGAAGGCGAGCCAGCCGAAGTCGCCGGTCTTCATGTCGGCCCGGAGATAGCGGTCGCCGGGGTCGGCGAGGGCTTCGACGATGCGGGCGTCGGCGTCGTAGACCCGCTGGGTGAGCCAGTGCTCGTGGCGGTCGCGGGCCAGCTTGTTGACCGCGAAGCCGGCGGCGGCCGTGGCCTTGGCGGGATCGAGCGGCAGATCGCCGGGAGCGCCGGAGGAACGTAGGACGAGGGCGGTGAAGGGCTCGTCGACTCCGGCGAGATCGGGCCGCCGGGCGAAGCGCCGGAGCTGGACGAGCTCCGCGGCGTCGGGAACGGCCATCTGGAACCGCCCCTTCCCCTCGAAGACCAAGCCGGTGACGGCGCCGCCGGAGGTGGGCTCCTGCAGCCAGATCCTGCCGGATTCGAAGGTCCACGTGGCCCCCTCGACCGTCCAGGTGAGGCCGCCGGAGGGCACCGCGACCGGATCGGAGCGGAAACGCCATTTCTGCAGGCGGTCGTAGTCGTCCCGCAAGGACTGGGCGGTCTGGGCGGCGGCGGGGAGGGCGAGGGCGAGGAGAAGGAGTGAGGGGAGGAAGGCGCGTTTGGGGTACATCGGGGAGAAGTGTAGCGGATCGGGGGGTGGAGGCGTCTTGACACCCTGCTGGGCTGAAGCCATGATCGCAATATGGAACAGAAGGTGAGCACGATTCTGGACGAGGACCTGCTCCGCCGCGCCGAGAAGGAATCCATGCGGCAGAACAGGCCCCTCAGCAGCCTTCTCGGGGAGGCCTTGAAGTTCTACCTCGACGAGAAGGGCGGAGTCGCCAATACGGGTGGAGTCGTAGCGCGGAGCTGGGCGGCCCTCAAGCTGGCTCCCGATACGCTGAAAAGCCTTCTCGAGAACGAGGATGACTTTCTCGACGCTTGACCAGCTCGAGGCAGGCTCCCGCGTCTTCATCGACGCCAGTATCTTCATCTATCACTTCACCGGTTCATCCCTTAAGTGCCGCAGGTTTCTGGAAAGCTGCGAAAGCGGCCGCTTCGCAGGCCTCACGTCGGTCACCGCCGTCGCGGAGGTGGCGCACCGGCTCATGATGGTTGAGGCGGTCACGAAGGGTTTGGTATCTCCCGGTAACGTCGTTCGGAAGCTGCGGGAGAAACCCTCTCTCATAAGAGAGCTGCACGTCTATCAGGAGCAGATTGAGTTGATCCCCTTGATGGGGATCGCGGTCCGGGACCTCAATCTGGAGGTGATGGCCTTTGCCGCCGAGATCCGGCGTCGCCATGGCCTGCTCGTCAACGATTCTCTGCTTTCCGCCACCGCCATCCGGGAAGGAATCGTGGACTTCGCTTCGGCCGACTCCGATTTCGAGCGGGTCCAGGAACTCCGCCTCTTCGGCCCTGACGACCTCGCATCTGTCTTCAGTCACTGAAACCTTACTCGCGGCCCAGCATCCAAGCGGCATAGGAGGGACGTAGTCTAGCCATGTCAGATTGGGAAACCCTGGGCGCGGTGGAGCCGCGCGAGTTGCTCGACACCCGGCTGCAGCTCCACTGGGCGGCGCAGGCCGCGGCGGCGGTCGGCAAACAGCTCCTGCCTCATCAGCCGGACTTCAGCGAGCAGAGCCTGGAATGGCTGGCAGGCTCCCGCGTCCTCGCTCAGGGTGTGGTGGCCGGAGCGCGGCCGTTCCGCTCCGCGATCCGCCTGGGGAGCCCGGCGCTTCTCCTGCTCGGCGAGGGCGGGAAGACGTTGCGCGAGCTACCCCTGGAGGGGCGCACGCTCGACGAGGCTTACGAGTGGGTGCGACGGGAAGTCGAATCGCTCCGCGGCCGTCCGCTCGAAATGCCTCTGGAGCGTCCGGAGGGGCTTCCTGTCCATCCGGTAAGCGCCGGGGCGCCGTTCTCGTTCACCGGTCCCGCCGCCGCCGAGTTGGAACGCTACTACGCCGGCTCCGACCGGCTGCTGCGCGCGCTTCGCGAGCGGAATTCCGGAACGTCGCCGGTGGCCTGCTGGCCTCACCACTTCGACATCGCGACGCTGATCCGGCTGGATCCGGGCACGGACCCCGAGAACGCCCGCTCGATCGGCGCCGGCCTGAGCCCGGGGGACGGCGGGAATCCCGAGCCCTATTTCTACGTGCTCCCCTGGCCCCGGCCAACGGGAGACCTGCCGGAGCTCGACGGCGGCCGGTGGCATACCGGCGATTGGGTGGGAGCGGTGCTGGACGCCGCGGAGTTTGGCGCGAACGGCGGCCAGCGCGAACGGATCGAACGTTTCCTGAATTCAGCGGTCGCCGCCTGCCGCGGGCTGCTGGGAGGCCGGTCATGAGCGACGACGCGCGCTGGCACAATCTGGGCTCCGTGGAGGAGCTTTCGCGACACCGGCTGCGGCAGATCACCATCGGCCGCACGAAGATCGCCTTGACCTGCAAGGACGGCCAGTTCGGGGCGATTTCCGGGGCCTGCAATCACGCCGGCGGACCGCTCGGCGACGGGCACCATGATGGCGACTACGTCGTCTGCCCCTGGCATCACTGGAAGTTCCACTCCCGGACCGGCGAAGGGGAGCCCGGCTTCGAGCAGGACTGCGTGCCTAGCTAGTTCCTGTCCTAGGGTCTGTAAGTGGCTGTAAAGGAAGGAGTTAAACACGCATTCGGGCTGTCTTTTTCTGGGCTGAGTATCTAGAATCGGGGTCGCCAAACCTTTGATTCGAGAAAACTTAGCCA
>JBDSHF010000217.1:0-14148 GCA_039918595.1 Thermoanaerobaculia bacterium
GCCAGCCGCATAGACTTGCCCGACCGCACGTGCTTCACCTGCATCCCCGCCTCGAAGCGCCCCGAGCACACTCGAACGAACGCGATGCGGTCCCGATGCTTGGGGTCCATGTTCGCCTGGATCTTGAACACGAAGCCGCTGACCTTCTCCTCGTGCGGATCGACCGTGCGGGTCTCCGTCGGCGCCGGCCGCGGCGGGGGAGCCAGCTCGACCAGCCCCTGGAGCAGCTCGCGGACGCCGAAGTTGTTGACCGCGCTGCCGTAGAACACGGGCGTCAGGTGCCCCTCGCGATAGGCCTCGAGATCGAGCGGCGGGCAGAGGCCGCGCGCCATCTCCACCTCCTCCCGCAGCTTCGCCGCCGCGTGGGCCGGCAGCCGCGCGTCGAGCTTCGGATCGTCCAGCCCATGGACCACCTCGCCGTCGCGGGCCACGTCGCGGCGCGCGCGGTCCATCAGCACCAGGCGGTCCTGGCGCAGATCGTAGGCGCCGAGGAACGCCTGGCCCATGCCGATCGGCCAGGTGGCGGGGGTGACGTGGAGCTGGAGGTCCTGCTCGATCTCGCTCATCAGGTCGAAGGGGTCGCGCCCCTCGCGGTCGAGCTTGTTGATGAAGGTGACGATCGGCACGTTGCGCAGCCGGCAGACCTCGAACAGCTTGCGGGTCTGCGCCTCGATCCCCTTGGCGGCGTCGATCACCATGATGGCCGAGTCGACGGCGGTCAGCGTGCGGTAGGTGTCCTCGCTGAAATCCTCGTGACCCGGGGTGTCGAGCAGGTTGAAGGTGCAGTCGCCATACTCGAAGGTCATCACCGACGAGGTGACCGAGATGCCGCGCTCCTGCTCGACCTTCATCCAGTCCGAGCGGGCGCGCCGGGCCTCGCCGCGCGCCTTGACCGCGCCGGCGAGCTGGATCGCGCCGCCGAACAGCAGCAGCTTCTCGGTGAGCGTCGTCTTCCCCGCGTCGGGGTGCGAGATGATGGCGAAGGTTCGCCGTCGGGAAACCGGATCGTTCGTCATGTCCATGGATTGTGCGCTCCGCGCTCGGCCGGGATGAGAGATCCCACCGGGACAACACGGGACGAGCCCGCGACCTTCCCTGGAGAGGGGAGAGGATCTTAGCATGGGCGGCTCGTGGCGCGGGCCGCCGGATCGCTCCGGCGGCCCTTCCCGGATACGTCTAGGGCTTACACACGCGCGTGCCGCCGATCGGGCCGATGCAGCCGCCGTAGAAGAGCACCTTTGCCTGGAGCTCCGCGTAGCAGGTCGGGCAGACCGGGCGGCTGGCGCCGACGCTCAGGAGCGCGTTCGCCGGCGGGTTGGCGTGGCGGACGACCTTGCGCTCCGCGTGGTTCTGGCAGCGATCGGCCCCATTCACGGTGTTGCCGAGGAACAGGCCGTCGATCCCGAAGAGCTTGGAGGCCAAGTCCCCCAGGAGGCCGAACAGCCTTTCGACGCGATTGCCGCTCATCGCCCAGGCGAGCTCGCGCGGGGCCGCCCTGAACAGCGAGGCTTTGGCCAGGAGGACCTTTCTCCCCACCTCGGTCGCGGGATTGAACACCCAGTCCGGTCCCTCGATGTCCAGAGGCGCTTTCACGATCCAGCCGAAAGCGATGGTGACCTTGTCCGCCTTCCCTTCCCAGGGCGGCTTGCCCGTGGGACTGAACGGGTTCGGGATCAGGCTGTCCGCCATCGCTCGCCAAGCGCCGTCGACTGACATGGCCAGGAGCACGTCGAGGGCGCACGAGAGCAGCGTTTCCGAGAAACGGCCGGAGTAATAGCCCTCGATGATCGCGTTTTCGCTGCTATAGCGGGTGATGATCCCGTACTCGAGAGCCGCCGAGAAGCCGGTCGGATCGAATGCGTTGACCGGATCCGCGCCCGCGTACGTGTAGCGGTTCAGGTCGGTTGGATCGTTCAGGCGGAAGGCCGCGGTGTCGCGGGTGAGGAAGCGGCCGATGCCGGGGCCGAAATGACGGGTCCGCAGGTACTGCAAGCCCGTCGTCCGGTCCGACCACTGACCGCGATATCCGAATGGATTGGGCGTGCCGCCCTCGACGAGGGTGCGCATTCCCCAGGCGTCGTAGCGGTAGCGGTCCGTCTCCGCGCCCGTGGAGCTCGTCAAGCCGACGACGCTGCCGAGGCCGTCCTCGATGGGATACGAGGAGGAGGCGCCGAGCCGCTGCACGAGCTTGCCGTCACCATAGGAGTAGTTAGCGGCCGGCAAGCCGGCGGCGTCGGAGTCGTAGACGATGTCGCCGTACCGGCTGAGCTCGTCCCACGCGTAGTTGTGGGTTTCGCCGCCGGCTGATTCCCGGGTCATGCGGCCGTCGGCGTCGTAGGCGTACGTCGCGCTCTGGCCGTTCGGCATCACGGCCGAGACGAGGCGGTTGGCCGCGTCGTAGCCGTAGGTGATGGTGCTGGAGCCTTGCGTCACGCGGGTGAGGTTGCCGCGGGCGTCGTAGGTGTATTGCGCCGAGCCTGTCCCCGAGCTCGCCGTCGTGAGCTGATCGAGCTGGTTGTACTGATAGGCCGTGGTGACCCCGTTGGCGGTCATCGAGGTCCGGTTGCCGGCCTGGTCGTAGGCGTAGGCCAGCTCGGAGACCGTGGTGCCGGCGCCGTCGGCCACCGACTCGCGGATGAGACGGGAGGCGTCGTCGTAGCTCCAAGTCGTGTGCGTGCCGTTCCCCTCCTGCACGCTCAACCGCCGGCCAGCCGGGCTGAACGTGTAGACGAACGACTCGAACGATGCCGCGGCACCGAGGTGATGGGCGACGCTGGCCAGGTGGTCGAGCGAGTCATAGCTGTAGTCGGTGATCACTCCGTTGGGAAGCTGCCGTTGGGTCAGCCGGCCACCCAGATCGTAGGTGTAGGTGGTCACGCCGCCGCTGGGGTCGGTCACCGTCTTCAACCGGTCGAGCGTGTCGTAGGTGTAGCGCGTCACCCCGCGGGGCGTAGTGATCGAGGTCAGGTTGTCAGCCGCGTCATACCCGTAGCCGATCACGACGCCGGTCGGCTGCGTGATCCGGACGAGACGGTCGAGGGCGTCGTACTCGTACCGCGTGACGCCTGCTTCCGTGGTGGCGGTGAGCTTCTTGCCGGTCCCCGAGTAGGTGAAGGTCGCCGCCTTGCCGTCGAAGTAGTCCATTCTCGCCAGACGGTCCATGGTGTCCCAGCCGAGGTGATTGACGTTGCCGTCGGTCAGGCGGATGGTCACCACATGGCCGACGGGATCGTAGGTGTACTGCTCGAAGCTGCCGTCGGGGAGGATCTTCTTCGTCAGGCGGTCTTCGCGGTCGTACTCGTAGCGAGTCCGGTGACCGTTCGCATCGACCACTCCGATGACGTTGCCGGCGGCGTCGCGCTCATAACGCGTGACGTGGCCGCCCGCATTGGTGACGGAAGAGACCTGGCTGTGCTCGTCATAGGCATAAGCGACCGTCTTGCCGTCCTCGGACGTGTACGAGCGGAGGAACATGCCGTCGTAGGCCATCTGGGCGGACGACCCGTCGGGATTGATCAGGGCGGTGGTGCGCCCGCGCACGTCGTAGCGCGCCTCGCGCTTGAGGCCGTCGGCGCGCGTGACCGCGAGCGCCTGGCCGCTCGCGTCGTAGGTGAAGCTCGTGCTGCGGCCGGCGGGATCGCGGATGGACTTGATGCGGCCGGAGTCGTCGTACGTGAGCACGGTAGCGTCATTGCGCGCGTCGAGGACGCTGTTGAGCCGCCCCGCCGGATCGTAGGAGTAGGTCGTGGTGATCGCCGCGGAGGTTCCGTCCGCGCTGGTTGCGCTGGTGAGCTGTCCAGCCTTGTCCCAGACGTACCGCTCGACGTTGCCGGCGCCGTCCGTCCGGGTCAGCGGCCGGCCGGCGTAGTCGTAGGTGACCTTGATCTTCGAGCCGTCGGGATAGGTCGTGGTGGTGCGGCGGTCGGCCGCGTCATATTCGTGCGTGAACGGGTTGCCGTTGGCGTCGACCTCGCCGACGCGGTTGCCGTTGGCGTCGTAGGTATAGGTCAGCGTACTGCCGAGCGAGTCGCGGCGGAGGATCTCGTTGCCCAGGCTGTCGTGCTCCCAGACCATCGGATCATGCACGCCGTCCTGCATCGATGACAGGTTGCCGAGATCGTCGTACTGCTGGGTCCTCGCCAGCCCGCTGTGGTCGACGAGCCCGGTCACGTTTCCCCGCGAGTCGTAGGAGAAGCGGGCGGCGCGGCCGCTCGGCAGAGTGACGCTGGTCTGATTGCCCTTGGCGTCATAGGTGACGCCCGCGAGCTGGCCGAGCGCGTCCTGCAGCGCCGAAAGGTTGCCGGAGGCGTCATACTGGAAGGTCTTGACCCGGTTGAGCGCGTCGGTGATCGTGAGCGGCCGGCCGCGCGAGTCCCAGCTCTCGGTGACGGTGTTGCCGAGCGGATCCCGGGTCGAGGTCAGGTTGCCATTGGCATCGTAGGTGTAGGTCCACGTTTTGCCGAGCGCGTTGGTCCGCGTGAGCCGGTTCTGGTTCCCGTCGTAGGTATAGGTGGTGGTGCGGTTGAGCTGGTCCCGGACGCTGACCGGCCTGCCGAAGGCGTTGTCGGTGCGGACGATCACGCCGCCGTCGGGATAGGTGATGGTCGTCGTCCGGGTGCCGACGTCGTAGGCGTATCGCGTCGTGTTGCCCAGCCGGTCCGTCTCGCTCTGCACCCGGCCGTCCGGGTAATAGGCGGCGGCGGTCGAGCCGCCGCGCGGATCGATCTCCCGGGTCAGCAGGTGACCAGGCGCGTACTCGTACTGCACCGGCGTGGCGATCGACGGCGGTTGGAGGGCCGTCAGGTCGCCGTTGGCGTCGTAGGTGTAGTCATAGGGGTGGCCGGCGGGATCGGTGATCCGGGTGATGCGCCCCTGCGCGTCGCGCGCGAAAGGCACGGTGATGCCGCCGCCGCTGCTGGTGATGCCGTCGCGCGAGAAGGTCAGCGTGTTGCCGTTGAGATCCTTGACGGACCTCATCTGCCCGTCGCTGCCGATCACATATTGCCTGCCGTACGGATCGGTGTAGGTGTAGGTCGACGGCGCGAAGCTGCCGGGGACGTCGAGGAAGCAGACGAAGGTGCCGCCGGAAAGGACGAGCAGGCCGCAGCCGTCCCCGGTCAGCGTGCCGTTCGTGCCGGGCTCGGGGATCCACTTCGGGGTGAGGAAGAACGGGAACGGGAACGGCCCGGGTTGCGGCTTGAAGTCGAACGTCTGGCGCCGGCCGTTGAAGTTGAACGTGACGTCGTTCTTCTTGTTGACCTCCAGCCGCACGCTGGCCAGCAGCGACCAGCCATAGCCGAAGTCGCCCACCTTGCCCCGCTCGAGGCTGTCGTAACGCCGGGAGATGGTCAACGGCATGCCGGCGACCGGTACGCGCAGGTCGGTCACCAGCTTGGTGACGCGCCCGGGCTTGAGTTCGCCCGTGACCTGGACGACGATCAGGCTGGTCTGCTGCGTGCCGTTCGAAAGCGTGCCGCGCAGCCGGATAGTGTACTCGCCGTTGGCCAGCACCGTGGGATCGATGGTCCCGATCGTCCCGCCGCCGGCCACGTTCGGGTTGAGGACGTGGATCTCGGCCGGGTTCGAGCTCGGCCAGTAATCGAGCACGCCGGAGGCCAGCGACACGCCGCCGGCCACCGTGATCGGTGTGGGCGCCGCCAGGGTGCTGCCGAGGAGCGGCCCGCCGATCCACCCTTGAGTGACGACCGGTCCGATGGCGCCGCCCGGATCGCTCCCGCCGCCACCCCCGCCGCCGCCCGAGCCCACGCTCCACGGTACGTCCACCACGTTGGAGAACGTCCCCAGGCCGGCGACGCGGCCGACGGCCTGCGCCGTGTCGGTACCGGCGTTGGAGCCGCTATAGCTGAAAGTTGCGCGCCCGGCGGCATCGGTGGTGGCGCTGAGCTCGCGGGCGTTGGGACCGTTGACAATCAGCGCGATGCCGGCGTTCGCCACCGGCAGGCCGGAGCCGTCGAAGGCCTCTACGGTGAGGGTCTGGGTGCCGCCGGTCGGCTTGGCGGTGAGGCTGAGCGGACTGAGCTTCAGCGAGCCGGTCGGCGGCACGCCGTTGCTGCTGACGTTGCCGGCGGCGACGGTCAGCGCGAGCTGGCCGGCGCAGCACTCGGAGTAGTCGACCTCGTAAGGATAGCTCCCCGCCGCCGGGAAGTGGACCACGATGGTGTTCGCCACCGGCGCCGTCGGCGAGTTGTAGGCGCCCATCACCGCCAGGCTTTCGAACTCCGTCACGTTCCCCGCCGGCACGTTGAGCAGCGGCCCGCTGACCCGCGTCGCGCCGCCGCCGACGCCGAAGACGAAGCCGTCGTCGGAGAAGAAGGTGATCAGCAGGTCGCCAGCGCCGGCGACGGTGAAGGAGCCGGTGAATACCGCCTGGAAGTCGAACAGCGAGCCGGCGCCGGCCTGCAGGTCGTTACCCTGGGCGACGATGGTGCCAGTGAAGTTGCCGTTGAGGTCGGTAGTGACGTTGGTGAATGGCCGCGTGAACACTCCGACGCCGGAGGTGTTCCCCGGGATGGTGCCCCCCGGCGGGTTGAAGTTGATCGTCGGGAAAGCCTGGATGAACGCCGGCGTCGCCGTCCGCGGCGTGTTGAACACCCCCGAGCCGTTCGAGAAGAAGAAGCGGCCGAAGAGTGGCGTCGTCGAAATGCTCTGCACCGGCTTGATCCAGCTCACTGCGGCCGTATTCGATACCGCCGTCCCGGAGGTCGCCTGAACGGTGTCCGTGCCGGCGCTCGCCCCCGAGTAGGTGAACGTGGCGACGCCGGACGCACCGGTCGTCGCCGTGCCAGCGGTCGCGTTGACCCCCGTGACGGCGAATTGCACGGTGGCGTTGGGGACCGGCACGCCGCCGGGGCTGGTGAGCGTCGCCGTCATCGTCTGGCGGGTGCCGGCGACGTTGGGACCGGCGATCGCCGGCGCGAGCACGAGCGAGTTGAAGGGCGTGGCGTTGGTGACCGAGGTCGCGGCGGCGGCCGACAGCGGACCGTACGCGTTGCGCGCCGGGTCGGTCCACACGGAAGACGCGGTCGCCCGGAGGACCCCCGCCGCCTGCGTAGTCGGGATCGGATAGCTGATCGTAGTCTGGAAAGTGGCGCCGGGCGCCAGCCCGCCGGCCGCCGGCCTCTGGACGCTGCCGTCTGGCAGGGTGACGGTGAGATCCACTTCCGGCCCCGCCGCCGAGCCGAGATTGGTCGCGCTGAGGGTATAGAGGATGGCGCCGCCGGCCGCGGCGGTCGCCGGCGCGGTCAGCGTGAGCGGTACGATCGACAGACTTTCCTTCGACCGCGCGGCCCCCGCAATCGGCCCGTACTGCGCTCCGGCCGGATCGGACCAGCCGAGGCGGATCCCGAAGTCGAGATTGCTGTTGTCGATGCTCGCGAGGCGGGCCTGGTACGCCGCGTCCGTCTCGCCGTCGTCACGCTTCGCGACCTGGGGCACCAGCCACGGCGTGTCGAGCGTGGTCGACGCGCCGGCGGCGAGGACGAACTGCGGCGCGGCCGTCGTGGTGCCGTCCGGATTCGTCACGCGGGCATCGCTCAGCACGGCCGTGCAGCCGCCGCTGTTCTGGACGTGAAGCTTGAGCGCCGCCGTCTGCGAAGGCAGGAGGGTGGGCGGCGCCTCCGCCGTCATCTCGAGGATGGGAACGCGGATACGGCTGGTGAAGATCCTCTGGCCGACGTCGCCGTAGGAGTTGCCGTTCGCGTCGCGCCAGGTCAGCTCCGCGGCCGTGGTCAGGAGCTGTCCGTCGGTCTGCCGGAGCCGGTCGAGATATTGGGCCGTGGTTTCGTCATCCCCCTTGGCGGCGATGGCGGGCGGCGTGAACGTCTCGATCCGCGCGAAGCTCGAGCCCGCCGCCAGGTCCGCGACATCCAGGGTCCGGCGCGTGCCGTCCGGCATCGTCAGCTCGAGGGTCGCCGTGGCCGGCGCGGACCCGATGTTCGTCGCCGTGACCGTGTAGGGCGCGGGAGCTCCGGGGCTGGCGACCGCGGGTCCGGAGAGCGACAGCGTCAATACCGGAATCGCCAGCACGCTGTGGGACGACACCTCGACCGGCAGGTAAGACTGCCGGCTCGCGTCGGTGAACCTGACCTGCCCCGTGGCCGTATAGACGCGGCCGTCGAGCGAGGTCAGCCGCCGTATGTAATCCGCCGCGGTCTCGTTGCGGTCGCGGGGCGGGATGGCCGGAGTGGTGGCCTGGAAGGTGACAGTCTGGCTGCCGCCCGGCAGGATCGTACCGATCGTCTGCGCGACCGTGTCCGGCGTCAGGCCGTCGAGAGTCTCATTCAGCACGACCTCGGCCGCCGCGGTCGACGCCGACCCGTTGGCGACCGTCGCCTCTACGGTGAGCTGCTGGTTGGGCAGGACGGTCTGCGGTTGCGTCTGCGACGCGGTGACGGCGGCTGGCTGCGGGAAGACGTGCGAGTCCTCGATCACCGCCACGATCACGCCGTAGCCGGGCTTTCCCGGGTCCGGCCCGTACGGCGGCTGGGGATCGACCTTCACCACCGCGGCGGCGGCGACGTTGCCGAGCGTATTGGGGCCGTCCCTGGCGATCACGGTCGAGACGATCACCTCGATATAGGCCGGCAGCGTGAGCGGCGGCGGCCAGGTCTGCCCCCCCTTGGAGGTCCAGCAGGCCGCGGTCAAGGTCCTCGACGTGGCGTTCGGCTGGCAGACGTGGATCTGTGACACCGGATCCGCCTGCCCCTTGAAGCTGGGGTTCGCGGCATAGTCCCCCTGGACGACTTGCGAGCTCCACTGCGCGCCCCAGAAGTTGACGCGCTGCCCGAGCTTCAGTCCGCCGGTGTTGCCGCCCCAGACGACGAAGGAGGTCGAGAGATAGATCGTGATGGCGACGGTGCGGAACGCGGGCACGTAATAGGCGTCGCCCGCGAACGCGACGGTCAGCGAGGAGGGGCCCGACAGTTGATTGGGGTCGAGAGTCATCATCGCCGTGGCGGCGCCGGTCGCGTCCGTCACCGCCGTCGCCGTCACGGCGCCCACGCTGAACGTGACGGTCTTGCCGGCGATCGGCGCCAGCGAGTCGGGGTCGCGCAGGCGGGCGCTGACCGGCTGCGGCACGGCCGTGCCGAGGAGGGTTTTGCCCGTGTATTCGAGGAGGACGTCCTCGCGCTCCACGGTCACGGTCTGCGTGGCGCGGAGCGCGGGCAGGCCGGATCCGCCGACGAAGGCGACGGTCACCGGGACCTCCGCCGGCGCGACGTCGGCGGTCGCCGCGATGCGCGCGACGCCGGTGGAGTCAGTGACGCCCGTGTAGGCATGGCCGCCGAACGAGAAGGTCAGGCTCCGCCCCGCGGCCGGCGCTCCCGAGGCGGCGGTCAGCAGGGCGGCGAGCTCGATCGGGTCGCTGTACTGCACGCGCGTGCCCCCGATGTAGAGGAGGCCCGCCTCACCGCTCGGCGGCAGCGGCACGTCGGGGCCGCAGGAAGCGGTCGTCCACGTCACCGTGACGTCGTTCGACACCAGGGCCGCGCCGCTGGCGTTATTTACCGAGGCGCGGACGACGTCCGCCCCCTGGGCCGTGCCGGTGTAGGTGAAGCGGGCGTCGCCACGGCCATCGGTGACGTCTTCGCCGGTCTGGCCGGCGTCCGGGCCGCTGATCGCCCGGAACTCGACGATCACGTTGGCGAGCGGCGCGCCGGTCGAGTCCTGGAGATGCGCGCGCACCGTCACCGGCGCGCCTCCGGCGCCGGAGACCTGCGAGGGCCCGAGCGACAGCTCGCCGGCCGGAGCCTCGATGCCGCTGGTGCCGATCGCGCGCCACTGCAGCGATTCGTTGCCGCGGCACGCGGCGTCGAAGCCGCCGGTGTCGAGCACGTGCCGGGTGTCGAGGAACGAAGCCGTGGCGCCTCCGGCGCTGACGGTGATCTTCGGGATGCGCGTCTCGCCCGCGGCGATCGTGCCGCCGCAGGGCACGATCGGATAGGCGCTGGTATCGAAGTTCCCCAGGGCTGTCTGGGTGAGGATCGCGGAGCCCCACGCCGGGATCGTGAAGCCCTGCCAGAGCGAGAACCGCGCGCTGCCGCGTTGCAGGTCGACGGTGACGCTGTCGATGCTGACGGGAAAGCCGGAAAGGTTGTCCAAGCGGATCGCGCCGGCGTTTACGGGGGCTCCGCCGCCGATATAGACCACGTTCGGCGAGCCCTGCCATGGAGTGGGGAACTGCGCGCTCGGAGTCGCGCTGTCGGCATATCCGACCGATACTCCGAGCGCGGAAGGGTCGGCGGCGGCGGCCGTGAAGTCGGAGGCCGGAGGCGGCGAGGCTGTTTCCACGTTCTCTGCCGCCTCCTCAGCCGGCACCTCAACCTCGGCGACGGCCGGCGCCGCGGCTGACGCGGCGCTTGCGGGAGACGCCACCTGCTCCATGGCATACAAGGGCCGGGGCGCTTGTGGCAGGGTCTGGACCAACAGCAGGTCGAGCAGAAGCAGAGCTACGACTTTGCGGAGCGGGGATCTGCGGAGCATGGGAACCCTCCGGGACTCGGGGAAATCAAACTCAAGCGATACGAACTGTTGAATGAGCTAAGCTTCTCAGAGCTTGTCCCCTCGCGGCGCGGAAGTCAAGGCTTATGCCGCCGCCGGCCTCCTCCTTGAACGGTTATGATGCGATCAAGACCAGCAGAGCTGCTACCATGTTCGAAAGCTTCGAGGAGACGGAACGGAGCCGTGGGCTCAAGGGCTTCCTCGGGCCGGTCCGCCATGCCGGCCGCGCGGAGGAGGGGATCCGCCGCATCGCCCTCTTCTTCCTGAGCCTCGCCGCCGTCTCCGCGACCGTCGGCGTCGCGGTCTACGGCAACACCGGATCGCTCGTGACCGGGTCCGTCCTGGGTGTTGCCGCGCTCGCGCTCTACCTGAGCCGGACCCGGACCGCCGCCCTGATTCTCCTCGCGCTCGTCCTCGCTAATGCGCTGCTGCACTTGCGGGCGCCCTTCTCCTGGCTCTGGGTCGCCCTCGCCGCCCGGGCGGCGCAACTGGCCTTCAGCCATCGGCGCCAAGCTTCTTACTCCCTCCTCTCCCGGTCGGGGGAATCGCCCCGACTCGAATTAAAAAGCAAGAACCGGAGTTTTGACGTTCCGGGGAAGGGCTACAGTCCTCTCAGCAAGGAAAGGAGCCCCTCATGAACATCCTGCTGAACCAAGAGACTAAAGAAGCGAAATGGCAGGCCGTCGTCCACAAGGACCCGGCCGCCGACGGCACCTTCTACTACTCCGTCAAGACGACCGGCGTCTACTGCCGTCCCTCTTGCTCCACGACGCGGCCGGCGTTGCGCAAGAACGTCGCCTTCCACGATTCCATCGAAGCGGCCGAAAAAGCGGGCTTCCGGGCCTGCAAGCGCTGCACGCCCAAGGGGCCGACGCTCGCCGAGGAGCACGCCGCCGCGGTGGCGAAGGCCTGCCGGGCCATCGAGGCCGCCGAAGAGCCGCCGGCGCTCGACGCCCTGGCGCGGTTGGCGGGGATGAGCAGCTATCACTTCCATCGCGTCTTCAAGGCGATCACCGGACTGACCCCGAAGGCCTACGCGGTGGCCCATCGAGCCCAGAGGGTGCGCGAGGAGCTGTCCAGGAGCGGCACCGTGACCGCGGCGATCTACGAGTCCGGCTTCAACTCCAACGGCCGCTTCTACGCCAAGTCCGCGGAGACGCTCGGCATGACTCCGACCCGCTTCCGCAAGGGCGGGACGGGCACGACGATCCGCTTCGCCGTCGCCGAAGGCTCGCTCGGCTCGGTCCTGGTGGCGGCTTCGGACCAGGGCGTCTGCGCCATCTCTCTGGGCGACGATCCCGACGCCCTGGTGAGAGAGCTTCAGGATCGCTTTCCGAAAGCCGAGCTGATCGGCGGCGACGCGGAGTTCGAGCGCACCGTCGCCCAGGTCATCGGCTTCATCGAAGCGCCGAAAACCGGCCTCGACCTGCCGCTCGACGTGCGGGGGACCGCCTTCCAGCAGAAGGTCTGGCAAGCGCTGCGGGAGATCCCGGCCGGCTCGACCGCGAGCTACGCCGGCGTCGCGGAGCGCATCGGCGCGCCGAAAGCCGTTCGCGCCGTGGCCCAGGCGTGCGCCGCGAACACGCTCGCGGTCGCCATCCCCTGCCATCGGGTCGTCCGCAACGACGGCAGCCTCTCGGGCTACCGCTGGGGCGTCCAGCGCAAGAGCGCGCTGCTCGAGCGGGAGGCGGTGGGATGAGCGCCGGCCGGTGATCGGCCCGCCCACCGGGCTCTCGGGGCTTCGCGTTATGATTCTCTCCACGCAAAGGAGAAAAGCGCATGAGATTCTTCCGTGGCAGCGTTATCCCGGTATGGGTCGGCATGGTGGTCGCCGGCCTTGCGATCACGGTCATCGAGTTTCTCGGGTCCAAAGTCTACCCGCCGCCGCTCGGTATGAACCCCGAAGATCCCGCGTCCGTCCGGGCGGCGATGGCGCTCATGCCTCCCGGTGCTCTGCTTTTCGTGCTGTTCGGCTGGATCGCCGGCACCTTCGCCGGCGCCTGGGTCACGGCGCGCATGGCGGGCCGGTCGCCGATCACCCATGGCTTGGTGCTCGGCGCTCTTTTCCTAGCGGGCGGAATCGTGAACATGCTGTTGATACCGCACCCCGTCTGGTTCTGGATTCTTGGCATAGCGGTCTTCTTGCCGTCGGCCTACCTGGGCGCGAAGCTGGGGGCCGCCGCGAGGCCGAAGGAGCGGGCGCTGGCTGAGGCGTGATTCCTTAGAACAACAAGATTAAGAGCACCTAACAAACTTGGCTCTGTACGTAGGGGAGGGGCTTGTCCCCTCCCCCGCCCTGAAGGGGCGCCTCTTCAATTCCGCCCCCTTCGGGGGCGAGGGAGGGGACAAGCCCCTCCCCTACGAAAGAGGTTTTGATAGGGCCTCTAAGCTGCTCGGTTTTTACCCTGGGTTTGGCCGAGGAACAGATCAAGGCCGCTTGCGGTTCGTCCCAGTAGCTTCCGGGCCGGCCTCGACCGGCTCGCCGCCGGCCATAGGCGGCAGTGGTAGCATCCACGGATGGTTCCCGAGGACAAGAGGCCGAGCCCGGAGCGCGACGAGACGGATGAGAGCCTGCGGACCGAGCGGCAAAGGACAGACCAGGCCCTGCTCGCGAAGCAGCAATTGATTGAAAAGGACGCCGACGGCGTCGTCGATCACGCTCGGGAGATCGCCGATGCCGTATTGAGCGAGGCACGTGACAAGGCCGACCAGAAGCTGGAGGAGGAAGAGTCGCCGCCTGGAACCCGGGAGACTGTCGGCGAAGAACGAGCTCTGGAAGACGCGGCTCTCCAAAGTGAGCGGGCGGCCGCGGATGAGAGTCTCCGCCTCGAACGCGAGGAGCATGCCCGCGCACTGCACAGACTCCTGCCGCTGGAGAGGGAGAAAACCGACCGGCATCTGCTGACCGAGCGCGCGCGTTCCGATTTCGCCATCTCCAACCGGGATGACTTCCTGGGCATCGTGAGTCACGACTTGCGGAATCTGCTGCAAGGAATCGTCGTGAGCGCGGAGCTGCTCTCGGCCCGTGCCGCGGAGGATGAGGGCGGACAGCAGACACGCGCGGGCGTGAAGCGCATCGAACGCTACGTCGCCCGCATGGTTCGGCTGATCGGAGACCTGGGCGACGTCACCAGCATTGATGCGGGCAAGCTCGCGGTAACGCCCAGGCGTCAGGATCTGTGTGAGCTGGTCATCGAGGCGATGGCGACGTTCGCGCCGGTTGCCTCCGCGAAGGGGATTTCCCTCGGATCGGAGAGCGCCGAGCCGTGCGTCCTGATGGATTTCGACCACGACCGGATGATGCAGGTGTTCGCCAACCTCCTCACCAATGCGATCAAATTCACCCCCGAGGGCGGCAAGGTCTCGATTCGCGTCGAGCCCGCCGAGGACAAAGTCCTCTGCTGCGTCAGTGACACCGGGACCGGCATCCCCGGCAAAATGCTGGAACGGGTCTTCGAGCGATTCTGGCAGGTCGGCAGCGACGATCAAAGAGGCCTGGGCCTGGGCCTCTACATCTCCAGATGCATCGTCGAAGCCCATGGCGGGACGATCTGGGCCGAGAGCAGGATGGGCGAGGGCAGCAGGCTGTGTTTCACCCTTCCACGTTCGTCCGGATGACGCTGTCGG
>JBDSHF010000218.1:0-20378 GCA_039918595.1 Thermoanaerobaculia bacterium
CGGCCAGTTGACCTCGGTAATCCAGCAGCGGCTCGCTTTTTCATGGACGACGTTGCCGGCGGTCTCGGCGATCGCCCGCAGCAGGAGGGCCTTGTCCTCGGTGTCGAGCCCCGCTTGGCGGTTCTCCGGCGCCCCGCGACGATCGACGTAGAGCAGGGCCGAGACGGCGTCGAAGCGGAAGCCGGGATCGCGCAGGTTCAGCACCGCGGCGGTGACGTGATATTCGAAGTCGATCACCGATGGGCCGAGGAGCTCGACGCCAGGATAAGGACGGAGGACCGCCTCGGCCGCGCGCGCCAGCTCGACGTACTCGCGGACGTTCCAGATCCCCCACTTGCTGCGGTTGATCGCCTGCCCCACCTGGAAGTGCCGGCCATACGGGGTGAAACGGGGGGCGATCGCCTCCAGGGCGCGGCGCCAGCGGGCCGGGTCGCGCACCAGCTCGCGGTTCTGCGGCAGGGCGAAGCTCACCTCGAGGCCGCGGGCATGGAGCTCGCGCGCCAGCTCCTCCTCGGCCGCGTGATCGTCCTCCCAGGGGTGGAGTCGCAGCAGCACGTGGCGCGCCCCCAGCTCCTCGACCAGAGCGAGCAGCGCCGCGGGGTTCTCCGGCCAGGGGCGGACGCAGACGCCGAGGCCCGCGAAGTCGACCGGCGCCGTGTGGAGCCCGGCCTTCAGCTTGCGATAGCGCCGCCAGATCCGCGGCAGGGCGCCGGCGACCGCCGCCGCCTCGACGCCGTGCGAGCGGGCGTCGGCCAGGCGGACCTGCAGCTTGTCGAGCCGGCCGGCGTGCTGGTGGGGCTGGTCCGAGAGGTGGTCCCAGACCACCTTGTCGCGCGCTCCGGCCCCGGCGGGCGCCTCCGGGATGTGGGCGTGCGTGCCCCGCGGCAGGAGCAGCCGCTTGACCCGGTCGCGGGCGCCGCGCGCCCGCCGCTTCGATTCGTTCTTCCACAGGAAGCCGCGGTGGTAGGCGAGATAGATGCCGCGACGGAGCCTGGCCGCGGGGTCCCCCCAGTAGCTCCGGAGCAGCAACTCCTGGTGCTCGGGGCGGAAGAGCGCCAGGCGCGAGAGGTCGCGCAGCCGCTCGGAGACGCTCGGCGGCCGGCCCATGCGGGTCCGGTTGAGGTCCACCAGATGGATCTCGGCGGGGCGGCGGTCGGCGCCGAAGCGGAGGAGGAGGTTCCCCCCGGAGAGGTCGCGATGCCAGAAGCCGGCGTCGTGGAGCCGCCGCGCCGTACGCCCCAGCGCCGCGACGAAAGCGGGGAAGTCGACCTCGGGGAAACGCTCTTCTTCCTCGCCGGTACTGCCTGCGTTGGCGGCGCGGAAGAGGTAGCGCGCCTCGGTCAGACCGGGGAGATAGCGGCAGACATAGAAAGCAGGACCCGCTTCGTCGGTGGACTCGATCCGCATCACCGGCTCTGGAGTGGAGAGTCCGGCCGCCAGCAGGGCGGTCGCCACCCGCCAGCTCTTCTCGGCCTTGCTCCCCTGAAGCCGGCGCTTCAGCCGGTCGCGGAGGGTGCGGTGGCGGAACTGCTTGACGACCACCTCGACGACGGCTCCCGCCGCGGTCTCCATCCGGGCCACGTAGAGGTAGTTGCGCCCCCAGTGGAGGGTCTTCAGGGCGATGGCGGGATCGGTCAGGGCGCGGACCGCCGCCGCGAGATCGGCCGGACGGACGGCCGACGCCAGCTCGCCGGTCCAGCCGGGGAGGGCGAAGGGCTCGGTCTGGATCGTCAGACCTCCACGACGTCGAAACGCTCGTGGTGCAGCTCGGGATCGCTCTGGATCAGGATGTGGACCCCGAGCGAGCGCTCCAGCTCGTCGAGGATCGCCCGCTCCTCCTGCTGCAGGGCGCGCGCGATCTCGGGGTGGACGCGCAGCAGGAGCTCCGGGGCGGCGATCCGTCCGCGCAGGTGGAGCAGCTCCTTGCGCAGGTTGAGGCAGATCGTGGTGTTCGACTGGATCCGCCCGCGGCCGGAGCAGTAGGGGCAACCCTGCGTGAGCAGGCGCTCGAGGTTGGAGCGGCTGCGCTTGCGGGTGACCTCGACCAGGCCGAACTCGGAGATGTTGAGCAGCTTGGTCTTCGCCCGGTCCTTCTTGATCTCGCTCTCCAGGCTGGCGAAGACCTCCTCGCGGTGCGGGATCTCGACCATGTCGATGAGGTCGATGACGATGATCCCGCCCAGGTCGCGCAGGCGGATCTGCCGCACGATCTCCTGGACCGCCTCGAGGTTCGTCTGCAGCACCGTGTCCTCGAGGTTGGTGGCGCCGACGAAGCGGCCGGTGTTGACGTCGATCGCGACCAGCGCCTCGGTGGGGTTGATCACGATGTAGCCGCCCGACTTGAGCCAGACCTTGCTCTTCAGGGCGGCCTCGATCTGCTCCTCGATGCCGAACTGCTCGAACAGGGTGGCCTTCTGCTGGCGGAAGAGCTTGACCTTGGAGACCAGGGCCGGCTGCACCTGGTCGAGGAACTCGACGATGCGCTCGTAGGTTTCCTCGCCGTCCACCCAGAGGACGGCGAAGTCCTGGCGCAGCAGGTCGCGCACGATCCGCAGGGCGAGGTCGAGGTCCTGATGGAGGAGCGTGGGGGCCGAGACCTTGCCGGCGCGCTGGCGGACCTTCTCCCAGAGGCGGGAGAGATAGAGCAGGTCGCTCTCGAACTCCTCCCGCCCCTTCCCCTCCCCGGCGGTGCGGACGATCAGCCCGCCACCGGTGACCGGGAGCTGCTGGAGGAGCGCGAGCAGGCGCTCCCGCTCGGCCTCGTCCTCGATCCGCCGCGAGACGCCGAAGTGGCGCACGGTCGGCAGCAGCACCAGGTAGCGCCCCGGCAGGGTGACGTGCGTGCTGATGCGCGCCCCCTTGCTGGGGAGCGGATCCTTGACCACCTGGACGATGATCTCCTGCCCCGCCTTCAGCAGGTCGTCGATCGAAGGGGAGGGCTGGGCCTGGTGGTGGTTATTGTTGTTGAGCTCGTCGGAGCGGCCGTCGTCGATCTCCAGGTCTTCCATCTCGACGTCGGAGGTCACGTCGCTGACGTAGAGGAAGGCGTCGCGCTCGAGGCCGACATCCACGAAGGCGGCCTGCATGCCGGGGAGCACCCGCGTCACCCGCCCCTTGTAGACGTTGCCCACCAGCCCCCGATGGCGGTGCCGCTCGACGAAGATCTCCGTCAGGCGGTCGTCCTCCAGGACGGCGATCCGGGTTTGATGCGGATCGCTCTCGATGAGCATCTTGAGACTCATGGCGAGGGGGATTGTAGCGGAAGTCGAACCCTCACCCCCGGCCCCTCTCCCGTCCCCTCCCGCCCTCCCTCACCGGGAGAGGGGAGAACGGCAAGAAAACTTGGGAAACAAAGGCTCTTAAACTAACTTCTCCCTCTTCTCCCGGTGCGGGAGGGGGGTGGGGACGGGAGAAGAGGGCCGGGGTGATGAGGGCCCTACCGGTTCACGTACCGCCGGATGTCGACCCCCAGGATGATCCCCAGCGAGATGAAGTTGATCATCGTGAACGAGCCGCCATAGGAGAGGAACGGCAGGGGGATGCCGGTGATGGGGACGAACCCCACCACCATCGAGCTGTTGTAGAGCACGTGGAAACAGGTGATCGAGATCAGCCCCACGACCAGGATGATGCCGGCGCGGTCGCGCGCGCGGATGGCGATCCGCGCGGCGCTCGAGATGTAGAGGGCGAAGAGCCCGAGCACCGTGACCACCCCCAGGAACCCCCACTCCTCGGCCAGCACGGAGAGGATGAAGTCGGTGTGGCGGGCGGGGAGGAAGCGGAGCTGGCTCTGCGTGCCCTGCATGTACCCCTTGCCCATCAGCTCTCCCGAGCCCACCGCGATCTTGCTCTGCCGCACCTGGTAGCCCGCCCCCAGAGGATCGGTCTCGGGCGCCAGGAAGGTGAGCACCCGCTGGCGCTGGTACCCCTTGAGGCCGAACGTCCAGACCCCCGAGACGAGGACGATCCCGAGCAGCAGCGCGGTCACCAGCAGGCGGACGCGGATGCCGGCCACCAGCAGCATGCCGATCAGCAGCGGCGCGTACATGGCGGCGCCGCCCATGTCGGGCTCGACCGCCACCAGCACCATCGGCACGGCCACGATGACGATGGCGGTGAGGATCTGGCGGAACTCGAGCACGCGCAGGTTCAGCCCGGCGAGGTAGCGGGCGAGGAAGAGGCCGGTGGCGATCTTGGCGAACTCCGAGGGCTGGAACTGGAAGGCGCCGATCTTCAGCCAGTTGGCGGCGCCGCCGTGCACGACGCCGAAGGCGAGCACGGCGATCAGCGAGGCGATCCCCAGCCCGTAGAGCACCACCGACAGGTCGAGCAGCACGTGGTAGTCGATGCTCATCGAGATCACCAGCAGCACGAGCCCGATCGCCACCCACCCGGCCTGGCGGGGGAAGTAGTCGACCAGCATCTCGGAGCTGGCGCTGTGGACGGTCGCGAGACCGATGGCGGCGAGCAGGAGGGCGGACAGGATCAGCCCGCCGTCGATCGAGGAGAGCAGCCGCAGCCGCGGCCGCTCCTCAGGGACTGGGTGACTTCCCGTTATCGATCCCGAAATACTTTGCATAGAGCGCCTGTGCGATCGGTGCGGCCACCCTGGAACCGCCGCCGCCGTGCTCGGCGAAGACGGTCACCACCAGCTCCGGGTTGTCGGCCGGAGCGAAGGAGGTGAACCAGGCGTGGTCGCGGTATTTGAAGGGGAGGTTGTGCTCTTCGGTGCGCTGGGCCTGCGCGATGACCTGCACGGTGCCGCTCTTGCCCGCGATCACGACCCCCGGCAGGCGGGCCGAGCCGTAGGCGGTGCCGCCCGGCTCGTTGACCACCCCCACCAGGCCGCCGCGCACGGTGCGCAGGGCGGCCTCGTCGAAGGCCACGTGCTCGGGGGGGGGCAGCTTGGCGTCCTTGATCAGGTGCGGGACGACCTTGTGGCCGCCGTTGGCGACGATGGCGGTCAGCTCGGCCATCTGCAGCGGGGTGACCAGCACCGGCCCCTGGCCGATCGAGACGGAGATCGTCTCGCCCGGATACCAGGGCTGCTTGCGGACCTTCTGGCTCCATTCGGCATCGGGGACGTTGCCCCGCTTCTCCCCCTGGATGTCGATGCCGGTCGCCGAGCCCAGGCCGAACAGCCGGGCATAGCGGGCGATCTTCTCGATCCCCATCTTCTGGCCGAGGGTGTAGAAGTAGATGTCGCAGGAGAGCTTGATCGCCGAGTGGGCGTCCACCGTGCCGTGCCCGCCCTTTTTCCAGCAGCGGAACGGCCGGCCGTAGAAGGCCTTGGAGCCGGAGCAGCCGACGGTGGTGTGGGTGTCGAAGATCTTCTCGGTCAGGCCGGCGGTCTCCATCACGATCTTGAAGGTCGAGCCCGGCGAGTAGGTGTTCTGGATCGCCCGGTTCTGCAGCGGGTGGTTGGGATCGTCGATCAGCGCCTGCCAGTCGGACTGCTGGAGGCGGCGCGCGAACAGGTTGGGGTTGAACGCCGGTGCGGAGACCAGGGCGAGGAGCTCGCCGTTTCTGGGATCCATCGCCACCACGGCCCCCACCTTCTCCGGTCCGTCGAGCCAGCGGGCGGCCTCCTGCTGGAGGTCGAGGTCGATCGACAGGGTCAGGTTCTTGCCGGGGACCGCCGGAATGCTCTTGTACTCCTCGAGCAGCTCGCCGCGGCTGTCGACGACGACCACCCGCTCGCCGTCCCGCCCGCGCAACTGGGCGTCGTAGGTCTGCTCGATCCCCTTCTTGCCGATCATGTCGCCCGGCTGGTAGGCGCCGTTCCCCTTCGCGATCTCGTCGAGGCTGGGCTCGCCCAGGTAGCCGAGGATGTGGGCGGTCTGCTCGCGGTGCCGGTAGAGGCGCTGGTGCTGGACCTCGACCTCGAACTCCGGGTACTCGAGCCCCTCGACGCCGAAGCGGGCCACCTCGGAGAGCGAGAGGTTCTCGGCCAGGAGCACCGGCTTGAACACCGGCACGCCGCGGTACTGGTGGAGGATCTGCTGCAGCTCGGCCACCGGCCGGCCGAGCACGCCGGCGGCGTACCAGAGGCTGTGGTCGAGGCTCCCCGCGCGGCTGCGGTCGATCATCAGGCTGTAGCTGGGGACGTTCTCGACCAGCAGGCGCCCCTTGCGGTCGAAGATCAGGCCGCGGGGGGCCTTGATCGGGAGCTTGCGCAGCCGGTTGTTCTCGGCGAGCTCGCGGTAGTAGTCCCCCTGGACGAGCTGGGTGAACCAGAAGCCGGTGGCGATCACCACCAGCACGCCGGTGACGACGGCGGTCAGCACGCGGACGCGGCTGACCAGATCATCTCGATGCTCACGAACCACCCGCATGATGCTGCCTCGATCCCTGCCTGAAGTCTGCTGAGTATTTTGCTACAAACAACGACCGCCTAGCCCAGGCGGAGCCGGCTCATCCGGCCGCGGCGGCGCGTCTCCGAGGAGTTTCGCCAGCGCCCCGCCACGATGTAGATGGCCATCCCGAGAACCCCGCAGGCGCCGGCGCGGATCACCGCCCAGACCGGGCTGGGCGTCTCCGGGGCGGGCAGCAGCAGGAACGCGAGCCCCACGGTGATCGCCTGCTGGAGCACGGCGGCGAAGCTGACCAGCGCCAGAACGCCCGTCGGCCGCTGGATCACCAGCCTCTGCGCCAGGCGCGCCGTGACGTAGCCGATGATGGTATCAGCGAAGCCGAACAAGCCGAAAGGGCCGCTGGTCAGGGTGTCCTGGAGGAGGCCGACCAGCAGGCCGACCAGCAGCCCCGAGAGCGAGTTGCCGCGCAGGCCGTGGAGCGCCACCAGCACCAGGAAGACGTCGACCGCCCGCGCGAAATCGGGCCAGAGCCGCACGCCGATGAAATGGACGAGCGCGGCGAGCGCGATGGTGGCGATCAGCTTAAGGCTTTCCACTGGGGCTGGTCTCTTTGAGGGTCTGCGGCACGGCTTGATATTCCAGCAGGTAGACCTGGTCGAGAGTGCCGAAGTCGACCGCCGGAGCGACGTTGATGCGATGGAAGAGCTGCCCCCCCGGCTCGACGGAGGCGACCGTGCCGATCGGGATGCCGCGCGGATAGACGCCGTCGATGCCGGCGGTCAGCACGCGGTCGCCCGGCCGCACGTCGGCCTGCAGGGGGACGTAGTCGAGCTCGAGCCCGGTGCCCAGGCCGCCGCGCACCACCCCCTGGCGGCGGGTGCGCAGGATCATGCCGCCGACGCCCGCGGCGCGGTCGGTGATGAGCTGCACCTTGGCGTAGGGGCCGGCGACGTGGACCACCCGGCCGACCAGGCCGTCCGGGGAGAGCACCGGCTGGTTGCGCCGCGCCTCCACCTCGCCCGTATAGAGAATCAGGGTGCGCAGCCAGGAGGTGTGGTCGGCGTAGACGATGTCGACGGCGCGGATGCGCCCGGCCGGCGGGGTGGGGTAGCGCACGGCGTTGCCCAGCCGGAGCAGCTCCCCCTCGACGTCGGTCAGCCGCAGCAACTGCAGGCGCAGGTCCGCGGCCTCCCGGCGCAGTTGCCGGTTCTCCTCGAGCAGAGTGCCGCGCAGCTTCACCCCCTCGCGGGCCCCCGAGAGCTCCTCGGGGATCGAGGCCACGCCGTGGGCCATCGGCCCCAGCACGCGCAGGCCGACCCCCTCCAGCCGTGTCTCGCCGGCCCGCGCCCCCTGGATCGCCAGGTAGACGAGCTGACCGACCAGCACGATAATCAACACCCAGCCGGTGCGGCGCTCGTCCACGGCTTCCCGATGGTCCCGGTCAAATCGTTCCGGTCTACCGGTCCGGGCTAGCGGATGGAGACCTTGCGCAGCAGGTCGATGTCGCCCAGCACCTTGCCGGTGCCGAGCACGACCGACGCGAGCGGATCCTCGGCGAGCACGACCGGCAGGCCGGTCTCGTCGCGCAGACGCTGGTCGAGATTGCGCAGCAGGGCGCCGCCGCCGGAGAGGACGATCCCCTTGTCCATGATGTCGGCCGACAGCTCGGGGGGCGTGCGCTCGAGCGCCATGCGCACCGCCTCGACGATGGTCGCCACCGGCTCGGCCAGCGCCTCGCGGATCTCCTCGTCGGAGATGGTCAGCGTCTTGGGCACCCCCTCCACCAGGTCGCGCCCCTTGATGTCCATCTTGAGCTCCTCCTTGAGCGGGTAGGCGGAGCCGAGCTGGATCTTGATCTGCTCGGCGGTGCGCTCGCCGATCAGCAGGTTGTACTTGCGCTTCAGGTACTGGATGATGCCGACGTCCATCTCGTTGCCGGCGATGCGCACCGAACGGCTGTAGACCGTGCCGGCGAGCGAGATGACGGCGACGTCCGTGGTGCCGCCGCCGATGTCCACGATCATGTTGCCGGACGGCTCGGTGATCGGCAGCCCGGCGCCGATCGCGGCCATCATCGCCTGCTCGACCAGGAACACCTCCGAGGCGCCGGCCCGCATCGCCGAGTCGCGGACCGCCCGCTTCTCCACCTGGGTGATCTCGGAAGGGACGCCGATGACGATCCGCGGGTGCACGTACATCTTGCGCCCATGGGCTTTTTTGATGAAGTACTCGAGCATCCGTTCGGTCACCTCGAAGTCGGCGATCACGCCGTCCTTCATCGGCCGGATCGACTCGATGTTGCCCGGCGTGCGGCCGAGCATCTCCTTGGCCTCGCTGCCGACGGCCTCGATCCGGTTGGTGATCTTGTTGATGACGACGACGGAGGGCTCACGCACCACGATGCCCTGCCCGCTGGCGAAGACCAGGGTGTTGGCGGTGCCGAGATCGATGGCCAGGTCTTTGGAGAAGTAGCGTAACAGCGAGGCGAGGGGCATCAGCCTTCTTGATCCTTCTGGAAAATGCCACGCCGCGAGAGGCGGCAGCGGCGAGAGCGTTTACGAATCAGCGTCGTCCTTTTCAGGGATTTTCGACGAATACGCGGTGACGACGGACGGTTTCGGTGCCCGACGCGTTCCGCGCGCGGACCTCGAGGATGTTCCAACCTTCTTTGGTCAGTTGGACGGCCTTGGTGAACGAGCCGTCCGCGTTGGTCTTGACCTGCTCGCCATTGACCTCCACCCGCGCCCCCGGCTCACTGTGCCCGCTGACCATGAAGATACTACCGTAGGTTTTGATCTCGTCGAGGTCAAGCGCCGGTGGATTCGCGTCGCCGCTCTTCTCGCCGGCACCGCCGGCGTTGCGGACGGCGGCGGCGACGCGGAACTTCCGCGCCTCGCTCCAGGGGCCCTGCAGGCCGTTCGGCCCGAAGGCGGCGACCCGCCACTGGAAGGTCCCCTCGCCGCGCACGCCCAGGGTGGCCCGCGCCTTGGTCCGGTTCTCGGCGTCGATGACGTTGTCGACGAACAGGTGGGAGCGGGAGACCTGGAGCGCGTAGCGGGTGGCGCCCGCCACCGGCCGCCAGGCGAGCACCAGCCGCTTGGTCGAGTCGAGGTCGACCAGCAGGTCGTCCATCGGCTCGGCCGGCTCGGGGCGGTTCGGCATCGGCTTGGGCTCGGAGAGCAGGTCGCCGGTCTGCACCACCTGCTGGAGCGCGCCGACCTCGCGGGTCAGGCCGCCGTTCGAGGCCAGCTCCATGCCCCCCTCATAGGCCCCGAAGCGCCCCTGGCTGGTCCCCTTGTCGACCGCGACGAAGGCCTCCGACGACTCCTTGACCCGGGCCACGGCGCCCGGCGTCTTGATGTTGCTCGAACCCTGCGAGGTGCTCAGGTTGACCCAGCCGTACTTCATCTCGATCGACTGCTCCGGCACGCCGCTCGGCCCGGCGCTGGGCGGCGAGACGATGAACTGGGTGTTGGGGCGCACCGTGTAGAGCGTGCCGTCCTGGAACATGATCTGGGCCGAGCCGTTGTCCGCCGTCCGCACGGTGTCGCCCGACTGGAGCTGGATGCGGCTGCGCGCCTCCTGCCAGTCGCCGCCGTCGCCGCGCCGGAACTCGACCTCCCCCTGGAAGGAGACGAACTGCGCCTGGCCGGCACCGCCCCGCAACGCCAGCGCGTCGAGGATCGCCTGCAGGCTGTCGCGGCTGCGCTGGGCGCTGGACAAGGCACCGCCGAAGTCCTGCGCCTTGAGCTGCGCCCGAGCCTCGTCGAGGCCCTCGCCGGCCGCCTCGTACTCGCCGGCGAAGCTCGACGCCACGCGTTTCTCATCGCTCAGCCGCAGACGCATCGCGTCGGCCTGTTCGATCACCGCTCGGGCGGAGCGCTGCAGAGACTGGCGGTCGTAGCGCAGGTAAAGGAAGGCGCCCAGGGCCACCAGTCCCAGCAGCACCAGCAGCAGACCCCAGCTCTGCAGGGTATCCACCGATACGCTGTACCAGTCCTTCCCCGGTCGATCAGCCTTGTAGACGGGCTGGGCGGGCACCTCAGATTCCTTTCATGTAGGACGGTCAATATAACACGGAACGTTTTTCCTGAAAGGCGGTTTTTCTCCGCGGGGCGCGGGGCGCCGAGGGTTGTGCGGCCGGCCCGGCGCTGCTAAAGTGCTGGGTTCCTCCGGGTAAAGGAGAAGGAGTCCGTTTATGCTCAAGGTATTTCGCGACAATCTGAAGAATCTCGCCTGGATCCTGTGGGTGATCATCGCCCTGTTCGTCCTCGCGCTCGCCGCCGACTTCGGCGCCAGCTCCAAGGGACGCGGCAACATGACCTCGGTCGCCCAGGTGGGCAACGAGTCCGTGTCGCAGCAGGAGTTCCAGCGCGCCTACAAGAACATGACCAATTTCTATCGCCAGATCTACGGCGACCAGTTCACGCCGGAGGTCGAGAAGCAGATGTACCGGCAGGCGCTGAGCCAGACGGTGGTGCAGAAGATCCTGCTCGCCGAGGCCCGGCGGCAGGGCCTGCGGGTCACCGACGCCGAGCTGCGCGACCGCATCCTCTCGATCCCGAACTTCAAGGACGAGCAGGGGCGCTTCATCGGCGAGGAGATCTACAAGCAGACGCTCGCGGCCAACCAGATCAGCGTCGCCGACTTCGAGACCGAGCTGCGCGACGAAGTCCTGATGAAGAAGTTCAACGACGCCCTCGCCGCCAATCTCTATGTCGGCGAGGACGAGATCCAGCAGGCCTACCGCAACCAGGTCGAGCGGGCCAAGATCCGCTACGTCCAGTTGCCGCGGAGCAACTTCTCCTCCCAGGCGGCGGCGCCGCAGAACGAGGTCGAGTCGTTCTACCAGGCCCACAAGGCGGAGTTCAAGCTGCCCGAGCAGCGCGACGTGGCCTATCTCCTGGTCAGCGACGCCCAGCTCGCCAGCCAGGTGAACCCGGGCGAGCCGGACCTGCGGGCCTACTACGACGCCCACAAGGCCGAGTACACCCAGGAAGACCAGGTGCAGGCGCGCCACGTCCTGGTGATGGTCAACGACCAGCGCAACGACGCCCAGGCGCAGGCCCGCGCGCTGGAGGCGAAGAAGAAGCTCGACGGCGGGGCCGACTTCGCCGCCGTGGTCAAGGAGTACTCCGACGACACCGCCTCGAAGGAGAAGGGCGGGGACCTCGGCTACTTCGGCCGCAACCACATGGTCAAGGAGTTCGAGGACGCGGCCTTCGGCGCCCAGCCGGGCAAGCTGGTGGGGCCGGTGAAGTCCTCGTTCGGCTATCACGTCCTCGAGGTCACCGGCAAGCGCCCCGGCGGCACGCAGCCCTTCGAGCTGGTCAAGGATCAGATCCGCGCCCGCCTCACCGCCGAGCGCACCCGCCAGCTCGCCGAGACCCGCGCCAAGGAGCTCGCCACCCGCCTGGCCGCCAACAAGCCGGGCAACGCTGAGGCCCTGAAGACCCTCGCCGGCCAGAACCCCGGCGTGACCTTCGGCGAGGCCAAGGTCGGCGCCGCCGAACCGGTGCCGGGCCTCGGCACGTCCCTCAACGCCACCGCCTTCTCGCTCAAGAAGGGGGACGTCTCGCCGGCGGTGCAGGTACCGCAGGGCTGGGCCGTCCTCTACGTCAAGGACGTCGTCGCGCCGCATGCGCCCGAGCTCAAGGAGGTCGAGCCGCGGGTGCGGACGGCGCTGGTGAACCAGAAGATGCAGCAGATGACGACGCAGAAGCTCACCGAGGCGCGCCGCCAGATGGCCACCGGCAAGACTCTGGACCAGGTGGCCGCGGAGCTCGGCTTGAAGGTTCAGGAGACCGCGGAGTTCGGCGGCCAGGGAGCGATCCCCGGCATCGGCTACAACCCCGAGCTGACCAAGGCGGCGATGGCGCTCCCGACCGGCCAGGTCGGCGGCCCGATCACCGACGCTCAAGGGTCGCTGCTCTTCCAGGTGACCGACCGCAAGGGTTGGGACCCGAAGCAGTACGCCGCCAACCGCGAGCAGACCCGCTCGACCCTCCTGCAGCAGAAGGTCGCCAGCGTCGAGGGGTCCCTGATCGAGAAGCGCCGCCGGGAGCTGAACGTCACGTTCAACCAGCAGTTCCTCGATCAGCTCGGCATCGCGCCCCCGAACCAGGAAGGGTAAGCGCGAAATCCAGGGGCGGCCGCCGTGGCCGCCCCCGCCGTTCTACAATCCCCACCATGATTGGATATCTCCAGGGCACCCTGCTCCGGGACGACCCGGAGCGCCTGCTCCTCGACGTGCACGGCGTGGGCTACGAGGTCAACGTCCCTCTCTCCACCTGGTACGAGATCGAGAAGCGGCGCGGCGAGCCCATCCGGCTGTTCATCCACACCCACATGCGCGAGGACGGCATCGCTCTCTTCGGCTTCTGGACCGAGCGCGAGAAGGCGCTGTTCGAGAAGCTGATCGGGGTCAACGGGATCGGGCCGAAACTGGCGCGGGTGATCCTCTCCGGGATGGCGCCGGACGACCTGATGGGCTCCATCGCCGCCGGGGATCTCGGGCGCCTGGGAACGATTCCGGGGGTGGGCAAGAAGACCGCCGAGCGGATCGTGCTGGAGCTGCGGGAGAAGATGCGGATCCTGGCGGCCGACCTGCCGGAGACGGCCGCCGCCGCCGTTCCCGCCGACCACGACGTCGTCTCCGCCCTGGTCAACCTCGGCTACAAGGCGAGCCTAGCCGAGCGGGCCGTCTCCGAGGTACGCCGCGAGAAGCCGGACGCCGCCTTCAACGATCTGCTGCGGGCGAGCCTGAACCGCCTGTCCCGGGCGTAGGCCCTCACCCTACCCTCTCCCGTCCCCTCCCACCTCCCTCACCGGGAGAGGGGGAGAAACGGCTAGAATGCCGGCATGTCCGAGGATCGCATCCTTTCCGGTGTCCCCGACCCCGAGGACCTGGGAGTCGAGCCGTCGCTGCGCCCGCAGCGGCTCGAGGAGTACATCGGGCAGAAGAAGGTCATCGACAACCTGCGGGTGTTCATCCGCGCCGCCCGCGAGCGCCGCGAGTCGCTCGACCACGTCCTGCTGTTCGGCCCCCCCGGCCTCGGCAAGACCACCCTGGCCAACATCGTCGCCAGCGAGATGGGAGCGCCCCTGCGCACCACCGCCGGACCGGTCCTCGAGCGGGCCGGGGACCTCGCGGCGATCCTGACCAACCTCGATCCGGGCGAGGTGCTGTTCATCGACGAGATCCACCGCCTGGGCCCGACCGTGGAGGAGATCCTCTACCCCGCCCTCGAGGACTTCCGGCTCGACCTCGTCATCGGCCAGGGGCCGGCGGCGCGCACGGTGAAGATCGAGCTTCCGAAGTTCACCCTGGTGGGGGCGACCACCCGCGCCGGGCTGATCAGCGCCCCGTTGCGGGCGCGCTTCGGCATCGTCCACCGGCTCGACTTCTACCGCCCGGAGGAGCTGACCGAGATCGTCCTGCGCTCGGCCCGGCTGCTCGGCGTGCCGATCGAGCCGGAGGGGGCGATGGAGATCGCCCGCCGCAGCCGCGGCACCCCGCGCGTCGCCAACCGCCTGCTGCGCCGGGTGCGCGACTTCGCCCAGGTGGACCGCGCCAAGGCGATCGACCTCGGAGTCGCCCGCAGCGCCCTCGCCCTGCTCGAGGTGGACGAATTCGGCTTCGACGACGTCGACCGCAAGATCCTCAGCACGCTGATCGAGCATTACGACGGCGGCCCCGCCGGCATCAAGACGCTCGCCGTCTCGGTCGGCGAGGACACCGGCACGCTCGAGGACCTCTACGAGCCCTACCTGATCCAGGAGGGGTTCCTCCAGCGCACCCCCCGCGGGCGGGTCGCCACCCGCCGCGCCTACCAGCACCTCGGCTATCCGCAGCGCCCCGGCACCACGGGGACGCTGTTCTGACCCGCCCGCCCGTGCGCCGCGCCGCCCTGATCTACAACCCCCGCTCGGGGCGCCAGCGGCATGCCGGCCAACTGGAGGCGATCCTCGCCACCCTGCGCGCGGGGGGCTTCGAGGTCGAGCCGGTCCCCACCGCCTTCGCGGGACAGGCGACCGAGCTCGCGCGCGAGCGCCGCCAGGACTCCGAGGTGGTCTTCTCCTTCGGCGGCGACGGCACGGCGCGGGAAGTGGCGGCAGGACTGCTCGGGGGGACGGCGGCGCTCGGCGTGCTGCCCGGCGGCACCACCAACCTGCTGGCGCTCGCCCTCGGCCTGCCGCGCGACCCGGCCGCCGCCGCCGCGGTGCTGCGGAACCTGCCGCCACGGCCGTTCGACGTCGGGCTCGCCGGCGGCGTCCCTTTTCTGATGATGGTCTCGGCCGGCCTCGACGCCGCCATGCTCGCCTCGCTGAACACCCAGCTCAAGTGGCGCTTCGGCAAGCCGGCGCTGATCGGCCAGGGCCTCCGCGAGTGGTGGCGCTACCCCTACCCGATGCTGGAGGTGACGGTGGACGGCGAGCGCCTGGAGGCCTCCTTCGTCTCGGTGTCGAACATCCCCTACTACGCGGGAGCCTACCGGCTGGCGCCGAAGGCCCGTACCGACGACGGGCTGTTCGAGCTGGTGCTGTTCCGGGGCACTGGCCGCGCCGCCACCTTCGCGTTCGCCTTCGACGTCCTGCGCGCCGCCCACGTCCGCCGGCGCGATGTCGAGATCCGCCAAGTGCGGGAGCTCCTGCTCTCCGGACCGGCCGGCTCCCTGGCCCAGGTGGACGGCGACGTCTGCCAGGAGCGGCTGCCGTTGAGCGTCCGGCTCGCCCCGGAGCGCCTCCTGGTGCTGGCGCCCGACCCGGTGCCGGGCGTGCGATGATCCCAAGACCAGATGCCTGACCACGCTGTCCAAATCGAAAGGGGGAGGTGCATGCTGAGGAAGCTGATGCAGACGGAGGACGATGCCGGGATGCTGATCGTGCGGGTGTTCCTGGGGCTGGTGATGTTCCCCCATGGCGCCCAGAAGCTGCTCGGCTGGTTCGGCGGCGGCGGGTTCGCGGCGACCCTGCAGGGGATGACGTCGATGGGGCTGCCGGCGGCCATCGTCCTGCTGGTGATGATCGCCGAGTTCTTCGGCGCCCTCGGCCTGATCACCGGCTTCCTCGGCCGCGTGAGCGCCTTCGGCATCTTCTGCGTGATGGTGGGCGCTATCCTCACCGTTCACCTCCACAACGGCTTCTTCATGAACTGGATGGGGAACCAGAAGGGGGAGGGGTTCGAGTACCACCTGCTGGCGATCGGCATGGCGCTCGCCGTGATGGTGAGGGGGAGCGGCCGGCTCTCGATCGACCGCTCCCTGACCCCGGACCGGGGGATCTATCGGTAGAAGCGCGGTAGATTGGCAGGTAGGCCGCTAGGCCTGCCGCATGAAGTGCCACCGGAGGTCGCCTTCCTGGCGGTGGTAGACCTCCGGGTGGATCCTGGGGGCGAGACGGTGGAGCAGAGAGCTCACCGACTCCCCCCGGGCCGCGGCCTCGATCGCCTCGGCGGCGTCGCTGCCGGCCTTGCTGATGTAGGTCTGCCAGATCGCCTGGCGCACGGAGACCGAGCCCATCGAGACGTTGGGGATCTTGGTCACCGCCTTGCGCAGCAGGGCGAGCTTCTCCTTCAGGCTCTTCTCCTCGTCCATCGGCTCGCGCTGCCAGGGGGTGTAGGGCTTCGGCACCAGGACGTTGACGCCCAGGTGAATATTGCCGATCAGCCCCTGCTTCGGCAGCTCCTCGAGCATGATCGCCCGCGCTTGGTTGGCCAGATCCAGGATCCCCTGGACGTCCGCCATGGTCTCGCCCGGCAGTCCGACGATGAAGTAGAGCTTGAGCGAGGTGAAGCCGTGGCGGAAGATCCGCCGCACCTTCTCCAGCAGGAACGAGTTGGGGATCGGCTTCCCCATCTTCACCCGCAGCTCGTCCGTGCCGGTCTCCGGGGCGAGGGTGATCGAGCGGTCCCCCGAGGCGTGGAGGGCCTCGAGCACCCCCTCGGTTACCGCCGGGATGCGGATCGAGGAGACCGAGGTGCGGAAGCCGAGCAGGTTGGCCTCGCGCAGGATCTTCTCGATGTCCGGATGATCTCCCACGGCGGTGGCCACGAAACCGAGCTGGTTGGTGACCGGCCGGGCGCGCTCCAGCGAGGCCAGGATGTACTCGGTCGGGTGCCAGCGAAAGCGCCCCATGCCGAAGGTCGCCCAGCAGTAGCGGCACTTCTCGGGGCAGCCGCGCGACATCTCGATCAGGAACTTCTCGGAGAACTCGGTGTGCGGGGTGACGATCGCGGTGGTCGGCAGGAACCCCGGCTGCTTCATCTGCTCTTCCGTCAGCTCCAGCTTGTTGAGCTTGGGGAGCTCGCCTTCCTCCTCGGGATGATGAAAGGCGGGAACGTAGAAGCCATCCCGGGACGCCAGCCGTTCGATCGCCGCCTCGCGCCCCTCCTCCCCCTCGAGAGCGGCGAGCAGCTCGGGCAGCACGTTCTCGGCGGCGCCGATGGCGAAGACGTCGACGAACTCCGACATCGGCAGCGGGTTGATCGAGGCGCAGGAGCCGCCCATCACGATCACCGGGTCCCAGGGGCCGCGATCCTTGCGGCGCAGCGGGATGCGGGCGCGGTCGAGCATCTGCAGGAGGTTGACGTAGTCCTCCTCGAAGGAGACCGAGAAGGCGATGCAGCCGAAGTCGTTCAGCGCCCGCCCGCTCTCCACCGAGATCGGCATGCCGACGCCGTCGGTGAAGAAGCGCTCGCAGGCCCACTCCGGCCGGCGGTGGATCACCTCATAGACGCGCTGGAAACCGAGGCTGGACATTGCCACGTGGTAGCTGTTCGCGTACGCCAGCGCCAGGCGGTACCGGGCGTGGTGCGAGAACGCCTCCACCGGCCGCTCGGCGGCGCGGATCGGGGACCAGTCGTGATTGGAGGATTTCTTCATAAGGGCGAAAGAATACAACCCTGGGAGGCCGGGGCGAATTCCTTCAGGCCACCAGCCGCCACGCCAGCCGCAGAGCGCCCAGGCCCAACCGCCTTGGCGGCAGCGTACGCGCATGAATCCCCAGCAGCCGCGAGAACAGGGCCGGCTCGGCGGCGAGCGCCCGGATCGCCCGGGCGCGCAGCCGGGGGCGCCGCTCCATGGCGAGCACCAGGCCGGTCATCAGATTGGGGAGGCGGTTGATCCGCCGGTGCGCCGCCGCGTAGAGGTCGAGATCCCCCGCCAGGATCGCCTCGACCAGCGCCGCCGACTCGTGGAGCGCCACCGCCAGACCCTCGCCGGTGATGGCGTCGAAGTACCCCGCGGCGTCGCCGACGAGCGCGATGTTCCCCTTATAGACCGCCCGGGCGCGCTGGCGCAGGGGGCCGATTCCGCGGTCGCGCGAGGCTTCGGGCATTCCGGCGAGCCGGGCGCGCAGATCGGGGAGGCTCTCCAGGAGATCGTCGAAATCCGCCTTGCGGCCGCTCCAGAGGAAGGCGACCCCCACCTGGTCTCTAGCCACCGGCGTCACGTAGGCCTCGCAGTCCGGACCCCAGTAGACCTCGACGAAGTCGCTCCAGGGGGCCATCGCGAAGTGCCGCCGCACGCCGAACCGGCGGAGCGGGGCCTCGCCGCCGTCGAGCCCCGCACCGTCTAGCCCAATCCAATGCCGGACCGGCGAACGCAGCCCGTCGGCGCCCACGATCCAGCGCGCCGTGAAGGTCCCCTGATCGGTCGCGATGCCGCCGTCCTGAATCCCCTCCGCCTTGATCCCCCAGCGCGGGACCACGCCCACCTCCTCCGCCCGGCGGACCAGCGCCTCGTGCAACTCGGTCCGCCGCACCCCCAGCCCCCCGGAGTGCGGGAAGAGCCCCTCGGCCGCGAGGCCGCCGTCGAAGTAGCGGAGACCGCGGAAGGGGAGGCCGCGCGGCTCGACGCCGATCTCCCGCAGCCGTGCCACGGCGTCAGGCATCAATCCCTCGCCGCAAGCCTTGTCGATCGGTGGGAGGGCGCGGTCGAGGACGGTGACGGCGAGCCCCGCGAGGCGGGCGCGGATCGCCGTCGCCAGCCCGGCCGGGCCGCCGCCGACGATCAGCAGATCCGGCAGGCCGCTCATCCCCCGCGCCTCTCGAAGCGCATCTTCGCGTAGGCCAGGCTGGAGCGGGCCATCGCGCCGGCGAGCCGCAACGGCGTGACCGGATCAGGCGCCGTCAGCTCCTCCGCGAGGTAGAGGCGCAGCGTCTCGGCCCGGCGCAGCTTGCCCGAGGAGGTGCGGGGGAGGGTGCCCGGCGCGAGGATCACGACGCGGTCCACGGCGAGCCCGGTGGCGCCGAGCACCGCCGTGCGGGAGGCCTCGGGCAGGGCCTCGCGCTCGGCCGGAGTGGCCTGCCGCGAGGCCTCGACGAACAGCGCCAGCACCTCGCCGGGAGCGTCCTCCGGCAGCCAGCTCGCGGCGACGGCGCAGCCCGAGCGGACGCCGGGGACCGCCTCGACAGAGCGCTCGATCTCGTCCGGCGCGTAATTGCGCCCGCGCAGGATCACCACGTCCTTGGCGCGGCCGGTCAGGTAGAGCTCCCCCTCGCGCAGGAAGCCGAGGTCGCCGGTGTCGAGCCAGCCGTCGCGCAGGGCGCGGGCGGTGGCTTCCGGATCGCCGAGATAGCCGTCCATCAGCGACGGCCCCTGCGCCCAGACCCGCCCCACCCGCCCCTCGGGGAGATCGCTCCCCATCTCGTCGACGATCCGCAGGCGGAACCCGGGGACGGCGCGCCCCACCGAGACGATCTCCCGGCCGTCGGGCGCCTCGCGGGCGACGCGGTCGCGGGAGAGCCCCTCGCGGTCAAAGCGGCGGCCGCGGAACGGCCGGTCGAGATCCGAGAAGGTGACGGCAAGCGCCGCCTCCGAAAGACCGTAGACGGGGGTCAGCGCCTCCGGCCGGAACCCCCAGCGGGCGAAGCGGTCGCAGAAGGCGCGCAGCACCGAGGGGGCCACCGACTCGGCGCCGTTCAAGGCGGTCCGCCAGCCCGAGAGGTCGGCTCCCTCCATCTCGGCGTCCGAGACGCGGGTGACGCACAGGCTGTAGGCGAAGTTGGGGGCGGGCGAGATCGTCCCGCGATAGCGCGAGAGCGCGCGCAGCCAGAGCGCCGGGCGGGCCACGAACAGCTCCGGCCCGAGCAGTGTCAGGGTGGCGTCGCGCGCGAGCGCCGGGAAGACGCAGCCGATCAGCCCCATGTCGTGGTAGAGCGGCAGCCAGGAGACGCAACTGTGGCGCAGCTCATCGGTGTCCTGCCAGAAGCCGTTCAGGATATCGACCTGGGCGGCGATCGCCCGGTGGCTGAGGGCGACCGGCTTGGGATCGACCGTGGTGCCGGAGGAGAACTGGATCAGGCCGAGGTCGGCGGGGGCGACGGCGACCGGCTCCATCGATGATCTCGATAAATCGCCCGGCAGATCGCCGATCGTCCGGCAGCCGAGATCGGGCCGCGCCTCGGAGATCGCCTCGCCGAGGATGCGCCGCACCCGGGAGTCGGCGAGGACGAGGCGGGACCCCGAGCGCTCCAGCATGCGCGCCGTGCGGTGGAGATACTCGCCCATCCGGCCCAGCCGCACCGGCGGGTAGAGCGGCACCGGCACGGCGCCGGCGAGCAGGGCGCCGAAGAAGCCCTCGAAGAACTCGATGCCGGTGGGGAAGATCAGGGCGACGCGGTCCCCCGGCCGGACGCCGAGGCTCCGCAGCCCGCCGCAGACGGCGAGCGCCCGCTCCCGCACCTCCCCCCAGCCAAACCAGGTGGCCGCCTCGGAACGGTCGACGAAGCGGAGCCCCCCCTCCGGGTGGCGTCCCGCCGCGAAGAGCCAGTCATTGATCGTTTTTACCGGAAAGCTACTCACCGAGCTTCCTTTTCACGGTCGCCACCAGATCCCCCACCGTCTCGATCCCCCCCTCGTCCAGTTCGTCCAGCCGGACCCGGAAGCGGTTCTCCACCTCCACCGCGAGGGTCAGCAGGCGGATCGAGTCGAGCCGCAGGTCCTCGACCAAGCGCATGTCGGGCGTCAGGGGATCCTCCCAGCCGAGATGCACCCGGGCCACCTCGGCGACGCCGGCGAGAATCGCCTCAGAGCTCATGACTCTCCGGGGCCCCCGGCATCA
>JBDSHF010000219.1:0-19088 GCA_039918595.1 Thermoanaerobaculia bacterium
GCCGCCGCAGAGTGCCGAGGTCACGCTCGAGCAGGACCTGCAGCAGGTCGACGACGAACGCCGCGCCGGCCACGGCGGGCACCGTCGACTCCTCGCCCGGCAGGAGCTGCACCAGCACCGGCGTGCCGCCCATCAGCCGGTCGCGCGCCGCTTCGTCGCGGGCGGCGGCGCGGCGCGGCGGCACCGGCGGAAAGTAGAGGACGTCGTCGAGCGGGGTTTCGGCCAGGGCCTTGAGGTCGGGGGAGCGCTGCTTCCCTTTTCCCCAGTCGCCGAGCGTCGCGGCGCCCAGATGAATCCACGGGCGCTCGGGCGGCTCCCACGCCTTGGGGACGTAGCGGATCCAGAACCGCCCCGGCTCCGGAAGCTGGCTGGCCGGCTTCGCCTCGCTCACGCGGATTCCCCGGGCAAAGGGGGGACGAGGCCGCGGGCGGCGAGGATGCGGTGCACGTATTTACCGATCACGTCCATCTCGAGGTTGACGCGGTCGCCGGGGACCCGCCGGGCGAGGCTCGTCATCTCCAGGGTATGAGGGATCAGGGCCACCTCGAAGCGGTCGGAGCGAAGAGCGGAGACGGTCAGGCTGACGCCGTCGACGGTCACCGACCCCTTCTCTACCAGGAAAGGCGCGAGCTCGGGGGGAATGGAGAACGCGAGCACCCGGTGCTCCTCGAGATCACGGCGATCGACCACCTCGGCGGTGCCGTCCACGTGCCCCTGCACCATGTGGCCGCCGAGGGCGTCGCCCAAGCGGAGGGCGGGCTCGAGGTTCACGTCATCGCCCTCTCGCAGCTCTCCCAGATTCGTACGCGCCAGCGTCTCGGGAGACAGCTCGACCAGCACCTGCCCGGTCCACTTCTCCGTCACCGTCAGGCAGACACCGGAGACGGCAAGGCTGTCGCCGATCGCCAGCCGGTCCGCCAGCTCGGGGCTCATCCCCAAGCCAAGACGCACCCCGCCCTGCCCCGACGGGACCGGATCGGCGATCAGCCTGCCACGCTCGACGATGAGGCCGGTAAACAAATCGAGTCACCCGGACGTGCGGAACAGCCCGCCGGTCACCTGGACTCCGCGTCGGTTACTACGTCCAAAATCACATTGCTGTCGATGAGAACGCTGCTCAGCTTTCCTGGCGCGTCAAAGCCATGATTTCGTCGGTGGTCAGCCCTGAGGTCGCCCGCCCTCGCAGCCGCTCCGTCCAGGAGTTGTATTCGTCCAACGGCAGGAGCACGACCTGGTCGCCACTATCCGCCACGACGATCGTCGGCTCCGCGTCCGCGATCACCTGCTCGACCAACCGCTCCAGGTTGAGCTTGGCATCCTTCAAGGTCACAGCATTCATGGTGCCCGGATTCTAGCAGACGGCTAGTAAAGCCTCTAAACAGCCCTTCCGATAAGCGGTCAGGATCAGATCGCCGCCCTGCTTCCCGGCCTCGAAGCCTTCGAGCCGCGCCGCCAGATCCAGCTCCGCGAAACCCTCGCCCGCCAGCGGGCCCGGCGCGCCCTTGCCGCCGATCAGCAGCGGCGCGCAGTCCACCATCACCCGGTCGTAGCAGCCGCTCGCTACGAAGCTCGCGAGCACCTCGCTCCCCCCCTCCACCAGGACGCTCTGGATGCCGCGACGATAGAGATCGGCGAGCACCGTGGCAGGCTCCACGATGGGGAGCTTGATAACCTCCGCTCCACGGGCCTGGAACGTCCCGGTCGATTCCGTGTAGATCAGCACTGGCCCCTCGACCGTGAACAGCCGGGCCTCCGGCGGGGTGCGCAGGCGGCGGTCGAGCACCACCCGCACGTTGGGTCCGGCGGCGAGGCCCAGCCGGCGGTCGAGCCGGGGGTCGTCGGCCAGCACGGTGCCGCTCCCCGCCAGGATGGCCTCGTGCTCCTCGCGGAGGGCCAGCCCCCAGCGCCGGCCCGCGGTTGAGGAGATCCACTGGCTCTGCCCCGTGGAGGTGGCGATCCGGCCGTCGAGGCTCATCGCCCACTTGAGCGTCACCTCGGGGCGGCGGAGGGTGGCGGCGATGAGAAAGCGGAGGTTGAGGCGGACCGCCTCCTCCACCAGGAATCCGGATTCGACCGCGATCCCCGCCGCATGCAGCCTCGCGAAGCCGCGACCGGAGACCTGGGGATTGGGATCGCGGTGGCAGGCGACCACGCGGGCGACTCCGGCGGCGATCACCGCGTCGGCGCACGGCGGAGTGCGGCCGTGATGGGAGCAGGGCTCCAGGGTGACGTAGAGGGTGGCGCCGCGGGCGCGATCCCCGGCCTCACGCAGCGCCTCGATCTCGGCGTGCGGGCCGCCCACCTGCCGGTGCCAGCCGCTCCCCACGATCTCGCCGTCCCGCACCAGGACGGCGCCGACCATCGGGTTGGGAGAGGTGCGGTAGCGGCCGCGGGCGGCGAGCCGGAGAGCGCGCCGCAGGTACTGAGTGGACAAATCAGCCGACGAGGGCAGCGGCGAACTCCCGGGGGCGGAAATCCACCAGGTCCTCGGGCTTCTCGCCGACTCCCAGGTAGAGCACGGGGAGCTTGAGCTCGCGGGCGATCGCCACCACCATCCCCCCTTTGGCCGTGCCGTCGATCTTGGCCAGCAGGACGCCGTCGATCGGCACCACGGACTTGAAGGTGCGGGCCTGGGCGAGGGCGTTCTGGCCGGTGGTGGCGTCGAGCACGAGGATGGTCCGCTTCTGCCACTCGGGGGCTTCGCGGTCGATCACCCGCCGGACCTTGCTCAGCTCGGCCATCAGATGATCCTTGGTGTGGAGGCGGCCAGCGGTGTCGATGATGAGCTGGTCGATCTTGCGCGCCCTGGCGGCGTGGATGGCGTCGTAGATCACGGCGCCCGGGTCGGCCCCCTGCCCCTGGCGGATCACCTCGACCCCCAGCCGCTCGCCCCAGAGCGCGAGCTGCTCGATGGCGGCGGCGCGGAAGGTGTCGCCGGCCGCCAGCATCACCCGCTCGCGCTGCTGCAGGTGGCGCTTGGCGAGCTTGGCGATCGAGGTCGTCTTGCCGACGCCGTTGACGCCGACCACCAGGGTCAGCACCGGGCCCCGGCCGAGCGGCCGCGGGCGGGGCATCTCGGCGAGCAGATCCGCCACCTCGTCGGAGAGCAGCTTGCGCAGCTTCGTGGCGCTGGTCGTCTGCTCCCGGAGGGCGTTCTTCTTGACCCGCTCGACCAGCTCGAGCGAGGTCTCGACGCCCATGTCGGCGGCGATCAGGGTCTCCTCCAGATACTCGATCGTGAGATCGTCGAGGGTGACCTTGTCCTTCATCGCGTCGGAGACCTTCTCGATGATCTCCGTATGGGTCATGAAAAGCCCGCGCTTCAGCTTCCCCAGGAAGCTGGTCTTCTCCTCTTCGGGAAGACGGGTCTCGGGCGCGAGCTCCAGGATGTCGTTCTTCTTGGTTTCTTCAGCCATGGCGACGACCATGATAGCCGAACCCTCACCCCCCAGCCGGGAGTGATGAGGGCGCTAATCCCCGAACAGCTCGCGCTTGAGCTGCTCGACCGCCTCGTTGAGGCTCTCGCGGGCGCGGCCGACCAGGGCGGGGTGGCGCTGGACGAGCGCCAGGTGGTAGCCGTCGGGCAGCGGCACGACGTAGATGTGCATCGAGCGCTTCTCGATATGGATCATCCGCGCCTCGCCGAGATCGTTGCTGGCGAGGACCTTCTCGAGCTGGCGCAGGTAGATCCCGAGGTAAGCGCCGATGACGCGCATCTCGTAGGGGCTGAAATCGGCGCAGGCGAGGTCCACCGTCTCGCCGGTTCCGTCGAGAAACAGGGCGCCCAGCGCGTGATCGTTGTTGGCCAGGAGGTTCGCTAAGACGTACTGGAACACCATGCGGGGGGGTGTGGCTCCTCAGCGCTGGCCAGCGGCGGCGCGCGGCGTCTCGACAATCGTTTCGGTCCGCGGGGGGCGTACGGCGCCGGCGCGGATGTCCCCCGCCTCGAAGGCGCGCAGGAACGCGGTGACGATCTTGGCGTCGAAGCGGCTGCCGGTCAGGCGGGTGATGGTTTCGACCGCGAACTGCAGGCTGTAGGCCTGCTGATACGGACGGTTGGTGGTGATCGCGTCGAAGGTGTCGGCCACCCCGACGATGCGGGCGAAGAGCGGGATCTGCTCCCCCTTCAGGCCGTCCGGATAGCCCCGGCCGTTCCAGGCCTCGTGGTGCGAGCGGATGGCGGGGATCATCTCCCGGAGCTGCTCGATAGGGGTCATGATGTCGGCGCCCATGACGGTATGCAGCTTCATCTGCTCGTACTCCTCGGGGAGCAGCACCCCCTCCTTGCGGAGGATGCGGTCCTCGACGCCGATCTTGCCGACGTCGTGAAGCAGGGCGCCGATCCAGATCTTGTGCTGCGTCTCCTCGGGGAGTTGCAGGTAGCGGCCGATGGTGCGGCTGTAGGCAGCCACCCGCTCGGAGTGGCCGCGGGTGTAGGGGTCCTTGGCGTCGACCGCCGCCACGAAGGCGCGCAGGGAGCCGATGAACAGCTCGCGGTTGGCCTGCGCCGCCTGCCGGAGCTGCTGCACGTAGCCGGCGACGTGATCGCTCATGCGGTTGAAGTCTTCCGCGAGGTCGGCCATCTCGAAGGTCAGACCCTTCATCTCGACCCGGCCGCCGAAGCTCCCCTCGGCGATCTCGTGCGTGGTCTCGGTCAGCCGCTGGATGGGCTGGCTGACCCACCGCGCCGCCAGATAGGCGAAGAAGAGCGACAGTCCGATCAGCACGGCCGTCGACAGGGCGGCGTTGACGACCAGCTTGTTGACGTCGGCGAACGCCTCGGAGAGCGGCTTCTGCACCACCAGGCTGCCGCCGCTCTCCGGGATGGCGCTCACCTGGGCGAAGACCTCGCGGATTCCCTGGGGAGTCCGGATCTTGTAGCGCGAGGTCAGCGTCACCGGCCCGTTGGCGAGCGCGTTGAGGATTCCGCCGCCGAGGCTCGGGGCCTTGCCGCCGCCGTCGTTCGACCAGAGGATCTTCCCCTGGCGGTCGATCAGGAAGACTCCGACTCCCTTCCTGGCCTCGTCCTTGGTCACCTTTTCCAGGGGCTGGAACCGGAGCTGGGCCTCGACGATGAGCTGTGGATTGGCCTCGGGGATCGGCACCGCGATGATCGCCTGCGGCTTGTGCACCGCTCCGGACGGGATGAAGCCATAGGCCGGACGCTTGCTGCTCCGCGCCTGCCTGAAAGCCACGTTCATCGCCGCCTTCACGTCCGGAGGGAGATTGCCGGGCTCGAGACCGGCGCCCTCCAGGTGGAACACGCGCAGGGCGATCACGTCCGGATTGCCATGCTGGAGGCTCTGGAGCTGCGAGCTCACCCAGGGCTGGGAGAGCCGCGCCGCCACGTCGTCCGGCCCCGGGGCCATCAGGATGCCGTTGCCGAGCTGCGCGAGCTGCCGGCGGGCGTCGGCCAGGTAGGAGTCGACCTCCCGCGAGAGCGAGCTGGCTTCCGCCGTCAGGTTGTCGCGTTCGGTGTTGACCAGGGCCTTGTTGCTCTGGCTGATCAGCAGGACACTGCTGACTCCGAGCGGAATGATGCCCGATAGCAGCAGCGCTATGACGAGGATCGTCCGCAGCTTGAGACGGCGCAGAAGGCTTCGGGTTTCCATTTCGACCGTTCAGTTCGGCAACTGTTGCATCGATTATACCTGGAAACCATAGCTGGAACCACGGCCAGCGATCGGGACGCTACACCGGCCGGCGGAGCGGATCGCGCAAGAAGTCGCGCAGCTCGGTCCGGACCTCCCCCTCGGCGATCCCGTCCGCCATCCACCCCTCGCCCAGGGAGCGGGGGAGCACCCAGACCAGCCCGGACTCGCGCGCTTTCTTGTCCCGGGCCATCCCCGCCATCAGCTCCGCCGGGTCGAGCCCGGGCAGCGGCGGCAGCCCCAGGCGCAGGATCAGGCGATGGATGCGCGCGGCCACCTCGATCTTGAGCCCGCGGCTGCGGGCCAGGCGGAGCGCGAAGAGAATGCCGTACCCCACCGCCTCGCCGTGGCGAAGACCGGCGTAGCCGCAGGCCGATTCGATGGCATGGCCGAGCGTATGGCCGAAGTTGAGCAGCCGGCGCTCCCCCTGCTCGGTCGGGTCCCGCTCCACGACGGCGATCTTCGCCGCGGCGGCCGCCGCCACCACCGGTCCGAGCGCCGCGGCATCGCCTTCGAGCAGGAGGTCCACCTCCTCCTCGAGCAGGCCGAAGAGGTCCGGATCGAGCAGCGCCGCCATCTTCACCACCTCGACCAGCCCCGAGCGCAGCTCTTCCCGCGGCAGGGTGGACAGCACCGAGGTGTCGCCGACCACCATCCAGGGGTGATGAAACAGCCCGACGGTGTTCTTGCCGCCGGGGAGGTCGACGCCGGTCTTGCCGCCGATCGCGGCGTCCACCTGGGCGAGCAGGGTGGTGGGGATCTGCACGAACTCGATGCCGCGCAGGAAGCAACCCGCGGCGAACCCGGCGAGGTCCCCCACGCTGCCGCCGCCGAAGGCGAGGACGCGGCTGTCGCGCTTGCCGCCGGCGGCGAGCATCTCGTTCCACAGCCGCTGGGCCGACTCGATCGTCTTCGCCCCCTCCCCGTCCTCCACCTCCAGGATCACCCACCGGGAAGCGGCCCGGCAAAGCACGTCGAGGCGGTCGCCGTGGAGCGCCTGCACGCGGGGAGTGGTGATGAGGAAGGCGGTGCGCTGGGCGAGCCAGTCCTCCAGCTCCGGCAGGACGGACGAGATCGCGCCATCGCCCACGACGACGGGCGTGGTGCCGTCCGGATGATGGAGCCGCAGTGGAGTGATGTTCGGCAAAGCGTTCAGTCCCGGCCAAAATAAAACAGGTTCGTCTCCGGATCGACAGCGAAGCGGATTCTCTGGAGCAGGCCCTCATAACCCAGGAAATTCTTCCCGGGCCAGTCCGGGCTCATGAAGACGGTCACCTCGACATCGAGCGATTCGCCTTCCAATGCTGGGACCCAGAGAGGCCCGCGGTACAAACTCCCTATGAAGGTGCCGAGCCGGGTGCTCAACGAGACATCCGGAGAGACGCGGTCGAAGCTCTTACGGATAAATTCACCAACTGAGGGTTCAAAAATGCACCAAGGGGCAGCCGTGTCCACCATGGCAGATACCGTCCCTTTGAAGAGCCCTGGCTTGACCTCAAGGTAGATCCGGGGGTTCGAAGTTGGAGCCTTGCCTTCGCTATCGGCATACTTCGACACACCCGTAGCGAACGGACGGCGCATCCACCCGGACAGGAGCGAAATCTCAGTCAAAGTGGTGGAAGAGGGCGAGGTACGGCAGGTTCCTCGATTCAACAGCCTTGTGGACCGTTTCAAGATCCGGAGACGCGGCAATCAGCTCGGTTCCGAGGACGGCGACCCACTGTCCTCTGTATCTGTCCGCGTTCTGCCAGAGCCACTCGAAGGTCTCGCGGCGGTCCGGGATGTTGTTGCCCGGAGGAGCTGGCCGGACATAGTAAGGGCGGAACGCGTGGTGGAGGCGCCGCAGCTCCGGATGATCCGGGTACAGGGCGAGACCGCGTTCGGCCACTTCACGCGCACCCACCAGAGTTCCCGAATTCAGGATGGCCTTGATCTCCTCCAGGAACGACTCGGGAGTCGGAGTCTCCGGTTCGGAATCGAGCCTGCGCGCAGCCCCAGTCTTCATAGGAGGATGATACCACTCGTCAGGTCTCTTTTCCCTCTTCCCGCGACACGGCGATCCCCAGCTCGCGGAGCTGCTTCGCGTCGACTCCGGAAGGCGCGTCGGTCATCAGGTCGGTCGCCGAGGCGGTCTTGGGGAAGGCGATGACGTCGCGCAGGGAGGGGGCTCCGGCGAGGAGCATCACCATGCGGTCGAGGCCGAGGGCGATGCCGCCGTGCGGGGGCGCGCCGTAGCGCAGGGCCTCGAGGAAGAAGCCGAAGCGCGCCTCGGCCTCCTCGGCGGCGATCCCCAGCAGCTCGAACATCCGGCTCTGCAACGCCGTGTCGTGGATGCGGATCGAACCGCCGCCCAGCTCCATGCCGTCCATCACCACGTCGTAGGCGCGGGCGCGGACCGCGCCGGGATCGGTCGCCAGCAGGTCCAGATCGCGGGGGTCGGGGCTGGTGAACGGATGGTGCATGGCGAACCAGCGGCCTGCCCCCTGGTCCCATTCGAGAAGCGGGAAGTCGGTCACCCAGAGGAAGGCGTGCGCCCCCTCCGGGATCAGCTTGAAGCGCTTCGCCAGCTCGAGCCGTAGGGCACCCAGGGCATTGGCGGCAGTCGCGGCCGGCGCGGCCACGATCAGGGCGAGCCCGCCTTCCTCCAGCCCGAGCGCCTCGGCGGCGCCCTGGAGCTCGGCGTCGGTCAGCGCGTTCTTCACCTGGAAGACCGTCTCGCCCCCCTTGCGGCGTAGCGTGAGCACGCCGGCCGCGCCGTTGCGGCGGGCGATCTCGACCCAGCCGTCGACCTCCTTGCGGCTCGCCTCGGCGGCGCCGGCTGATCCAGGCAGGGCGAAGCCGCGCACCACGCCACCCGCCGCCACGGTCTCTTTGAAACCGCGGAAGCCGCTCTCCGCCAGCAGGCTGGAGAGGTCGACGATCGGCAGCCCGAAGCGCAGGTCGGGCTTGTCGCTGCCGTAGCGCGCCATCGCCTCGGCGTAGGTCAGCCGCGGGAACGCGGCCGGCGGCGAAATGCCGGCGAGCGGGAAGACGCGCGCGAAGAGCCCCTCGACCAGCGCGTAGATGTCCTCCTCCGTGGGGAAGGACATCTCGACGTCGACCTGGGTGAACTCGGGCTGGCGGTCGGCCCGCAGATCCTCGTCGCGGAAGCAGCGGGCGATCTGGATATAGCGCTCGAAGCCGGCCACCATCAGGAGCTGCTTGAAGAGCTGCGGTGACTGCGGCAGGGCGTAGAAGCTGCCGTGATGAACGCGCGAGGGAACCAGGTAGTCGCGCGCGCCCTCGGGGGTGGACTTGGTGAGGATCGGCGTCTCGACGTCGAGGAAGCCGTGCTCGTGGAAGTAGTTGCGGATCTCGTTCGTCACCCCGGCGCGCAGCACGAAATTCTTCTGCAGCTCGGGGCGGCGCAGGTCGAGAAAGCGGTAGCGCAGCCGGGTCTCCTCGGCGGCCTCGATCTTGCCGTCGAGCGCGAACGGCGGCGTCTCGGAGCGGGAGAGCACGAGGGCGCTCTCGGCGATCACCTCGATCTCGCCGGTGGGCAGGTCGCGGTTGATCTGCCCCGGCTCGCGGCGCGCGACGGTCCCCTCGATCTCCACCACCCACTCGGAGCGGACGGGATCCAGGACCTGGCCGACCTCGGGGCGCTCGTCAGGGCGCACCACCACCTGGACGACGCCGCTGCGGTCCCGCAGGTCGAGGAAGAGCAGCCCTCCGAGATCCCGGCGGCGCTGCACCCAGGCCTGGAGCCGCACCCGGCTCCCCACATCCTCGATCGTGATCGTTCCCGCGCCGCGACGCTTCATGGCTTCTCCTCCTGTCGGTCCAGCTCGTTCCGGTACTGCTCTTTCAATGCCGCGTAGCGGTCGCAGGTCTCCGCGATCCGCCGCGTCTCCTCTTCGGTCAAGGGCCGGGCCACCCGCGCCGGGATACCCAGCGCCAGATGGCCGGCCGGGACGCGGTGCCCCGGCGCCACCACCGCGCCGGCGCCGACCTGCGCCCCATGTTCGACCACCGCGCCGTCGAGCACCCGGGCGCCGATGCCGATCAGCGCGCCGTCCTCGATCGTGCAGCCGTGGAGCACGGCCTGGTGCCCCACCACGACCCCGGCGCCGATCACCAGCGGATGCCGCACGTGGGTGACGTGCAGCACCGTGCCGTCCTGAATGTTCGTCCGCGCGCCGACGCGAATGGAGTTGACGTCCCCGCGGGCGACGGTGTGGAACCAGAAGGAGACGTCGTCGCCGAGCACGACGTCGCCGACGACGTGGGCGCCGGGGGCCAGGTACACCCGGGCGCCCAGGGTGGGCCACCGCCCCTGGTAGGGATGGACGGGCATCGCCGGATTCCTACTTGCTTCCGGCGGCCGGCTGTACCGAGAACAGGATCTTCTCGTAAGTCGGCAGCATCTTCGGGAACTCCGGTTTGGCGGCGGAAGCCACGAGGTCGACGGAGACGGTCTGGAACGGCACCTTGAGCGTGAGGCTGGTGCGGGCCTTGTCCCCTTCGCCGGAGTCCATCTGCACCAGCACACAGCGCACGCCGCCGACCGTCCGCGCCTCGACGCGGGGCGCCGACCACTCGGCGTGGGCGGCGTCGTTCTCCTTGATGTTGGCGACGATCTTCTCGGGCTCGGCGAGCGCCACCTGGCTGCCGCGCACCCAGATCAGCCGCGGGTCCTCGGGGGGCTTGGCGTCGGCTGGCCCGATCCAGAGGCCGGGGAAGCCGTCGACCTGGCGCACCTGCCAGCCTTGCGGCACCTCGAGGGTGTACGGCAGGGCCGCGCCCTGGGCCGGCTTGAGCTCGATCCGGTGATAGGACCCGGCCGGCGGCGCGGCGAATGCGGACGCCGGCAGCACGGCGGCGAGAAGGAACGGAAGCGCAAAGATTTTCATACGCACCTACCTGGGAAAATAAGCCTCGGAAGCGGCCCGCGGGCCGGGCGCAAGAGCATGGCATAAAATCCGCCGGTGTCCAAAGACCCTCACCCCCCAGCCCCCTCTCCCGTCCCCTCCCCTGCCTCCCTCCCCGGGCGAGGGGGAGAGAGCGTCGACGTCGTGATCCCCGCGCTCAACGAGGAGACCTCGCTGCCGCTGGTGCTGGCCGGCCTCCCCCGCTCTTCCCTGCGCCGGATCGTGGTGGCCGACAACGGCTCGACCGACGCCACCGCCCGGGTGGCCCGCGAGGGAGGCGCCGAGGTGGTCGCGGCCACCCGCCGGGGGTATGGCAGCGCCTGTCTCGCCGGCCTCGCTCATCTCCGCCACACCGGCCCGCCGGACATCGTGGTGTTCATCGACGCCGACTACTCGGACCACCCTGAAGAGCTGCCCGCGGTCGTCGCCCCTATCCTCGCCGGCACGGCCGACCTGGTGATCGGCTCGCGCGTGCTGGGGCGGCGGGAGCGCGGCGCCCTGCTTCCCCAGGCGCGGGCAGGCAATCTCGTGGCCTGCCTGCTGATCCGGATCTTCTATGGCCACCGCTTCACCGACCTCGGCCCCTTCCGGGCCGTCCGCTGGGACGCGCTGGAACGGATCGGCATGGCCGACCCCGACTTCGGCTGGACCGCCGAGATGCAGGTCAAGGCGGTCCGCCTGGGGCTGCGCTGCACCGAGGTGCCGGTCTCCTACCGACGCCGCGTCGGGGTGTCGAAGATCACCGGCACGATCACCGGCACGGTCCGCGCCGGCTATAAGATCCTGTGGACCGTGGCCCGCCACATTCGAGGATAGGAAGACAAATGCCCGAGCCCGTCCGCGCCGAGATCGACGTCGAGGTCCGCTATGCCGAGACCGACCAGATGGGCGTCGTCCATCACGCCAACTACGTCGTCTGGTTCGAGCTCGCCCGCACCCGGCTCTGTTCGACCTCCGGCTTCCACTACGCCGACATCGAGCGGCTCGGCTATCTCCTGATGGTCACCGGCGTCGAGGCCCGCTACCACCGCCCCGCCCGCTACGGCGACGTGGTCCAGGTCGCCTGCTGGTGCGAGCGGCTGGGGAGTCGCGGTCTGCGCTTCGCCTACGCGGTCCACAAAGGGAAGGAACGGCTGGTCACCGGCCTCACCGAGCACGTCTGGATCGAGGCCGCGACCGGCCGCCCCTGCCGCACTCCCGAGGCGATCCGCGAGCCCTTCCAGCGGCTGGCGGGGCTGGCGGGCCCGGCTTCCTGAGGCGAGGCCTCCTACACCCCCGCCGCCTGCATCTTCTCCTTCTCCATCTGCGCCGCCACCAGGCTGGCGTAGACGCCTCCCAAGGCGATCAGCTCCTCGTGCCGGCCCTGCTCGACGAGGCGGCCGTCGTCCATCACCAGGATCACGTCGGCGTGGCGGATGGTGCTCAGGCGGTGGGCGATGACGATGCGGGTGGTCCGCAGCGCCTCGAGCTCCTGTTGGATCTCGCGCTCGGTGCGGGTGTCGAGCGCGCTCGTGGCCTCGTCGAGCAGCAGGATGGCCGGCCGGTGGACCAGTGCGCGGGCGAGCGCCAGCCGCTGGCGCTGGCCGCCCGAGAGCGAGGCGCCGCCGTCGGCGAGGATCGTCTCGTAGCCCATCGGCATCACCACCACGTCGTCGTGGATGTGGGCGAGCTTCGCCGCCTCCACCGCCCGCGACAGCGGCAGCGAGGGGTCCGAAAGGCTGATGTTCCCCCGGATGCTTGTTCCCACCCTCACCCTGCAAGGGCGATCTTTGAACAGCCCGGGGCTTCAGCCCCGGGCGGGCAGGCCGATCATTCCCAAGCCCCGCAGGGCCGGCCGAAACCTCGGCGGTCGGCCGGCCCTGCGGGGCTTGATGAATCTATGACGCCGGTACCTGGGGTTGAAACCCCAGGCTGTTCAAAGGCCGCCCCTACGGGGCGAGGGGAGGGATGAACCCTCCCCTACATTACGGGAGCCGAGGTTTTGATAGGTGTTCTTAAGTGCTTTCTTGTGAAAGGTAAGCGCCGACGTAGGGGCAGGCGAAGGGGCCGAGCCAGGTCCTCCGGTGCACATTCAACAATGCGGCGCCTCGATATTTACCTTTGTCAACGGAGAAGAGTCGAAATTTAGTCCCGGCGTGACCTCTTCCTCGCTTGTATCGCACTGCGCAGGCGTGAAGTCAGCCATTCTCTTCAGCATCCGTAGCCACTCAGCAGGTCCAAGGCCAAGGATCTTCCGATCCCAACAGACAACGTCCTCTACTTTTTGCCGACGCTTCTCCCTGCTGTCGGGTCTCAATGCTCTCTCCAACTCCTTGCGTGCCTCTGTATTACGGCCAAGATCCGAAAGTAACCTCGCATAGAGGAAGATAGTTTGCCGGGCGTCCCACGAGCTGTCTTGAAGCTCCTCCTCAATCGCAATAGCCGCTCTGTATAATTCCAAGACCTCTTCATATAGCTCCAGGTTCTCTGAACGATTCCCCTGAGCGTGAGTTTTGGCGTGAGCTGCATAGGCCTCATCGTGGAGAGCTACTGCCTCAAGCCGTCTGTTGCCCCTATCCTGGTGCCTCGTCAGCGCCACAACTTCACTAGCTTCAGTCTGGGCTCCTTCGAAGTCCTTATCGATGATCTTGGCATAATAAGTGCAGCTCAGTCGAATCTCCGGAAGGTTAAGGCTCGCGATTTGTTCCGCTGTCTTCCGAGCGGCGCCGCAGACCTCCGCGGCTTGGGACATACGATGGGTATCGGATAGGAGGATGGCAATTTCGACCAGTACATCAGAAATTCCCCGCTGAAATCCGGCAGCGCTGTAGATCCCGAGCGCCTTTTGATAATAAGAGAGCCCCTTTTTGCGGTCGGTGGCAATGCGTCCCATAACCTGGTAGACCTTACCAACGTCAACCGAATCGCCCTGTCTCCGGAATCCATCGAGAGCTTCTCTACAAACCTGCATGCTGCTCAGAGCATTGCACTGGAAGAACCGGACGCGGGCGAGAAGATAGCTGTTGTCTAATTCAGGATCCTGGGCTTTGGCATCCCGGGCCAACCGTTCAGCTTCCTGTACCGCCGCGCGCTCCTCCTCGCTACTGCCGCTTTTCATCAGTGCAATTGCCCGCTGGATCTCCAGTCGGGCTTCGTCCAGAGGCAAAAGCTTGACTTTTGCGCGAATCTCGTCAATGGTTTTCAACGCACGCCGACTTTCGCCTGCTAGATTTAGGGCTTCGACAAACGCCAACACGTCGAACGCCCGTATATCTTCTTGGTTCCATAACCAGCGATAATTATTGACCGCCACCTCCCATCTTCCTTCAGTTTCGGCACGGAATGCCTCATAAAGCTTCAACTCACTTTGATTGGCTTTCATCTGCATCGCCATACTCAGGATCGCTTGGGCCTCGTTTGCTGCTGCCCCGTCGTAGCCACGGGCGCGCCATGTTCTGGCGAGATTGAGGCGAGCACGAAGAAACCTGGGGTCGATTTGTTTAGCTCGGCAGAAGTGAAGCTTCGCATTGAGGAGATCGTATGATTTCAGGTCTGCGATGCCCTCCGAGAAAGCCTCTTGGGCCTCCTTCAGCTGACTCGCGGATATTTCTCCCTTCTGCTCCCACACGTGGTTATCTGTCGTCGGTTTAGGTGGAAAAATGCGAGGAATCCAAAGCAGCACCAGAAATCCAACCAACCCCCAGGTGTACGCTCGTCCGAGCCCTCGCACCGTCGTGGTCTCACCATTTTTTGCAACCCACCTAAGGCGTGATATTTTCACGAACAGCCAAAACAAAACTATGATGACAGTTCCCCAATAGGTCGTTGTAGGTTTACTAAAAAATTCGTATGCGTACGAAAACCCACCTAGGACCCCTCCAAAAGCTACGATACCAGCCAAGATCAGAAAAGTTATGATTGCTATTCTCTGATGCAGTGGTAGTTTCTGAGAGCTCATCTATACCTCTTGCCCAGTTGGTAAGGTGCGGCCTGCCGATGAATTCGCCACTGCTTATTGCAGTTATACTTTACCGATCATCCCTTTACTCTAACCTATTCTGACTACCTGACGTAACTCCCGGTGGCACCGGACTTACCCGTATCTCAAATTCCCGTAAGGCTGAATGGGAGAGGCCGTCGGCAACACGGACTGTGAGGCGGAAAGTTCCGCTTTGGACCGGCGTTCCCGTGATACGCCCAGTTGTGGCTTCCAAGCCAAGACCGGGCGGGAGGGAGCCCCGGGCGAGGCTCCAGACATAGGGTGCAACGCCGCCTATCGCCTGCACGGTTTGATTGTAGAGCACGCCCACGCCGGCACTGGAGAGTCCTGTGGTGGTGATCTGAGGCCCCACGTTGGCGCTCTTTATTTCAATGCTGAAAAGACCCGCTCCCGCGGTCCCGGCCCAAAAGGTGGTGGCACGCCCCCCATCCTCGACTACGTGGCCACCATCGTTTGTCAGCTTGCGAACACGAAGCTCCGGTAGTCCCTCGTTGAAACTCACCCACGATCCGCTTACATTGCCGCCGCGGTAGATCCCTCCGTTATGCTCGTCGAACAGACCCACCAATACTTCGCCGGTGCCGGGATGAAAAGAGAGCGAAGTCGCGGGGACTCCACGCGGAAGGCCCGCCGAGAGGTCGCTCCACGTCGCTCCTCCATCTTCCGTCCATAACACGCCCTCGTCAGTAGCGATCCAGACACGACCGGCCCCTGACTCAATTGCAAGGTCGTTTACGTTCCGCGTGGTCAAGCCGCTCCCGCCAACTGGCTTCCAGGTAACGCCGAGGTCGTCCGAGACCATAATACCGTCGCCACCGCGCATTGTCAGCCACAAGCGCCGCGAAGACCCGTGGCTCTCGATCTCGGTGCTGGTCAAATTGAGGGAGCCCATACCCGCAGTGTGAAAAGTAAAGGTCCGCCCCTCGTCCTGGGAAGTACCGAGGCCATAGCCGAAGGTCGTAATGTGGACTCTTCGTGGCTTGGCTCCGGTCTCGACGGAAATATCAGTGACGAAGCCATCGGCGAATGCGGTGGGAGTCCAATTGCTCCCTGAGTCGCTGGATTTGAAAAGACCGTTCTCTGTGCCGGCATAGAGAATTTGTGGGCTTCCGGGATCGAACGCGAGGCTGGTAACGTTGAGGTTGGTTAGGCCCTTGACCCGCGGAATGAAGCTTTGGCCTCCATTGGTCGATACCTGGACACCGAAGCCCTGGGTACCTACGAAGAGAATGCTGGAATTGCTAGGATCCTTGACTGCAGTATTGACGCTATCGGCGAGGACGCCGAAGTTATCCAATTTCTCCCAGGTAGCCCCGCCATCCTTGGAGCGGTAGCCCCCGTCCTCCAAGGTTGCAGCGTAGACGATTTCTGAAGTCGTCGGGTCAGTTTCGAGAGAGATAACGCTCAACGATTTCGGGAAGGAAGCCAACCGCACCCACGACTTACCACCATCGGTTGTCTTTTCGATGCCTCCGGTCTGATTGTTCGCGTTTTGGCTTGGGTCCCCAAAAATAGTGTACGTTCTGCCAAAATAAGCAGTCATAGGATCATGAGGATCAACGGCAAGGCTTGACAGGAAGGAATAGTTGGGGAGGGTACTCCAATTCCAAGTCGATGAACGGACGTTATAGACTCCCACAAATTCATTCGCAATAACGTAGAGGTAGAGTGGATCTGATGGGGCGGGCTTGACGACCAAGCGGTAATTGGGGAAGTTGCTGCCGGCACTCTTCAGGCCAGCAATAGCCTTCCATGATGTGCCTCGATCGAAGGATTCATAGAGTTTCTTTGGCCCCAATGCGTACAGGTGTCCAGGCCTGTCTTGCGCGAATGCAATGGAGGGCGCCACATGATCCGAGTAAAGTATGCTAGGCTCAGGCTCCTTGATTTTTCTCCACGTTGCTCCGCGATTAGTCGATCTCCACATGCTCTCTGCTTCTGTCAGCTTGCCATTCTTTTTCTCGAAGAAATGGACTCGCGCCACCAGCACATTCGAGTTGAATGGGTCAGCTATCAGAGACACGATGCCAGGTTGATAGGAATATCGCGGGCTAAACGTTGTGGGCTTTCCAAAAACCGGCTCCAGTCTTTCCCATGAGATACCTCGATCCCCGGAACGGTACAAATCCCAGCTGTGTGCGCCGACAAAGAAGAAGAGCTCTGGGTTCGCCTGAGAAATGATAGGAAACTGATTTGCCTCCGTGGAATAACCCGTCACGACTCCCTGCGAAGACAGCGTCCACCTGTTACCGCCAGTCCGCGAGACGAAAGGAACTCCGGAGATGAGGAGCAGGTCTGTCGGTCTCGATGGGCTCAGGGCGAGGCCGCTCGTCAGGCGCCGAAAGAGACCTTCATTCCCCATCCTCCAGGAAACCCCGCCGTCGTTACTGATTGCTATCCGAGCATTCTTCAGGCCCACGTAAATCTTTTGCGGGTCGCCAGGGTCTATCGCAAGCGCACCGCCCTCACAGAAGTTAGCGGTTGCGCCTCCAGGCGAAAGACTCTGCCAAGTCGTGCCGTGGTCTTGGCTCTTGAAAAGACCGTCAGTGGTTCCAGCAAGAAGTATAGAAGGACTGGAAAAAGACCTTTCGAGCTTACATACCCGGCGATGGCCTGGTACTTCATTAGCTTCCCAGCTGACTCCTCCATTGACGCTCCGCTCGATCGTTGATGTACCAGCATAATCCCAGTTCCAGGGTATCGAGCTGTATTCATCGGGGTTCCACGGAGCACGGATGATATCAAACGGGTCAGATTGCGAGATAAAGGGAAGAGAGACGCTTGGAGTATTGATCGGCAACTCTGTCCAGGAAGAGCCACCGTCGTTACTGCGGAAGAACTTCTCTTCAAGTCTCTCGCAGCAGTGCCAGTCCTTGTTGCGGCTCGCGTAGAGATGCCGCGAATCGGAGCTGAAAACACTTAGATGGCCCAATTGTTCGTCGCCAGTCAGGTCGAGAGCTCCTGTAGCCGGAAATTGCCCGATATTTTGCCAGGAGTTCCTGTGATCCCTGGAGAGCAAAAAGCCCTGAAATGCATCGACGGCAGGCATGAGTGGGCAATCCATATAATAGGGAAGCAGGAAGCTATTTCCCGCTGCATCAAATCCAATGTCGATTGTACGTGAGTAGTTGACACCACCGGTCCGGCTAGAGCAAGACATCACTGGGCGCCACTCCTGCCCCGCCGGGTCATATCTATATGGAAGCGGATATGCTTGCGCCCATATTTCTGACGTGGTCGGATCGATACCCAGCACAGCGGCTGTGTCGAAAGGCAAACCTTTATGTAGTGAAATCTCGCTCCATGTGCGGCCAGCGTCGAAGGATTGAAACACGAGGTTTCTCCTGGCGTAGGCAGCCGCCCCGGCAACAAGGTGGTCTGAATCATTCGGATCGATTGAGATGAGCCTCACGTACTGGTCATCCAACCCGACCGGCTGCCAGGCGACCTGGGAAGAATCTCCAACATCCAGTCGTAAGCTGCGCAGCGCGGTGCTATTTGCCGCATCCTCAACCGAAACAGTGAGGAAGAAGCGACCCTGGAAGAGAGGGGCTCCGGCGAGATTTCCATGAGAGGAAAGATGTACTCCAGCGGGCAGCTCTCCCTGTATGAGACTCCAAATGTAAGGAGGGGTACCTCCCCTGGCTTGGAGAGAGTTCTTGTAGGAGCTCTTGATGTCTCCTGCGGGAAGACTGACCGTCATGATTTCAAGCGGCGCCCGGTCGGTAATGGAGATTTGAAAGGGTCTCGTTGTCGTCTGACGAGGAATCGAAGAATCCTCGACACTCACGGTGAATCTGTAGGTTCCCGCGCTGGTAGGTATTCCGGTGAGAAGATCACCGCTTGCGAGATTAATCCCGTTTGGCGGAGAGCCGCTGAAGATCTTCCAGGTGTACGGCGGTATGCCACCCGAAGCAGAAAACGCTTCATTGTACTGCCGACCGACAACCCCGGCTGGCAGGGTGGCGGTCTCGATGCGGAAATGGCCCGGAATCGAGTCTCCCGGATTCGCCGCGAGACTGAGTTGCGTCTTGCCGTAGCCCCAGGACTCATTTGGAACGTTACCGGTGAAGCTGTCGCTCAGCGCTGCGTTCAGAAGTATGTTCTTAACCTGGACCGCATCGAGGGCTGGATTGGCGGCCAGTAGACGAGCCGCCAGACCGGTCACGACGGGTGCGGAGAATGACGTGCCTTGTATGACTCCGAATGTCCGGTCCGGAGGATCATTCTTGATAATGAGGGCATCGGCCTCGGGGAAGATGTGTTGGTTGAAGATCGAAGAGGGCGAGCGGCCGGGATAAGCATCCTGTGACACCGCTCCGATCACCTGCTCTCCGGGCGCGGCGATCTCCGGCTTGATTCGCCCATCTCGCGTCGGCCCCGGAGAGGAGAAATTGGAGATGTTCTCTGGCCGTGCCGTCGGATCGATACGGACGACTCCTCGTACATCGGTCCACGCGGTGCGGAAGCGGCTGGCTGGGTCCTGCAAGGCGAAGCTACCTACAGTAATGCCATGATCCGCTGCCGCGGGCCGGGCGATGAGGAAGC
>JBDSHF010000220.1:0-8452 GCA_039918595.1 Thermoanaerobaculia bacterium
GCCCAAGTTCCGCCTCCTGCGGGAGAGCGGCCCCTTCGCCGGCATCACCTCCTACTATCAGGAGGACGTGAACCTCACGGAGCGCGGCGATCCCGAGGTTCTCCACGGGGAGCGGATCAGCCGGGAGTTCTGCGGCGTCTGGGGGGTGAAGCCGCTGCTGGGACGCTGCTTCTCCGCCGCCGAGGGCCAGAAGGGGGGCGGCGACGCCGTGATGCTGAGCGAGGGGCTCTGGCGGCAGCGCTTCGGCGGCGATCCGGCGATCCTCGACAAGGCGGTGCGGCTGGAAGGGAAGCCCTGGACGGTGGTCGGCGTCCTCCCCGACGTGCTCCACTTCCCGTTCCGCGACGTCCAGGTCTGGATGCCGCGCCCGCAGGAGCTCTCGCTTCTCCCGGAGCGCGCGATCGAGCTGGGAGCGGGGTTCCTGGAGGTCGCGGCGCGGCTGAAGCCGGGGGCGGCGCTGGCGGCGACCCGTGGCGAGGTGCGGCGGCTCAATGGCCGCTACGCCCAGACGCTGCCGGGGAACCTGGACGCCGGGTTCCGCCTGGATGTGGTGCCGATGCGCGAGCAACTGGTGGGCAACGTCCGCTCGTCCCTCGTGCTGCTGCTGGGGGCGGTCGCCCTGGTGCTGCTGATCGCCTGTGCCGACGTCGCCAATCTGCTGCTGGCTCAAGGGCTCTCGCGGCGCCGGGAGGTGGCGATCCGCATGGCCCTGGGCGCCAGCGCCGGCCGTGTGCTCCGCCAGCGGCTGGCCGAGGGATTGGTGCTCGCGATGATGGGGAGCCTGGCGGGTCTGGCGCTGGCCTGGGGAGGACTGCGCCTGCTGGTCGCCTGGCATCCCGCCAGCCTGCCGCGCGCCGATCAGGTGGGGATCGACGGCCGGGTGCTCGTCTTCACGCTGCTGCTGTCGCTGCTGACCGGCGTGCTGTTCTCGCTGATCCCGGCGCTGCAGAGCCTGCGCACCGAGGCCACCGCGCAGCTCAAGGAGGGCTCCCGGAGCTCGACGGCGGGCCCGCGCCGCGCCCGCTCCCAGGGTGTTTTCGTCGCCGTCGAGGTCGCCCTCTCCCTGGTGCTGCTGATCGGAGCGACGCTGCTGATCCAGAGCTTCCGCCAGCTCTCGCGGGTGGACCTCGGGCTCAATCCCGCCGGGCTGCTCTCGCTGCAGATCTCGCTGCCGGCGGCGAAGTACCCGGACTCGGCGCATCAGCGGGCGTTCTTCGCACAGGTCCTGGAACGGGTGCGGGCGCTGCCGGGGGTGCAGTCGGCGGCGATGTCGGACTCCCTGCCGGTCCAGGGGTCGTCGAAGTCCCCCTTCTCCATCGAAAGCCGGCCGCTGGCGGTGCGCGACCAGCCGATCGCCTGGCTGATGGTGGTGAGCCCCGGCTACTTCCGCACCCTGCGGACGCGCCTGGTGAAGGGGAGCGAGTTCGATCCGGCAACGCCACCCGACGCGCCGCTCACCACGGTGATCAACGAGTCGCTGGCGCGACAGTACTTCTCCGGCCAGGATCCGCTCGGCAAGCGGCTGATCATGGGGAGCCGCAAGATGGAGATCGTCGGCGTGGTCCAGGATATTCAGCAGCTCGGGCCGGACGTCGAGAAGACGCCCGAGTTCTTCCTCCCCGCCAACCAGGACATCAAATTTCCGATGCCGTTCATGAACCTGCTGGTGCGCACCTCCCTGCCGCCGGCCAAGGTCGCCGAGAGCGTGCGCCGGGAGGTGCGCGTCCTCGATCCCGAGCAGCCGGTCGCCAACCTGCGGACGATGGAGGGGATCGTCGCGGAAGCCGTGGCCGGCCGCCGGATGACCATGGGGCTGCTCACCGGCTTCTCAGCGGTGGCTCTGCTCCTCTGCGCGCTGGGGATCTATGGGCTGGTGGCGCACTCGGTCTCGGCGCGCCGGCAGGAGATCGGCGTGCGCATGGCCCTCGGCGCGCAGCGTGCCCAGGTGCTGGCCGTCGTCGTGCGGCAGGGGTTCCGCTGGGTGCTGATCGGGCTGGTGATCGGACTGGCGGGAGCACTGGCCGCGGCTTTCCTCCTCTCACGGGTTCTGACCGGCCTGCTCTTCGACGTCAGCGCCCGGGATCCGCTCTACTACCTGGGCGCGCCGATCCTGCTGGGAGCGATTGCCCTGCTCGCCTGCTATCTGCCGGCCCGCAGGGCGGCGCGGGTGGAGCCGGGGGTTATTTTGCGGTCGGAGGGGTGAGGAGAACGGGGATGTGAGGTAGCCCCGCCTTCGCGGAAAAGTTGATGAAACGTTGATGGCCTGCCAGCAAGAGACGCCCCAGTCGATGTGCGCCAAGATTCCATAGGCCTACTACGTCGGGGCGTCTCCTTCGCTTAGCCTCCTACAGACCCTCTCAGAGACTCAGCGTTTCACCGAGCCCAAAGAACTTGTACTGGTCGCCAAACACCTTGCGGAAGACGGAAAACGCCAGATGCCCGGTGCAGTGAGCCGGCGCGACGGCCTCGACACCGTATTGCTCGTGCATTCGCTTCGCCAGACCTTCGATGTACTCGCGGCCATACGGAATCAGATGGAAACCGCCGGCGACCAGGTAGATCTTCCCCTTTCGGACCTTCTGGGTCTCCTGGATGATCGTTTCGATGGTGCTGTGCGAGCAGCCCGCGAGGATGATCTCGCCCTTGCCGGTGGCGAATGAAGCCGACAGCTCGGGCATGCCGACGAACTGCGGGTGCTCATCGCCGAACGGCGGGTACTTGATGAAGGTCCCCATCAGCTTGGAGGTGGTCGGAATCAAAGTCACGCCCGGCAGCACCTCCTTGGCTTCGGTCACATACTCCACGTTGGACTTCCAGAACCTCCCCGTCGGCACGGTGAGCATGCCGTCGACCACCCGCTCGCCGCGAAAATACTGCTCGTCCTTGGGCAGGGTCTTCGCCACGTCCGGCTCGGGCTCACGGAAGGGGAACTTGATGGGCGCGCCGAGAGAGAAGAAATCATTCGGGAGGTAGATCTTCACCTTGGGATTGACGCTCAACAGATAATCGAACCCGCCGATGTGATCGTAATGCCCGTGCGACACGATGGCGATATCGATCTTCCTCAAGTCGATCTTCATGGCCTTGAGGTTGCGCTCGAAGATCCTGGCATCGGTTCCCGAATCGAACAGAATCCACTTCCCTTTGTAGCTCACGACGCAGGAGAAGCCGAAGTCCTGCGCCAGCCCCTTTCTTTCCGCGCCGAAGGCGTCATAGACATTCGCCAGGGTCACGCCCGCTGAAGGCGCCGCTGCCTGCGCCCTCACGGGAAATTGGACGCCACAGCTTGCGATGAGTGTCAACGTCAGCAGAGCAGGTATCGCGCGTCTCACTCTCAGATCAACCCCCGCGACGAAAGCTCGTCTTTCAAATAGGCGTAGTAGATCGGCGCCGCGATCAATCCCGCGAGGCCGAAGGCGGATTCCATGACCAGCATCGCCAGCAGCAGCTCCCAGGCCCGGGCCTTGATCTGACTGCCCACGATGCGCGCGTTGAGGAAGTACTCGAGTTTGTGGATCACCACCAGAAAGGCCAGCGAGCCGAGCGCGGCGCCCAGGGAGTACGACAGGCTGACCACGACGATGACCGTGTTCGAGATCAGGTTGCCGATCACCGGCAGCAGGCCGACGAGAAAGGTCAGGAGGATCAGCGTCTTGACCAGCGGCAGATGGACGCCGAGCAGGGGGAGCAGCACGACCAGGTACAGGGCGGTGAACGCGGTATTGAGCGCCGAGATCCGCACCTGGGCGAACACGATGCGCCGGAAGACCTCGCCCAGGCGGCGAGCCCGCTCGGACAAGGCTTCGGCCAGCGGTCCGCGAGACCCGGCCGCCGCCACCTCGCTCAGCGAGACCAGGGCGCCGATCACCATACCGATCAGGGCATGGAGGAAGCTGCGCCCGATCTGCGCTCCGAACGTCTGGAACTCTCCAGCATGCTTACGCAGCCAGGTGACCCCTTCATTCTTCAGCTCCTCGGTGTTGTCCGGAATCTCGGCGGCAACCCAGGGGGGGAGATGCTCCTTGGAGGTCTCGAGGATGTCCGCCATCTGGCCGAGCAGCGCCGGCAGGCTCGCCGGAGCCCCACGGCCCCGGAAGAACGCGAGGACGCCGACGACCGCGAGGACCAGGGCGGCGACGACGAACACCGCCAGGATGGCGACCGCCCAGCGCTTCCCAGCCTCCCGGCGGCCGCGGATGAAATGCAGCTTGCGGCTGAGGATGTGCACCAGCTCGTACACCGCGAGCCCCCCCAGCAGCGCCGACAGCAGGTGAAGATGGAGGACCAGGATCAGGACCAGGGCGGCGAGGGCCCAGGAAGCGATCTCGACGGCCGAGGGGCGGCGCGGTGGCGCAAGGGTGTCCTTCATGGCGATGTCTCTCGATCTCAAGGTCGAGATCCTATCCTGGCTCGGGCCGCAGTAGCTCGGTTTGAGGTGGATGTGTCCGCCCGCAGGGCGGAATTTATCCAGCCTGGGGTGTCAACCCCAGGTAGGGTGGCCCACCCATCCCAAGCCCCCGAAGGGGCCGGCAGACCCCTCCGACCCTGGACATCAGCTTGGCTGTACGGCGGAGGCATTCTGCCGGCCCCTTTGGGGGCTTGGAGATCCTGGCAACGCCTACCTGGGGTTGACACCCCAGGCTGGATAAATTCCGCCCTGCGGGCGGGACTTCGGATCCTGCCTCAGGCAACCGAATTCTTGACACGAGCCGCCTCCACGAAGATAATTTTGAACGATGGTTCAAAACTCCGCCGCGCGCCGGCCCGAACCCCGCGACAACCGCGATAAAGTCCCCGAGAAGAAGCGCGAGATCCTCGACGCCGCTTCGCGGGTCTTCCGCCGCCGGGGCTTGCAGGCGACCGGGATGCGCGACATCGCGGCGGAGCTGGGGATGGCGGTCGGCAACCTTTACTACTACTTCAAGGACAAGGAGGAGCTGCTCGCCTTCGTCCAGGAGGACGCCCTCGCCGGCCTGCTCGACCTCGCGGCGCGGGTGCGGGCAGCTCCCCTGCGGGCGGACGCCAAGCTCTTCCGGCTGATCGAGGAGCATGTCGTCCGCCTCAACGAGGGGACCCCCGGCTCGCTCGCCCACCTGGAGGTGGAGGCGCTCGGCGAGACCTGGCGGCGCGAGGTGCAGGAACAGCGCGACGAGTACGAACGCGCCTTCCGCGACCTCCTCGAGGAGGGGATGGCGGCGGGCGTCTTCCGGCCGACCGATCCCAAGGTGAGCGCGCTCGCCATCCTGGGCGCGGTCAACTGGACCGTGAAATGGTTCCGGCCGGAGGGCGGCAAGACCGCCCGCGAGATCGGCCGCGAACAGGCCGAGCTGCTGGTGCGCGGCGTGCTGGCACCGGGAATTGAAATGGAGAATGCATGGACGACCTGACCACCCTGAAGCTGCGGATCAACGGCGAGGACCGCCCCGTGGTCTTCCCCACCCACCACACGCTGCTCGAGGTGCTGCGCGAGGAGTGCGCCCTGACCGGCACCAAGCACGGCTGCGAGCTCGGCGAGTGCGGCACCTGCACTGTGCTGGTGGACGGCCGCCCCGTGCTCTCCTGCCTGATCCTCGCCGCCGAGACGGGCGGCAAGGCGATCGAGACTGTCGAGGGGATGCAACTGGGCAACGATCTCCATCCGCTGCAGGCGGCCTTCGCCGATCTTGGCGCCGCCCAGTGCGGCTACTGCACGCCGGGCATCCTGATGGCCGCCAAGGCGCTGCTCGCCGAGAACCCAGCCCCCAGCCGCGGCGAGATGAGCGAGGCCCTCTCCGGCAACCTCTGCCGCTGCACCGGCTATCACAAGATCCTCGAGGGGATCGAATGGGCCGCCGCGAAGATGCGCGGCGAGGACTGGACGCCGCCGAACGAGGCCTTCTACGGCTCGGACAACCCCACCGACCCGGCTCATCGTCCCGGACCGCGAGCTGTTTGATCCAAGGAAACGTCACCATGGCTGAACCGATCAGAAATCCCGACACCGAAGAAGAGCCGCGGCGCGAGACCAACATCATCGGCAAGCCGTTCCGCCGCGTGGACGGCCGCGCCAAGGTGACCGGCGCGACGAAGTTCGCGGACGATCTCACTTTTCCGCGCATGTGCTACGTCCGCCTGGTCCGCTCCACCCAGCCGCACGCGACGATCAAGGCGATCGACTTCTCCGAGGCCGCGAAGGTCCCCGGCTACCTCGGCTCGCTCACCGGCCAGGACACGCCGATCCCCTTCGGCATCCTCCCCGTCTCCCAGGACGAGCACGCCCTGGCCCCGGACAAGGTCCGCTTCGTCGGTGATCCCGTCGCGGCGGTCGCCGCCGTCACCGAGGACGCAGCCTACGAGGCGGCGCTGCGGGTGAAGGTCGAGTACGAGCCGCTGGCCACGATCTCGTCGATCGAGGAGGCGATCGCCACCCCCGAGCCGCGCATCCACGACTACGGCGACCGCGGCAACCTGCACAAGGTCGTCTCGATGACCTTCGGCGAGGTCGAGAAAGGTTTCGAAGCGGCCGATGAGATCTTCGAGGACACTTTCTATTACGAGGGGAACACCCATCTCCCCATGGAGCAGCACGCGTCCGTCGCCGTGCCCGAGGACGACGACCGGGTGACCCTCTACTCCTCCAGCCAGACTCCGCACTACGTCCACCGCGCCCTCGCCAAGGTGCTCGATCTGCCGGCCTCCCGCGTCCGCGTCGTCGCCTGCTCCAACGGCGGTGGCTTCGGCGGCAAGAGCGATCCGTTCAATCACGAGATCGTGGCGGCGAAAATGGCGCTCAAGCTCGGCCGGCCGTGCAAGATCACCCTCACCCGCGAGGAGGTCTTCTATTGCCATCGCGGCCGCCACCCCGTGCTGATGCAGATGCGGACGGGGGTGAAGAAGGATGGAACGGGCGTCCGCATCACGGCCCAGCGCCTGCGCACCGCCCTCGACGGCGGCGCCTACGGCAGCTACGGCGTCGCCTCCACCTACTACACCGGGGCGCTGCAGACGGTGACCTACAAGATGCCGGCCTACGAGTTCCAGGGCGTGCGCTGCTTCACCAACAAGCCCCCCTGCGGTCCCAAGCGCGGCCACGGCACTCCGCAGCCGCGCTTCGGCTTCGAGGTCCATCTCGACAAGATCGCCATCAAGCTGGGGATCAACCCGGCCGACCTGCGACTCAACATGCTGGCCGAGCCCGATTCGATCACCGCCAACTGGCTGAAGATCGGCTCGATGGGCCTGCGGAAGTGCATCGAGGCGGTCGTCGAGGGGAGCGGCTTCCGCGAGCGCTGGGGGCGGCTGCCCGAGGGGCGCGGCCTCGGCCTCGCCTGTGGCTCCTATCTTTGCGGCGCGGGCCTGCCGATCTACTGGAACCACATGCCGCAGTCGGGCGTGATGCTGAAGCTCGACCGCTCGGGGGGCGTCGCCGTCTTCTGCGGCGAGTCGGAGATCGGCCAGGGGTCGGACTCGATCCTCGCCGCAGTCGTCGCCGAGGTGCTCGGCGTCTCGCTCGCGGACATCCGGCTCTGCGTGGCGGACACCGACCTCACCCCGGTCGATCTCGGCAGCTACTCCTCGCGCGTGACCCTGATGGTCGGCAACGCCGCCCTCCAGGCCGCCGAGCGGGCGCGCGAGCTGATCGCCAAGGCGGTCTCTGAGCAGCTCGAGATCCCCACCTCGCGCGTGGTCTTCGCCGAGCGCCGGGTGTTCGACGCCCAGGACCCGGACAAGGGGCTCACCTTCCAGGACGCCGTCATCGCCGCCGAGGCCCGCTTCGGCACCATGGCCACCACCGGCAGCTACATCCCGCCGCGCTCCCCCGGCCGCTACCGGGGCGCCGGCGTCGGCCCCTCCCCCGCCTACTCCTACTCGGCGTCGGTGATCGAGGTGGAGGTCGATCCCGAGACCGGGCTGTGGAACCCGGTCCACGTCTGGATGGCCCACGACGTCGGCCGCTCGCTCAATCCGGTGCTGGTGATGGGCCAGGTCGAGGGGGGCGTCTACATGGGGCTCGGCGAGGTGATGATGGAGGAGCAGGTCTTCCGCCGGCTGCCGAAGCACCTCTCCTCCGCCCTGGTGCACAAGCACCCCTCGGTGCTCGAGTACAAGAGCCCGACGTTCAACGACATGCCGCCGGTGACGACGTACCTGATCGAGGACCCGGACCCGCAGGGCCCCTTCGGCGCCAAGGAGGTGGGCCAGGGGCCGCTGCTGCCGGTGATGCCGGCGGTGGCGAACGCGATTTACGACGCCGTGGGTGTGCGGGTCGACCAGGTGCCGATCCATCCGCACATGGTGCTCAAGGCGCTGGAGGCGAAGCGCAAGGGCCTCGAGCCGCGCTTCGGCCCCAAGGGGTTCCCCGAGGTCGACTTCGGCGAGGACCTCCACGTCCCCACCCCTGAGCAGGGGGGAGACGGCACCGCAATCAACGACTACCGCGAGAAGCTCCGCTCCGGCATGCGCTCGTCCGCGG
>JBDSHF010000221.1:0-13172 GCA_039918595.1 Thermoanaerobaculia bacterium
ACTGACACAGTGCGCGCTGGTCCAGAAGTCGGACCTCAGCTCCACCATCCCCGCGGACATCTGCGATCCTCCCAAGGCGCGGGGTTGGACGCCCAACCAGGCGGGCTTCAACCAGCTCTCCTGGCAGTCGTTCGTGGCCCTGAGCTGGCCCGCCGACCTGAGGCAAGGGCGCGGCGTCGCCGACAAGAGCAAGGCCTTCGGCGCGGTCGACGCGAGCGGCAACCCCCTGCCGGCCGTCTGGGACACCTACAAGCAGGACTATGAGATCTTCCGTCCCGACGACCCGAGCTGGACCCTGACCGACGCGGACTGGAACAAGTGGGGACCGGCGCCTCCGGGCTGCCCCAGCGCTCCGGCCGGCACACCCGTCCTGCGGATGACCGCCAAGGCGCCGCCGGCGCTCGCCCGGGCGGTGACCAGCGCGGCCAAATCCAGCAGCCTGCTCGGCGACGACGTCAACGAGGCCTTCACCGGGCCGCTGGTCGACCAGGCCGGCAACCTGGTGCGCTATCAGATCCATGTGAACCAGACCGAGTTCGACCAGATCGTCACCGGCAACTACTACAAGCCGGGAGCCGACACCAGCAAGCTGGTCTTCTACGACAACAAGACCGACACCAAGTACGGCATCGGCGTCACCGAGGTCAAAGCGGCCTGGAAGGTGCTGAGCGACGCGGAATGGAACGGCCACAGCTACTACCAGCGCCAGGTGCTGGTCTACGACGAGGCCGACCCGCAGCGGCACACCCCGACCTCCTGCAAGCTCCAGAAGATGGGTCTGGTCGGGCTGCACATCGCCCACAAGACCTCCTTCTCGGACCCCGACTGGGTCTGGGCGACTTTCGAGCACCTCGCGAACGTTCCACTGCCCAACATCGCGGGAAAGGGGCCGTTCTCGTTCAACAACCCCTCCTGCCAGCCGGCGGTCACCCCCGCCCAGTGCGCGGCGGCGGCGAAAGCCGGGCCGAACCCGTCGCCGCAGTATCAGTGCTGTCCGAATCTCCAGCGCTACAAGGCGATCGGACCGGCGCCGGACGACCCCTACAACATGCAGAGAGGCCCGACCCAGGCAACGCGGCTCGATCCGCTGACCGGCGCCACCGGCTGCAATGTCGCCTACCGGCCGGCGCTCCGGGGGACCGTCTGGGCGAACTACTTCCTGGTCGACACGCAGTGGCTGAACAAGGGAGCGGAGGGGAGCCAGCCGCAGGCGGTGGTCACGCCGGCCACCATGCGCAACACCACCCTCGAGACCTATCTCGCCCAGTGGAAGAACAACCAGCAGGTCTCGACCAGCAGTTGCATCGGCTGCCACACGGGCGGCGTGGACTTCAGCTACATCTTCCCGTCGACGACGGTCAACTCCGCCCGTCTGGCGGCGCATCCGTAAGAGCTGTCCGGAAGCGGCCCCGAGCGGCGGGCCGCCTCCCGCGGCTATGCGTCAGAGGGTTACGGGAGCGGCCCGGTCCAGCACTCGCAGTCCCTGGCGGAGCAGACGACGTACGCGGGCTGACATGTATAGGTCTTGCCGTTCAGGGACTTGCAGAACGCCCCGAATTGCTTCCCCTGGCAGATCGTATCGCTGCAGGTTCCACAGCCGAGGGCCTTGTTGACCGGGGCGGGCTCGAACGAGGGGAGCGTCGCGTCCGCGCAACCCGGAGACGCCGGGGCGGAGAAGATCGCCGCCAAGTTTGCGCTCGCCGGGTCTGCCGGCATGGAGGTTTGGCCGGCGCTCGCGAGGGAGCTGATCAGCAGCAACGAGGCGAACGCCAGGAAGGTGGATCTGAGCTTCATGCGGGTCTCCTTTAAAGGACGGTTCACGGGTGAGCTGGGCCTTTGCGGCATCTCCTCAAAGAAGAAGGTGCCCGATCTCCCCTTCGAAGAGCCCGGCCGGTGATCTCAGCGTCTTCTCCCCGTGTCAGCGCCATATCAAGGAACCGAGGACGGCAGAGTCCGCTCCATGGCTTCGGCAATGTCCGGGACGGCATCGGCGTTATCGTCAGGCATGAGGACGCTGCCGCCCTACCGATACCTGCGCGACAGGCTCTATCTGCCCACCTCTCTGTGGGTCACCTATGCCGTCACCTACTTTCTGGCCGGCACCCTGATGAACCAGGTCGGGCAGTGGCTCGAGATCGCCCGCTTCACCTACTGGTGGCAGGTGATCACCGTCTACGTGCTCTACATGATCCCGCTCTCGGTGATCTTCCGTCGCCTCCCCTGGTGGCAGCAGTACCTCTACGGGCTCTTCCCCATGGGTCTGCTGGAATTCGGCGGCTACGCCCTCCACTCCAGCTACGCCTATCCCCACAACCTGCTAGACCGGCTGTTCAGCGAGCGCAACTTCAGTCTGGCGATGGTCCTCTTCTTCGCTGCCTACTTCCCCCTGCTCAACGCCTTGGTGAGCGGCCTCCATGGCAGGCTGTTCCGGCCGCGGGCTCAGGAGGCCAACCTACTTACCGAGCAGTCCCCAGGCCGCTACCCCACGGCCCCCGCCGCCCGGCGGTAGCGGCCCGGCGAGATGCCGCGGGCCCGGCGGAAGGCCTTGTTGAAGGCGAACTCGGACTCGTAGCCCACCGCCTCGGCGATGCGGGAGAGCGGACGGGTGGTGTCGCGGAGGAGGCGGCCGGCGGTGTCCATGCGCCACCGGGTCAGGTAGGCGAGGGGCGGCTCTCCCACCAGGGCCAGGAAGCGCCGGGCGAATGCCGCCCGCGACATCGTGGCCTGGGTGGCCAGCGACTCCACGGTCCAGCGGCGCTCCGGCTGGGCGTGGATGCCCGCCAGCGCGCGGCCGATCTGCGCGTCCCGCAACGCCCCGAGCCAGCCCGCCCGGCCATCAGGAAGAGACTCCAGCCAGGAGCGGACGATGTAGACGAACAGCACGTCGATCAGCCGCGTCACCACCGTGCTCGCCCCCGGGCCGCGCTCGCCCACCTCACGCCGGAAGAGATGGAGCGCCGCCTGGAGAGTCCCCGAGACCTCGGCCCGCTCGGCCGGGATGTGGACCACCTCCGGCAGCAGCGAGAGCAGCGGATGGGGGCCATCGTGCTCGAAGTGGTAGGCGCCGCAGAGGAGGACCGTCTGCGCTCCGCCTCCCCCCGCATCCACCCAGGAGCCATTGCGGCTGCCGCAGGCCGCGATCTCCTGAAAGGGGACGGCCGGCGTGGCGGGGGAGTCCGTGAGGCTGTGCGAGCTGCCGCGCGCCAGCAGCACCACGTCCCCCGGACCGAGCTGCACCGGCTCCCGCCCTTCCAGGCGGAGCCAGCAGGAGCCCCGCACCACCACGTGAAAGCCCGCCTTGTCGGTATGATCGAAACGCATCCCCCAAGGCGCCGACAGCCGGCTCTGGCAGTAGAGCGCGCCACCCACGCGAGTGGCGGTCAGCACGTCGGCCAGGACATCCATCTCTCCAGAATCGTCTCGCCCGGAGAGACGATCAGGCAAAAAATCGATCGGCTCACGCATGGAAGGTCTCTCCTCTCCTCTCTACGATACGACTAGACAGGGGCGAGGACAACTGCCCCAACGAAAGGAGAGAGGGAGATGAGCATCCTGGTCAACACTCCGACGGGGAATATCGGGCGGTTCCTGGTGGACCGTCTGCTGGAAGCTGGAGAGAAAGTCACCGTCATCCACCGCGACCGCGCCAAGGTCGCCAGCCTGGAGAAGCGGGGGGTAAAGGTGATCGAGGGGTCGGCCGACGATCCGGAGGTGCTCCACCGGGCGTTCGAGGGGGCGGAAGCGGTCTTCTGGCTGACGCCGCCGGCGATCCGGCCGGACCAGCCGGAGTGGGCGCAAGGCCTGGCGCGCGCCGCGGCCGCGGCGGCGAAGGCGGCCGGCGTGAAGCGCGCGGTGGTGCAGTCGAGCATGGGGGCCCAGAACGGCCCGGCGAACGGTCCGGTCGGCGTCCTGCTGGGCGTGGAGCGGGCCTGGCAGGAGGCGCTCCCGGACGTGGTCCTCCTCCGCGCCGGTTTCTTCATGGAGAACTATCTGCGGGACGTGGAAACCATCGTCCGCGACGGCGCCCTCTACAGCGCCATCCCCGCCGGAAAGGCTGTCCCGGTGGTGGCCACACGCGACATCGCGGAGAAAGCCGCCCGGTACCTGACCGACCGGAGCTGGCACGGCCATCATTCCGTGGGTGTGCACGGCCCCGAGGACCTGGCCGGCACGCGGGTAGCGGAGATCCTGGGCGAGGCTCTGGGGCGCCCCTTGCGCTACGTCGAGGTGACCCTCGACCAGGCCCGCCAGGGCATGCTCCAGGCCGGCTTCCCCGACTTCGCGGCGGACGCCTATACCGCCCTGTACCGAGGCGTCGTCGAGGGCACCATGGAGACCGCCGAGCCGCGCACCGCGAACACCACCACGCCCACCACCCTCGCCACCTTCGCCGACGAGGAGCTGAAGCCGGCGGTAGAGAAGGCCGGGGTCCCCTCGGTCAGGTGAACAATGGCGGAAGCGCATGGGAATCGAACCCACCCCCATGGTTTCTCGCAACCGACGACCTGCTCTCGTCCCGCTACCAGGTTGCCAGCGCCTGCCGGATCGCCGCCGTGTGCAGCTCGGTGCGGAATCTCTCGCGGGCATCGATCTCCGGCTTCCAGATCGCCTGGCAGAGGCCATTGTCGGCCGCCATCGACTCGGGGCAGCCCGGCGGCGTCTTCAGCTTGTAGATGAACCAGCCGAGGACGAACGTCTTGTCGACGATCCGACCATTTTGCTTGAACGGCAGAGTCTCGTAGAGGAAGTCTGAATAGCCGAATTCATCGCTGCTCGGTCCGCCGCTGCCACCTTTGCCACGCAGCACGACGTGCCGGAGGAACTCCTCGACGATCGCCTGCTTGGCGGGGCCCGCTTCTCGCTGGACGATGGCGCGCAGAGAGTCGTTGCGGAGCGGACCGGTTGTCTTGCCGGTGATCGGGCTGGAGTAGGAAGCGCCCGCGTAGTCGAGCTTGATCATGTTGCCCAGGAACGCTTGGCGGGTCGAGTCCTTCTGGACGAATTGGAGCGTCTCGACCCCTTCGAAGATCTTGCCGAGGTCATAGAGCGTCGAGCGGTTCGCGGCCCACGGCGCGGACGGCCCGTGGAGTTGCGGGCAGCCGAAATACATCTGCGTCTGGCTGAGGCCCAACTGGAGCGCGCGGGGGTTAAGCACGGCGGGCGGATATTTCGCCATCAACGCGTCGAGCGTGCGGTTGTGCGATTCCCACATCATCGTCGGCAGCGCATCCTGGAGCTTGGCGCTGCCCGGCTGGGTCTGCGGCGAGCCGGGCACGAGGCAGCTTGCGTATTTGCGCTCGTCGTCCGGCGTGTTGGGATCGTCCACCGTCGCCTCGGTCCATGAAAGACTGGTGTCGGCGAGCGTTGCATTCCCCCTGTCGATTTCGATCATCGCATAGAGGTAGGGGAAGAGCTTCAGGGTGCTGAGCGGCTGGAACGGCCAGTCGCCCGCGAGGTCCGCGAGCGCCGCGCCGCCGACCGGTTTCACCAGAAAGCCGCGGATCACGCTCGAGCCGAACTTCGGATTCTTGTATGCCTGATAGATCAGATCGCGCAGGCGCCGCGTCTCCGTGTTCGCGTTGTCGAGAGAGATGAACGCGTAGAGCCGCTGGCCGCTACGCACGTAGGAGCGAAGGCCGACCAGGCGCGAGGCGGTCGTGGCGACGACTTCGTTTATCTGGTCCTGGCTGTACCCGGTGCCCCACCACCAGGATGAGCCGTCGTTCTTTTCCATCACCACGGCGAGGTTGCCATTGGCGAGGACCTCGATGTTGGTCAGCCGGGCGCCGTTTTCGTTGATCCGGTCGGTGACGTACTGGGCCGAGGCGTTGGTGTACCACCACCACGCCTTGCTGTCGACACCCTGGTTTTTGATGCCGACGTAGGAGTAGAGCGTCTTGCCGTTGACCTCGTAGGCGTCGAGGTCGACCAGGCGGATGCCGTGCAGGTTGATGTCGTTGGTGACCTGCTGCGGCGTGAGATCGTAATTCCACCACCACGATTTCGCGGCGTCGCCTTCATTGCGGATCAGGGTGAAGGCAAACCGCCGCTGGCCGTTGACGGTGTACGGCCGCAGATCGGTGATGCGGCCGTTGTTCTCAGCGACCTTGGCGACCACCTGGTCGTACGTTAAGCCGAACCACCAGCCGTCGCTGCGCTGATACGTCCCGGAGTTCTGGATCAGCACGGCGTCGAACTTGCCCGCGTCCGAAGGAGACCGCTCAAGGCCGATGAGCCGCTCGCCGTTGTGGCGGAATGTATTGATCTGGTCCTCGGTACGGTCCAGCCACCAGTGCCAGCTTGTGGGCGTCGTGCTTACGCGGTCGGGGTCCTGCACGGCTGCACGCAGCACGGCCGGCGAGCCAAGAACGATGAAGAAGGCAGTAAGCAGAATGATCTTGGCCTGTCGCATGAGGTCTCCTTAAGGGAAGGCCGCAGGCCGCGTCGGCGGCCTCGGGCGCATCGTATGGGCAAACGGGAGCGGTTGCTACAGGGAATCGTTTCCGAGGAATAAAGCGGCGTGCCGGCAGTCTGGATGACGGCCAGCTTCGCCATCCGGGCCGCGCTTGGGTGGGGGTGCCCTCTGCGGTTTTCCCCTGTGTCACTGCCGTGTCATGGAGGCGCAGATTCGGGAGAAGAAGGAAGTTTGAAGTTGCAGGAAATCGGCGCCGAGAAGCTGTCGTAAGCTATTGAGCCGAATGGCGGAAGCGCATGGGAATCGAACCCACCCCCCGTACCGCAACCGGCACGGGACAACGGTTTTGAAGACCGCAGAAGGCACCAGCCCCCGAGCGCTTCCGTGGAGGGATTCTAGCCCATCCGGGGCCTCCGGGGCGGTGATACGCTTCGGGCATGAACCGCTCGATCCTGATTCTTCCCGTGCTTCTCCTCTGCGCCTGCGGCAACCGGGAGGCCGCTCCTCCCGCCGTCGCCGAAACCTCCACCGCCCCGCAGGCCGCTCCCGACCCCTCGGCGCCGGCAGCGAATGGGGACGCGGTCAACTCGATCTCCCCCCATGCCGGCCTCATCGATCCGGCTCCCAACTCGCAACAGGCGGCCGGGGCGGCGGGAGCGATCGACTTCGATCTCCCGAAGGCCTGGCAGTCCCAGACGCCGTCGTCGAGCATGCGCCTGGCCCAGGCCACGATCCAGGGACCGGGTGGCCCCGCCGATCTGGCGGTCTTCTTCTTCGGTCCCGGCGGCGGCGGTCCGGTCGACGCCAACATCGACCGCTGGGTGGGCCAGATGGAGGGAGCGACCAAGCCCACGCCCGAGACCTTCGAGACCAACGGCTACAAGGTGACCTGGGTGGACGTGAAGGGGACCTTGAAGCCGAGCGGGATGGGGATGGGGCCGAGCACCCCGATCTCGAATGCGCGGCTCTACGGCGCGGTGGTCGAGGGCCCGGGCGGCCCCTGGTTCTTCAAGGCCCAGGGTCCGGACTCGACGCTCACCCCCCAGCGCGACGCCTTCGTGGCCCTGCTCAAGAGCGTCAGAAAAAAGTAAGGGCGGGGAGTTCCCCGCCCTTGCGATCCTGATCCCGCGAGCCCTGGATCAGCGGCCGGAATCGTCGTCGTCATTCCCGTTGTGGTCGTGGTCCGGCTTGGCGTCGTGCCGGCGGTCATGATCGCGGCGGCCGTGGTCCTTCCGGTCTTTCCGCTCCTGGCGCTCGATCGCCTTGCGCTCTTCCAGGGTGCGGCGCAGCTCTTCCCGCACCCCCCCCATCTCGCGCTCGACCTCCTCGCGGACCTCGCGCTGCATCTTCTCGATCTCGTCCCGGTTCTCGGCCCGGAACCGCTCGCCCATCCGGGAGCTCTCCCGCTTCATTTCGTCGCGAAGCCGCGCCATCTCCCGGCGCTGCTCCTCGGTGGGCTTCATCTTCTCGGCCATTTCCCGGGCCTGATGCCGGATCCGCTCGCGCTCCTCGGCCGTCAGCTTCCCCTCAGGGCCATGGCGCATCGCCTTTACCTGCTCGTCGATCTGGGCGTGGAGACGGTCCATCTCCTCATGGGAGGGGCCCATCTGCTCGCCGAGCCGGGCCATCTCCTCGGTGAGCCGCTGCATCTCGGGGCTGAGAGCGTGGAGGTGGGCCGATTTCTCGGCGAGCTCGCGGGAGAGCTTCTCCAGGCGGGGCTTGAGGCTGCGCTCGATCTCGCGGCCTTTCCGCTCCATGTCCCGGGACAGCTTCTCCTGCTGCTCCTCGGTCAGCTCGTGGTTCTCGGCGAGGGTCTCGAGCTGGCCGTCCAGCCCTGAAAGGGCCGCCTGGAGCGATCCGTCCACGATTTCGTCGAGATCTTCCTGCCCGGAGTGGTTGAAATCGAAGTCGAAGTCGAAACGGGGCTCTTCAGTGTCATCGCTCTCGTCATCCTCGTCATCCGCCGTGGCCTTCTCGTAATCGCGGTGGCGAACCTCGTGCCGCCGCTCCACCTCGGCCGCCGCGAGGCGCGTGGGCGAGTCGGTGGCGTCGTTGACGTCGATCGCGGCGGTCGCGTCGGCGGTCCCGGTCGCGGCATGGGCGGCCGGCGCCTTGGCGGGCGGCGGCTCCGGGCGGGCGGCGGAGACCGCGGGGGCGGCGGCGGCGACCGCGATCACCAGGACGCCCATGGCGGCGGCCAGCCAGGCCCGGCGCGCCGGGTTCTCCGGCGAACGGGTCTCGTCGAGCAGGCGGCGGATGCGCCGTCCGAGGCTCGACGGCCGGTCCGCCATGCCGGGCACCGGCAGCGCCGGAGTCCCCACCGACCAGCCGGCGACCTCGGCGAGGCAGCCGGCCAGCGAGAGCGGACGGCCGGTGCGCGCCACCGCCCACTCGTCGCTCAACATCTCCGAGATCTCCCGCAGGCGGCGGCGGGCCACCCAGTTGAGCGGCTGGAAAAAGAGGGCGCAGGCGATCACCTGCCGGAGCACGAGCCAGAACGGATCGCGCCGCGCCAGGTGGGCGAGCTCGTGGGCGAGCATCCCCTCCTGCTGTTCGTCGGTGAGGCCGGCGAGGGCCCGCGGCGGCACGCAGATCTCCGGCCGGCGAATGCCGAGCGCCACCGGCACCGGCACCCGCGACGAGCACGAGAGACGGACGGCGCCGCCGAGCCCGGCCTCGGCCGCCAGCTCGCGGAGCTGCGCGTGGATCGTCCCCCCCACGATGCGCGGACGGCTCCGGAGCCGCTGGCCGAGCCGCAGGAACGAGCGCCCGAACGCGGCGAGCAGGACGAGCGCGCCCAGAGCCCAGACGCCCAGGATCAGGGCGGCGGCCGAGGGGAGCGTCCGGACCGGAACCGCGGCCGGAAAGACCGTCGGGGACGACAGGTCTTCAATCTTTGCGCGCACTGCATGGGACGTCAGCGTAGGGGAGGGGCTTGCCCCCTCCCGGGCGGGGACAAGCCCCGCCCCTACATTTTCATTCGCCGTGCTTACGGCCGCAGCGCCGCCGAGATCCGCCAGCTTCCACTGGCCGGCGAGCGGCTGCCAGCCGGCGGCGAGCTGGAGCGACGCGGTGCAGAGCGCTCCCACCAATGCGAGCTTCCAGACCGTCTCCTCGGCCGCCACCGACCACCGGGAGAGCGGCTTCGAGGCCAGCCAGGCGAGGCCCAGCAGCAGGGTGCTGTGCAGCAGATAGGTCAGCATCCAGGCCATGACGTTATTCGCCAGATGGGCAAACATCAGCGTTCCTCCTCGCGTCCACGGGACGCGATCAGCTCCCGGAGCTGGGCGAGCTCCCGCGCGTCGATTTCATGCTCCGACAACAGGTGATTGACCAGGGCGGTCACATCCCCCAGAAAGAGCTGCGACGTCAGGTCGGACACCATCGAGCGGCGGACCTGATCTTCGCTCACCAGGGGGCGATAAATAAACCGGCGGCCTTCGGCGCGGTGATCCACCACGCCTTTCTTCTCCATCTTGGTCAGCATGGTGGCGATGGTGGTCAGGGCGAGCCCACGCTCCGCCTCGAGCGCCTCGTGGACCTCGGCCACCGTCGCCTCCTCGCGCTGCCACAGGATCCGCATGATCGCGAGCTGCAGATCTCCGAGGTGGTGTGATGTCTCTGTTACTTCCATGGATGGCTTCCTCCGCATCAACTACCAGGATAGTACTACCCGGGTCGTTGTTCGTCAAGAGGAAGGTACGGAGGAAATTGGGGAAGGTTTCACCGGCCTTGCGGGCGTAGAATTGCCGGGTCCTTCAGTGCGCTGTTGCCGGAAGACCCGGCGGAAAAGGGGGCCAGATGCGGTTCAACGTACGCAAGCTCGCGCTTCTCCTGCTGCTGGCCGCGCCGGCGGCCCAGGCCCAGCTCTGGAGCGGACCCGGGGCCGTGGAGGTCCAGGCCGAGGATCAGAAGGGGCACAACCTCGCCGGCGCCCAAATCCTGCTGGTCTACACCGCGCTCGATCCCAAGGACGGTCCGCCGGCCGTGGAGACCGACTCGCGGGGGCGCGCCAACGTCGGCGGCCTCGCCGAGGGCACCTGGCATGTGGAGGTCAGCCACGACGGGTTCATGACCTACATGGCGGAGATCAACGTCCGCAAGGGGAAGCCCGAGTTGGTGGACGCCACCCAGTTCCGGGTTCCTGGAGGCGGGACGAGCCTGATGCGGGTCAAGATCTCGCGCGGAAACCCGGCGGCGCCTCCGGCGCGGGCCTCGGCTCCCCCACCGGCTTCGGCACCGGTTCCGACACCAAAACCGACTCCAGCCCCGGCGCCGGTGGAAGCGCCTCCCGCGGTTCGTCCGGAGCCCAGTCCAGAGCCTGATCGTCCGCAGCCCGTAGCTCCCCAGGCTCAACCTGCTCCGCGGCCTCAGGTCCAGCCGGCACCGGAGCCGCCCCGGCCGGCGACGCCCGCGCCGCAACCTCCGGCACCCACTCCTCCGTCGGCCGTTCCGGCCCCGCCGCCCGCTGCTCCAGCGGTCGACGCCGTCCGGGTGCGGACCGCCAAGGACCGTTCCTGCGTCGAGTGCCAGCCGGGCGAGACGGCCCTCTCCACCGAGCGGGTAATCCCCCCCGGCGGCGGTCCCGGCTGCGGGGACATCGCCGCGCGGCTGAAGGGGGGAGAGGTGCCCTCCGGCCTGCCGGCGAGTTGCAATGTGCTGCGCATCACCCTCCCGGCCGGCGCGCGCTACACCGCCTACCGCTACGAGGTCCAGGACGGAAACAACTATCTCGACTGCGCCACCGGCCAGGGGTGCCCGAACAACACCGGCCGCTGGCCGATCGACCCCGTACTCATCCGCAACCCGCAGGGGACGATCATCCTCGCCCCCTTCGAGAGCGGCCCGGCCGAGCGCGAGCGGCGCGCGGTGCTGACGGTCTACTTCACGGCGGGGAAGAAGTAGTGGGACCAGCAATAGTGCGGTGGCCTCTGGGGCAGCCTGCCCTGCGAGGCCTCACCCCCGGCCCCTCTCCCGGGGGGAGAGGGGAGAAAGCCCCCTTCCCGACACCTTGTCCCTCACGATCGCGCGCCCTCCCTCTCCACGGAGTGGAGAGGGACCGAGGGTGAGGATTCGCAGGGCAGGACGTCCCATGAACACAGAGACCTTTAAAAGAGCGGGCCTCACCCACGCCTGATGCGCCGTCGAAGAATTCATGAGGAAGGGCGGCAATCTCCCCGCCCCCTCGCAAATTCTGGTTGAATCCCCGCCTATTTGGGTTGCGCCCCCGCGAGTTTTGGTTGCGCCCCCGCGAAGGTAGTGGGGTTTTAGTGTGTGTCCGGCGGTTGACACGCCCGGCCCCGCCTGACTTGCGCTAGCGTCTCTCTTCAGAGGGGAGGGACGCACCTCCCCATCTCCAGACAGACGGCCCGGCGGGGTGCTCGAACACGTCCGCCGGACCTGACCCGAGCAAGGAGCCAGTCCATGCCCGAGCTGCCCGAAGTGTACCCCACGCCCCTCGATCTCACCCGCTACACGGAAGGCACCCGCCGCGAGCTGTACGAGCGTCTGGTACGCATCCAATTCACCCCGCAGGACCCGCCCACGGACCCGGAAGATGCCGCCCCCATCCAGGACCCGGACGCCGCCGAGTTGACCGTCTTCTACCTTTTCGGCCGCTGGTTCGCCTACTGGCGAGAGCTGCCGGAGCCGGGCCTGCCCGCGTGGCGCATGACGGAGATGGTCCGTATCCAGGCCGCGCCGGATTCCCCGGACGGCATCATCCTGTACGAGATCTAGCCATGGGATTTGACTCGAACCTCTCCTACCCTCCGGATGCCACGCGCAACGTCTCGGTCAAGGCTACGCCTTACCAGAAGAGCGCCTGGGAGGTCGCGGCGCGCCGCCACGGCAAGGCGAGCCCCGGGGCCTTCCTGGCATGGGCCGGGGACCTGTACCTTGCCCTGCAACGCGCCTGGGAGGAGGCCGTCCAGGCGCATGACGATTCCCTGAATCCTGTCGGCTACGCGGAAGAGGTGACGCGGCAGGAAGAGCGGGCGACGGCCCGGCGGGAAAGGGAGAGCAAGCCGTGAAGGTCGCCACGTTCACCGTCCGGGCCACGATGGCGCAGTCCACCCGCTGGAAGCTCGCAACGGACGCGGAGGGCTTCCGCTCTGTCGGCGCGTGGCTCGCAGGGGCCGCCGACGCCTATCTGAAGGCCCGGGCGAAGGCGGGGCTTCCTCTCCCCCTGGCATGGAGCCGGGGGCGCTTCCGCGTGCGCCTGGAGGACGGCGCGGAGCCCGAGCTGCCGGGCTGGATCGCTCGCCCGTTCGGCATCTTCCGAGGGACCGACGCCGGGCCGGGTTATCACGGGTGCCACCTGTACACGCTCGCCTATCTCCCGGCCCGGCGCATCGTGGCGACGTTCCGCTACGCGCAGCACTGCCGAGCGCTGGCGGCGGAGCTTGCGGGTGTTTGGGCGCGGAGTGGCGGAGAAGGTGACGACATCCGGGCGGGACCGCTGATAGAGCGCCACCAACGGGAAGCGACGTAGTACCGGGCCGGTTCCGAGAGGAGCCGGCTCTTTTGTTATGCCGCTATTTGCGGAATCTCAAGATCTACCAAGCGAAGAATGGCCTTTGTGGGAATCGCCATCTCGCCGCACCCCTGTTTCTCCGAGCGAGTGGTAGCCTCTGCAAGGTGCGGAATGATGACTTTGCAGTCATCCCCGTCGTGGTGTAGCCAGCCAACCGATCTGCACACTGGAATCTCCGGCGCCCGATCATCATCGGCAACCGTCTGCCACGTGCTGGAACAG
>JBDSHF010000222.1:0-3632 GCA_039918595.1 Thermoanaerobaculia bacterium
GCGGTCGGCATCCACCGGCTGAGCGCGGCGCCGAAGATCGACGGCAAGCTCGACGACGTGGTCTGGCAGGAGGGGAACCTGCTGACGGACTTCATCCAGATCGAGCCGATGAGCGGCCAGCCGGCCAGCCAGAGGACCGAGGTCCGGATGGGCTACGACGCGCAGAACATCTATTTCGGCGTTCGCTGCTACGACACCGAGCCCGCCAAGCTGGTGGCCGGCTCCAGGAGCGCGGATGCCAACCTGGCGGCCGACGACACCATCACCATCGTCCTCGACACCTTCAACGACCGCCACAACGGGTTCCTGTTCAGCATGAACCCGATCGGCGCCAAGACCGACTCGCTGATCCGCAACGAGGGGGAGGACATCAATGCCGACTGGGACGGCCTCTGGAACGGGGTGACCACCCGCGACTCCCAGGGGTGGACGGCCGAGATCGCCATCCCGTTCCGGACCCTGCGCTTCGCCAGCGGCAAGGATGTCCAGAGCTGGGGCTTCAATGTCCGACGGTTCGTGGCGCGCACGCAGGAGTCGTCGTTCTGGAAGCCGATCCCGCGCCGGCCGGGCGGCCTGGCCCCCTATTCGATCTCGGATTACGGCTACATCACCGGGCTCGACAATCTGGGCAACAGCGGCGGCCGCTTTCAGTTCGTGCCGTACGTCATCGGCAGCGGCGGGCGGGAGTTCCACGCTGAAACCTACAACCACGACACCAACGCCGGGGGGGATCTGAAGATCAATCTCACCTCCCAGTTGGTGGCCGACCTCACCGTCCGCACCGATTTTGCCGAGGTGGAAGCCGATCAGCAGCAGTTCAACCTCGAGCGGTTCAAGCTCTTCTACCCCGAACAGCGGCAGTTCTTCCTCGAGGGCGCAAACCTTTTCTACTTCGGCGACCGTCCGGAGCAGTTCGCGGTTCCCGAGCAGTTCAACTTCTTCTTCAGCCGCCAGATCGGCCTGGCGGAGGACGGCCGGGTGGTGGTGCCGGTGATCGGTGGCGGCAAGCTGGCGGGCCGGGTCGGCGACACCAGCGTCGGCTTCCTCAACATGACGACCGAGGACACGACGTATTTCAACGCGGTGGGGCACCGCGTCGAGGAGCCGCGGACCAACTGGACGGTGCTGCGGCTCAAGCAGCCGATCTTCGGCAACTCGACGGTCGGCCTGATCGGGCTCAACAAGGATCAGCAGGGGGGGGACTACAACCGGGGCGTCGGCCTCGACTGGGACCTCCGGCTGGGCGGGCACTGGCTCTCGGCCGGCTACGTGGCGAAGACCGACACGCCCGGCTTCGAGGGGAGTCAGAACGCCTACTCGGGGGACCTCGTCTACAAGGCCCCGGGGATCCGGGTGCGGCACCGTTTTACCAACATCGGCGAGGATTTCAACCCGGAGCTCGGGTTCCTGACCCGCTCGGGGATCGTCAAGAACCATTCGAACGTGCTGTCGACGATCACTCTCGACAGCAACCCGATCGGGATCCACAAGATCACGCTGGTGGGCGACCTCAACCACATCGACAACCAGAAGGGGGACCTCGAGACGCAGCTCTCCACCTATGAGCTGGGCTTCGTCTCCACCAAGGGCGCCGGCGTCGCCTTCCTCTTCTACGACGACCTCGAGAACCTCGACGTGCCGCTGACGGTGGTCAAGGGCGCCACCATCCCCGCCGGCCACTACCGGTTCCGCAGCCTGTTCACCGGTATCTCGTCGGGCTACACCCACAAGGTCGGGTTCACCTTCTGGTATCACCCCGGCGGGTATTACGACGGCGACCGGCTGCGCACGTTCCTGTCGATGGTCATCCGCCCCTTCGAGGGGTTGATTATCTCCCCGAGCTACGACCGGGTGAAGGTGGACGCCCCGTGGGGCAAGTTCACCACCCAGATCGCGCAGACCGCGGTCGACTACTCGTTCTCGACCCGGCTGTCGACGCGGCTGACCCTGCAGTGGCGGGATGGGGACAACTACCGCGCCAACTTCATCATCAACTGGCTGTATCGCCCCGGGTCGAACCTCTACCTGGTCTACAACGACATCCAGGATCTCGACGACATCCGCCGCAATTCCGGTTTCAGCACGCTGTCTCCCGGGCGCCAGGTGCTCATCAAGGCCACCCGGCGCTTCGACTGGTGACGGAGGAGGAAGCCCGATGAACGAGACGCGTCAGTCCCCGCCCGCGACCCTGGTCGAGCTGCTCCGCATGCGGGCGATGAGCCAGCCGGAGCGGCGGGCCTACACCTTCCTGCTCGACGGCGAGCGGGAGGAGGTCCACCTCTCCTACGGCGAGCTCGACCGTCAGGCGCGGGCGATCGCCGCCCGGCTCCAGGAGCTGGGCGTCGAGGGGGAGCGGGCGCTGCTGCTCTACCCGCCGGGGCTGCAGTACGCGGCGGCGTTCTTCGGCTGCCTGTACGCCGGGGTGACGGCGGTGCCCGTCTACCCGCCGCGGCCGAACCGCCCCGACCCGCGGTTCCTGGCGATCCTGGCGGACGCCCGCGCCCGCGTGGTGCTGACCACCTCGGCGATCCTGCCCAACGCCGAGCGGCTGCTGCAGGCCGACGCGCCGGTCGCCTGGCTGGCCACCGACGGGCTCGACTCCAAGGGGGCGGAGGAGTGGCGCGATCCCGCCGTGAGGCCGGAGCAGCTCGCCTTCCTCCAGTACACCTCGGGCTCCACCTCGGCGCCCAAGGGGGTGATGGTCAGCCACGGCAATCTGGTCCACAACGAGCGGCTGATCGAGCGGGCTTTCGGGATGACGGCGGAGTCGGTGGTGGTGGGCTGGCTGCCGCTCTACCACGACATGGGGCTGATCGGAAACCTGCTGCAGCCGCTCTGGGCCGGCTGCTCCTGCGTGCTGATGTCGCCGGTCGACTTCCTGCAGAAGCCGCTGCGCTGGCTGGCGGCGGTGTCGCGCTACGGCGGCACCGTGTCGGGCGGCCCGAACTTCGCCTACGACCTGTGCGCCCGCAAGATCCGCCCCGAGGACCGGGCCGGCCTCGACCTGTCGCGCTGGGCGGTGGCGTTCAACGGCGCCGAGCCGGTGCGCGCCGAGACGCTCGACCGCTTCGCCTCGGCGTTCGCCGGCTGCGGCTTCCGCCGCGAGGCGCTCTTCCCCTGCTACGGCCTGGCCGAGGCGACGCTGTTCGTCGCCGGCGCGGCGGTCGGCGAGCCGCCGGTGGTCGGCCGCTTCAACGCCCCCGGCCTCGAGCGCCACCGGGCGGTGGCGGACCCGGACGGGCGCCCGCTGGTGAGCAGCGGCCGGCCGGCCCTGCTGGCGCCGGGGCAGGAGGTGGCGATCGTCGATCCCGAGAGCGGCGCCCGGCTGCCGGAGGCGGCGGTGGGGGAGATCTGGGTCGCCGGCCCGAGCGTGGCCAAGGGGTACTGGAGCCGGCCGGAGCCGCCCGAGAGCACCTTCCAGGCGCTGACCCGGGACGGCCAGGGGCCGTTCCTGCGCACCGGCGACCTCGGCTTCCTCGTCGGCGGCGAGCTGTTCGTGGCCGGCCGCGCCAAGGACCTGATCATCATCCGCGGCCGCAACCACTATCCGCAGGATATCGAGATGACGGTGGAGGCCAGCCACGCCGCCCTGCGCCCCGGCTGCGGCGCCGCCTTCAGCGTCGACGAGGAGG
>JBDSHF010000223.1:0-5027 GCA_039918595.1 Thermoanaerobaculia bacterium
TGCTGGCGCCGCTGCCGGCGGCGGCCACCACGCCCCTCGGGGCGACGATCGTGGGGAGCAGCGTGCAGTTCGCCCTGTTCTCCGCCAACGCGACCCGTATCGAGGTCTGGATCTTCGCGACCCCGACGGCGTCGAGCCCCACGGCCACGTACGCGCTCACCCAGACCGACGTGCCCAACCACATCTGGACCGTCACCGTCGCCGGCCTCGGCGCCGGCACCCTCTACGGCTATCGCGTCTGGGGCCCGAACTGGACCTACAACGCGAGCTGGACGCCGGGGAGCAGCCTCGGCTTCGTCTCGCACGTCGACGTCAACGGCAACCGCTTCAACCCCAACAAGCTGCTCACCGACCCCTACGCCAAGGCGGTCACCGGCGAACCGGTACGGGTCAGCGGCCACTACTCGACGGCCATCCTCGGCGGCACCAACACCTACGCGTACGTCGACAGCGCCGGTGCGATGCCGAAGTCGATCGTGATCAGCGACACTTACTCCTGGGGCACCGAGGTCAAGCCCAACATCGCGATGAAGGATTCGATCTCCTATGAGGTCCATCTGCGGGGGTTCACCAAGAACGACTCCAGCGTGACGGCCGCGCTGCAGGGGACCTATGACGGCTTCGGCTCCAAGGCCTCCTACCTGAAGACCCTGGGGGTGACCGCCGCCGAGCTGCTGCCGATCCACGAATACGCGCAGTTCGACGATCCCGTGGGCGGCGCCACCGCCGACCGGATCAACTACTGGGGGTACATGACCACCCAGTTCTTCGCTCCCAACCGCGAGTACCTGTGCACCGACACGAGCTCCTGCACCTACGTCGCGGGCCAGCAGGTGGCCAAGTTCAAGGACATGGTCAAGGCCCTCCACGCCCAGGGGGTCGAGGTCTGGCTCGACGTCGTCTTCAACCACACCTGGGAGGGCGGCGCCTGCTCGGGAAACCCGGTGCGCTACATCAACCTGCGCGGCATCGACAACGCGACCTATTACACCCTGGCCGACGACAAGTCCTGCTACTGGGACTCGACCGGCACCGGCAACAACCTGAACGCCAGCCGCGCCGCCGTGCGCAACCTGATCGTCGACAGCCTCACCTACTGGGCGAACACCCTGCACGTCGACGGCTTCCGCTTCGACCTCGCCTACGAGCTGGGGCGCGAGGGGACCGACGGCCGCGATTTCAACAACAACGCCACCACCCTGGTCGCCATCGCCCAGGCGGCCTCGAACAACGGCTTCAAGGTGATCGCCGAGCCCTGGGACACCTCCGGCTTCGGCGTCGGCCAGTTCCCCGCCGGCTGGTCGGAATGGAACGGCAACTACCGCGACAACCTGCGGCAGTTCGAGAAGGGGGACAACAGCCAGGTGGGCAACCTCGGCGCTTCGATCACCGCCTCCTGGTCGGGGTTCTCGACGCCGGCCGAGAGCGTCAACCTCGTCACCACCCACGACGGCTTCACCCTCAACGACCTCGTCTCCTACAACACCAAGGTCAACGGCACCGGCCCCTGCAACCCGACCGGAGCGGACGCGAGCAGCGGCAACGACACCAACCTCAGTTGGGACAGCGGCGGCGACGAGGCGCTGCGCCGCCGGCAGATCCGCAACTTCGCCGCCCAGATGTTCCTCGACCAGGGCCCGCCGATGCTCCTCGCCGGCGACGAGTTCCGCCGCACCCAGAGCGGCAACAACAACGGCTACATGGCCGACAACGCCTGCGGCTGGATCGACTGGAGCCTGAAGACGACGAATCAGAAGACCTACGACTTCTTCCGCAAGCTGATGGCCTTCCGCAAGGCCCACCCCGGCCTGCGGCGGTCGGTGGCCTTCGGCGCCGCCGATCACGACGCGGACGGCTACAAGGACCTCGCCTGGCACGGCACCACGCCGGACACCCCTGACTGGAGCGCCACCTCGCACGCGCTGGCCTGGCTGATCGACGGCTCGACCGCGGAGACCGGCGGCCCGGCCGACGCGCCGGACCTCTACGTGGCCTCGAACGCCTACTTCGGCAACCTGACCTTCACCATCCCGACCGCTCCCAACGCCAAGTGCTGGTGGCTGGTAGCCGACACCGCCGACTGGGCCGAGGGGACGGGCAACATCTACTACGACCCCACGGTCGCCGCCTGGAACTCGCAGCCGCTGCCGAAAATGGCGGGCACGACCTACGGCGTCCAGGCCCGCTCGACGCTGGTCCTGGCCGCCCGGCCCTGCGCCTCCTCGGAGGCGATCCGGGTGGACTTCACCGTCAACGGCTTCTCGACCGTAGTAGGGCAGGATCTCTACGTGGTGGGCAGCGTGCCCGAGCTCGGCAGTTGGGACACCACCAAGGCGATCAAGCTCAACTACGTGAGCGCCAGCCAGTGGAGCGGCCCGGCCTTCTTCTTCGCCAGCAAGGGGGCGGCCATCCAGTACAAGTACCTCTGGAAGCAGGGCGCCACCACGACCTATGAGGGGGGTTCGAACCGCAGCTACACGGTGCCCACCTCCGGCGCGGGGACCCGCAGCGACACCTGGCAGCCGTAGGATCAGATCGGATGACGAGCCCGGCGGTTGCGCGGCCGCCGGGTGTTTCCGCCTACTTCTTTATCTACAAGCCTCCGGTTCGTGGTCTGGACCGCCCGCAGGGCGGAATTTATCCAGCCTGGGGTGTCAACCCCAGGTTCGCGGCCCCACACATCCCAAGCCCCCGAAGGGGCCGGCAGACTCATTCGACCTGGACGCCGACACGGCCCGCCTACCTGGGGTTGACACCCCAGGCTGGATAAATTCCGCCCCTCGGGCGGGTTGACCTTCGAAATCCCTGCTGCCTCCTCAGTAAGGGCTTGACCCCGCGGTGCTACTTTCGTAGCATCATGCTACTTTCGTAGCACAAGGAGCCCATGAGATCCACCACAGCCCATCTCGACCTCAGCCGCCGCGAGCGGCAGATCATGGAGGCGATCTACCGGTTGGAGAGCGCCACCGTGTCGGACGTGATGGCCGAGATGCCGGACCCTCCGAGCTACTCGGCCGTGCGGGCCATGATCGGCAAGCTCGAGGCCAAGGGGTATCTCGAGCACCGGCAGGAAGGCCCGCGGTATCTCTATCTCGCCATCGTCCCCCGCCAGGAAGCGCGCGAGTCGGCGCTCGAACGGCTGGTGCGGACATTCTTCGACGGTTCGACTGAAAAGGCGGTCACCGCCCTCCTCGACAGGTCTTCGGGTGAGATGAGCGACGACGAGCTCGACCGCCTCTCCACTTTGATTCAAGATGCCAAGAAAGGGGGCAGGTGATGCTCGACGTCTGGCTCGCGGCGCTTCTCGATTCCTCGCTCAAGGGCCTCGCCCTCTGCCTCGCCGCAGGCGCGGCGGCCCTGCTGCTCCGGCGCTCCTCCGCGGCCGCCCGGCATCTGGTCTGGCGGCTCGCCTTCGCCGGACTGCTCGCCCTGCCGCTGCTCGCCACCCTGCTGCCGGCCTGGCGGGTCCAGCTTCCCAGCAGCGCGGCGCGGGCCGCGGCGGCGCTGCCGGCCGGGCTGAGCGTCACGGCCAGTGCGGCGGTAGATCCTGCCCCCTCGCGGGAGGGGACAAGCCCCTCCCCTACGTTTACAGAGGTCAGCGCTGAGCCTCGCGGATGGGCTCTCTCCTGGCGGGCGGTCACGTTTGCAATCTGGCTGCTGGGCGCCTTCGCGGTGCTCGGATCGCTCGGGCTCGCCCTCCTCCGGGTGGGCTGGCAGGGGCGGCGCGCGCGGCCGATCGAGGACCCGGCCTGGACCGGGCTCCTCCGCCAGATCCGCGCCGAGCTGGGCATCGGCCGGCCGGTCGCCCTGGTCGCGGGTGGCGACCGCGCGATGCCGATGACCTGGGGGTGGCGGCGGCCCGTGGTGCTGCTGCCGGCCGGAGCCGAGGCGTGGCCCGAGCTGCGGCGGCGGGCGGTGCTGCTTCACGAGCTCGCTCACGTCGCCCGGCGGGATTATCCGACGCAGCTCGCCGCCGAGGTGGTCCGCGCCCTCTACTGGTTCAACCCCCTGGTCTGGATGGCGGCCCGCAAGCTGCGGATCGAGAGCGAGCACGCCTGCGACGACCGGGTGCTCGCGGCCGGCGCCCGGGCCTCGGACTACGCCGGCGACCTGCTGGACATCGCCCGCTCGCTCCGCGCTCTCCGGGCCGCCGCGCCGGCCGGCCTCACCATGGCCCGCCCCTCGCAGCTCGCGGGCCGTCTCCTCGCGGTGCTCGACGCCCGCCGGGACCGCCGGGGGGTCTCGCGCCGCTTCACCCTCCCCGCCTGGCTGATCGCCGTCTGCGTGGTGCTCCCCCTGGCCGCCCTGGCGCCCTTCGCGCCGCGCGGCTCCGGTCCTTCACGATCGGTAAGCCATGAGGACATCAACGGCACCCAGACCTTCCAATGGCGGGAAGACGATCACCGGATCAAGATCCGGACGGAAGGCAAGATCGATCTCAACGAGGACTGGACCGGCATCGTCGGCCTCGCGCGCGGAGCGGAGATGCGCATCGAGGAGGAGATGGGAAGGACTACCCGCCGGCTCGACGTCGAGCCGGGGAGCGACGGCCGGCCCGTCTATACCTGGAAGGTCGACGGCACCGAGCGCCCCTTCGACGCCGCGGGCCAGAAGTGGCTCCAGGGCATGCTGCTGCAGCTCGTCCGCGTCGCCGGCTACGCCGCCGACGAGCGGGTCGCCATGATCCTGAAGCGCCAGGGCCCTGACGGGGTCTTCGCCGAGATCTCCCAGATCCCGGGCGATTACGTGAAGGCGATCTACTTCAAGAAGCTGCTCGCCCACCGCGAGTTGGGGGCTCCCGTCGTCGAACGGGTCCTCCGGCAGGCGGGCAAGGAGATCAAGTCGGACTACGAGCTCTCGCAGACGCTCAGCGCCGCGGCCGGGTCTCAGCCGCTGACTGAATCCCTGTCCACCGCGTACGCCGAGGCCGCGGCGTCCATCCAGTCCGATTACGAGCAGAAGCAGGCGCTCACCGCCCTGGTGAGCCGCGGCAGGCTCACCCCCGCCTCCCTGGCCCTGGTGCTCCG
>JBDSHF010000224.1:0-27690 GCA_039918595.1 Thermoanaerobaculia bacterium
TGACCTACGCGTTCACCAGCCCGCGCTTCCGCCATGCCTTTCTCGAGCCGCTGAGCATCAAGCGCGAGCGGCTGGCCGCCGAGCTGCTGGAGTTCTTCAACCAGTCGGTCCCCGTCCACACCCGGGGAATGACCCTGCTCCGCTACAACCTCGCCGGTTTCCTCGCCGACGAGCAGGCGCGCCAGTTCTTTCTGCGCGAGCTGCGCGTCTGGATCGGCGAGGGGGAGGTCGAGGCGCTCACCGCCGAGCTCGCCGCCGGCATCGCCGAGGGGCGGACGAGCGCCCGCGATCTGCTCACCGCGGCCCGGCAGACGGAAGGGCACTGGCCTCCTTTCCGCCGGTTCGCCTTCGTCGAGGCCACGCGCCCCCGCGCCGGCGACCTGAGCCCCGAGGAGGGTCTCGAGCTGCACAATCTGCGGGCGGAGATCCTGCGCGACCTGCAGCGCGTGCCCGAGGCGATCGCGGAGTCCCGGCTCTCCCTGGAAGCGGCGCGGGAGATCCACGGTCCGGAGCACGCGGCTACGGCCCGGGCGCTGAACCTCCTCGGCATCCTGCTCAACGAGAGCGGCGAGCACGCGGAGGCCCGCGAGATCCTGGAACAGGCCCTCGCTATCCAGAGCGGCGGAGCGCAGGACGCCAACCTGGCGTCGATCCTCGCCAATCTCGGCATGGTCTACCGCAACCTGGGCCAGAGGGAGCCGGCGCACGAGCATCTGGAACGGGCCCTCGCCCTGCACCGGGAGGCCTTCGGCGACGGCCACCCGGCGGTGGCGGCCGACCTCGGCAACCTCGCCGCCGTGGAGCGCGAGCTGGGAGAGCCGGCGAAGGCGCTCGAATATTTGCAACCCACCGTGGACATCGCCCGCCACCTCTATGGCGACATCCACCCCGAGACCGCGCGGGCGCTCACCAACGTCGCCGGCCTCCTGCGCGAGCTCGGGGACAGCAACTCGGCCTGTGTCCACGTCGACGCCGCCCTGCGGATCGATCAGCAGGTCTTCGGCGAGGCGCATCCGCAGGTAATCGCCGACCTCAACAATCTGGCCGTCCTCGAGCGCGAGGCCGGACAGCCCGACGCGGCCCGCGAGCACTTCACCCAGGCCCTCGCCATCTCGCGGCAGGTGCTCGGCGAGGACCACCCGCTGACCGGGCAGTTGCGCCGCGCGGCCGCGGAGGGGTGAGCACCCCGGCTTCGGGCAGTTGAGTTATTCCGGCTGGGGAAGGGCCATTTGGGCGAGCCTCGCGCGAAGATCCCGCAGGTAGTCTCTCAGTTCGGAGGCGGAGACCCCACCAGGGGGTTGGGCATCCTCACCGATCCTGATCTCGGAGAGCACCCACGCCAGTTGCCCAGGGGTCAGGCCACCGTCTTTCCGAGAGGCGGCCTCGAAGTAACGCTCAACGGGGGAGACGGAAGCTCAATCAGCCCCTGCCTGTTCCATTCGGTGAGCAGAAACTCCCAGAACGGGCGCCGCCGTCCGAGTTGCCGCAACAGCTCGGGCCAAAACCGCAGCACCTCCGCCAAGGTGGTGAACTTCCAGACCTCCGTATCTCTCGCCTCGCGAAGAATCTTGGCCAGAAGGCGGATTCTCTCGGCGTGGGAAGCCGTCTGAAGGCGGCTCCGCAACTCACGAACGGTCATCGGCTCGTCCCATAGGAAGTAGGGGACGGCTTCGGGATCGTCCAGACTCGTGGAGAGGACTGGGGATTGGAGAGGCTGGGAGCTGGCCATGACGAAACTCGATAGCGTTTGCATCATTGTATAACGGTACCGTTCCCGATCCTTGAAGCGATCAGCTCCCCCGCCCCGCCGCCAGCGCCTTCCGGTACACGTGCCACCCCGCGGCGAGATCCTCGACCGCGATCCCGAGGGATTTGAAGAGGGTGATCTCCGCGTCCGCGCGGCGGCCGGGGATCTTCCCTTCCAGGACCTCCCCGATCTCCCCGAGGATGTGATCGTCCGCGACGGCCCCCTCGCCGCGGGCGAGGAGGAAGTCGCCGGATTCGGCGAGCAGCGACTCCCGGCGGTCGGTGAACAGCCGCGAGCGCGCCACGACCGCCGCGTCCAACTCGCGGGCGTTGGGGGTCGAAGCGCCGGCGGCGTTGATGTGCGCCCCGGGGGCAACCCACTCCCCGAAGAGCACCGGCTCCCTGGCGGCGGTCACCGTACAGATCAGGTCCGCCCCGTCGACCGCCTCGCGGGCCGAGGGCATCGGCTCCACGGCGAGGCCCGTCCTTTCCCCTTCCCGCTCGGCGAAGCGACGAGCGCTCTCCGGCCGCCGGCTCCAGACCCGGACGCGGCGCAGGGGGCGAACCGCCCGCATCGCGTCCAGATGGGTCCGCGCCTGGGTGCCCGAGCCCAGGATCGCCAGATCCCCCGCCTCCGCCCTCGCCAGTGCCCGCGTGGCGACCGCGCTCGCCGCCGCCGTGCGGATGGCGGTCACCGAGGAGGCGTCGAGCATCGCCAGCGGCCTCCCCCGCTCCTGCTCGAACAGCAGGATCATCCCCTGGTGCGACTCCCCGCCGTGCAGATGATTCTCCGGCACCACCGTCAGCACCTTGACGCCGGCGATCGTCCTCCCCAGCATCCCCGGCATCACCGCCAGGAGCCCGTTGCGGTCCGGCATCCAGTAGGCGGAACGGAGCGGCTGGATCGCCTCGCCGCGGGCGAGCGCGCGGAGGGCGTCGTCGACGACCTCGATGCATTCGTCCATGGGAAGGAGGGATTCGACGTCTTGGCGGTCCAGGTACAGCATGGCGGGAGTATATGGGGGCGACCTGCCTCACCGCCCGGGATTGAATCCCGGGCTCGTTGTATCCTCCTGCCCAGCCGTCTCTTTCCCAGGGAGAACCCCCATGACCTTCGTCTCCGATCTCGAACCGCGCCCCCTCTGGCAGCACTTCGACGCCATCCTGGCGATCCCGCACCCCTCGAAGCATGAGGAGCGCGCCCGCCGGTACGTCATCGACGAAGCGGAAAAACGAGGGCTGCGCTGGCGCCAGGACGCGACCGGCAACGTCGTCGTCGAGAAGCCCGCCTCTCCAGGGAAGGAAGGGGCGCCGATCGTGGTTCTCCAGGGGCATCTCGACATGGTGACCGAGAAGAACTCGGGGACCGTCCACGATTTCGACCGCGATCCGATCGTCCCCCGCCGCGAGGGGGGCTGGGTGAAGGCCACCGGCACCACCCTCGGCGCGGACAACGGCATCGGCGCCGCCGCCATCCTGGCTTTGATGACCTCGGACGGCCTCGCCCACGGCCCGCTCGAGCTGCTCTTCACCGTCGACGAGGAGACCGGCCTCACCGGCGTCCTGGCCCTCGATTCCGAGGCGATCGCGCTGCGCGGACGCCTCCTCCTCAACCTGGATTCCGAGGAAGAGGGCGCGGTGACCATCGGCTGCGCCGGCGGCTCCTCCAGCCGCCTCACCCTCGCGCTCGAAACCGCCCCGGCCCCCGCGGGAACCACGGCGCTCGACGTCAAGCTCTCGGGGCTCAAGGGGGGGCACTCCGGCATGGAGATCCACCTTCAGCGCGGCAATGCCGTGAAGCTGCTAGCCCGCGCCCTCCTGGCGGCGCTGCAGCAGACCCCCTTTCATCTCGCCGCCTTCCAGGGGGGCAACAAGCACAATGCCCTCCCCCGTGAGGCCACGGCCCGGGTCGTGCTCCCCGCCGACGCCCGGGACGCCTTCACCGCCGCCGTCGAGCGGGAGACCGCCGCGATCCAGGACGAGATCCGCACCGCCGATCCGGATCTGAAGATCGAGATCGCCGAGGCTCCGGCCGCCGAGCGGGTCTGGACACCTGTCGCGAGCCGCAAGGCGCTCGACCTCCTCAACGCCCTCCCCCACGGCGTCCAGGCGATGAGCAACGACATCCCGGGCCTGGTCGAAACCAGCCTCAACGTCGCCACCGCCGCCAGCACGGACGGCACGCTCGCGATCCTGATCAGCATCCGCAGCTCCGTCGCCTCCGCCATGGGCGACACCAAGCGCAGGCTCCGCGCGATCGCCGAGCTGGCCGGCGCCGAAGTGGAAGAGACCGAGGGGTACTCCGGCTGGAAGCCCAACCCCGCCTCTCCCCTCCTCGACCGTTTCCAGCAGGTCCACCAGCGCCTCACCGGCAAGGACGCCGAGCTGCGGGCCGTCCACGCCGGCCTCGAATGCGGCGTCCTCGGAGAGAAGTTCCCGGGAATGGACATGATCTCGTTCGGGCCCGTTATCGAGGGGGCGCATTCGCCGGACGAGCGGGCGAAGATCGATTCGGTGGGACGGTTCTGGGAGTTGTTGAAAGCGACGTTGAGGGAGCTGGCTGGCGCTTAGAGACTGGATGGAGAGGCCCTAAGGGGCGCCCGGTCCGAGGAAGAGGCGGAGCAGCCCGTCGACGCCGAGACCCTGAAGCGCCTTCACGCCCTGGGCTACGCCGGCCCCTGAGGCGGAGAGAAGCGCGCTGAATTCCGGTGGCGCGCTCACGGATTCCGCCGCGAAACTCGCGAATTCTGGTCAGAATCGCGCGAATTCCCGAACGCCGCTCGCGAATTCCGGTCAGGCTTTCGCGAGCTCTGAGGCGCGGCTCGCGAGCTCCGGGCCTCCCCCCGCCGATTCTCTGTCCGCCACCACGAATTCCGGACTGTCCCTGGCGAGGGGCCGGCGAGAGCGCGTGAGGGCGCGATCGCGGCTCGCGGGGGCGCGATCAGAATCACCGAAGGGGCGGATTCAATCAATCCGGAGAACGATCTTCCCTCGCACCCGCCCGGTCTCGCTGAGATCGTGGGCCTGGCGAATCCTCTCCAGCGGGAAGATCTCCTGGATTTCCGGCCGGAGCCGCCCTTGATCCACGAGGCAGTTGAGGACGGCGAGGTCCTCGGCCTTGTGCTTCACCATGATCCATCGCGCCCGCTTCTTCTGGCCGAAGAGCCCCGCGGCCCCCGTGAAGATCCCGTTGAGGAATGACCGGGGGCCGACGAGCGTGGTGACGTAGATCCCGCCCTCGTGGGCCAGCGACGGCTCGCAGTCCTGATAGGAGCGGTGGCCGACGGCGTCGAAGACGACGTCCCAGGCGTCGTCGCGGCCGGCGAAGTCCTCCTCCTCGTAGTCGATCACCTCCCGCGCTCCCAGAGACTGGACGAAGTCGAGGTTCCTGCCGCTGGCGACGCCCGTAACCCGCGCTCCCAGGGCGGCGGCGATCTGGACGGCGAGGTGCCCCACCCCGCCGGAGGCGCCGTTGATCAGCGCCCGCTCGCCGGTGGTCAGCTCCCCCTTGTCGCGGAGCGACTGGAGCGCCGTGAGCCCGGCCACAGGCAGCGCCGCCGCCTCCTCAAAGGAGAGTCCCGGCGGCTTGGGCGCGAACGCCGACTCCCGCGCCAGCGCCAGCTCGGCGTAGGAGCCCCCCTGGCGCAGGATGTCGAGCCCACCGTAGACGGCGTCGCCCGGCTGGAAGCGGGTCACCTCGGGGCCGACGGCGTCGACCTCGCCGGCCGCGTCATAGCCGAGGATCAGAGGGAACTTCGCGGGCATGACCAGCCGCAGGCTCCCCTTGCGGATCATCCAGTCGACCGGATTGACGCTCGCCGCCCGCACCCGCAGGCGGATCTGCCCCGGCCCCGGCTCCCCCGGCTCCGCGACCTCCCGTACCACGAGCCGTTCGCTGCCGCCGTAGCCGTCGATCACCACCGCTTTCATCTCGCGTGTCTCCTTTCCGGGTGCCTTCCAGGGCGCCTGTGCCTGTTGGGGCGTTCTGCCCTCCGAAGGCCCTCACTCCCCCAACCCCCTCTCTCCCGGCCTCCCCCCCGACCGCCGGGAGAGAGGGGGCTTGAAGGCAAGGAGATTTGTTTTTGACTAACCTCTCCCTCTTCTCCCGTCGGGAAGGGGGGGAGGCTGGGAGAAGAGGGCCGGGGTGATGAGGGCCAACGCCCCCGTCCCGCGCCCCGTACAATACAGGGTATGCGCGTCTCTGCTATTGCCCTGGGTAGGATCCGCGCCCTGCGCTTGGTCCCCGGCCCCGCCGAGGTGTTCCGGTACGTGGCGCAGGAGGAGTAGCACCCCATGACAAACGTCACCTCCAGGTCGTGACGTTCCGGGCTGGAGCGCGCGCCTCCCTTGGGAGAGACTGTGCCCCGAAGGAGGAGCCATCTGATGAATCGATTCCAGAACGTTTTGCTCGCGGCCACCGTCCTGGCCGGGAGCTTCACCGTCGCCGCCCGGGCGCAGGACGCGCCCAGGACCGTCGCCGTCACCAACGTCCGCATCTTCGACGGCACCCGGGTGATCCCCAGGGGGACCGTGGTGTTCCAGGGCGGCAGGATCGTCGCCGCCAGCGAAAAGGCCGCCACTCCCGCCGGCGCGCAGATCGTCGATGGCACCGGGCAAACGATCCTGCCGGGCTTCATCGACAGCCATACCCACACCTGGGGCGAGGCGCTGGAGCGCGCGCTCGTCTTCGGCGTCACCACCGAGCTCGACATGTTCACCGATCCCGGGCTCGCCAAACAGATGCGGGAGGAGCAAGGGAAATCCGGCGCTCCAAACCGGGCGGATCTCTACAGCGCCGGCATCCTCGCCACCGCCCCCGGCGGCCACGGCACGGAGTACGGCATGACGGTCCCCACCCTTACGAAGGCCGAGGAGGCGCAAGCCTGGGTAGACGCCCGCCTTGCCGAGGGATCGGACTACATCAAGATCGTGATCGAGGACGGCTCCCCCTACGGCCACAAGATCCCGACGCTCGACAAGGCAACGGTCGCGGCCCTGGTGGTGGCGGCGCACAAGCGGGGGAAGCTGGCGGTCGTCCACATCAGCACCGAGGAAGGCGCCCGGGAGGCGATCGAGGCGGGCGCGGACGGCCTCGTCCACATCTTCAGCGACCGCGCGCCGGAGCCGGGCTTCGCCGCCCTGGTCGCCAGGCACAAGGCGTTTGTCACCCCGACCCTGACGGTGGTCGAGAGCACGACGGGGGTCCCCAGCGGCAAGGCGCTGATCGGCGACGCCCACCTCGCCCCCTACCTGCGCACCGACGAGGCGCAGAACCTGGGCAAGTCGTTCCCTACCAAGCTCGATTTCAAACACGCGCTGGCGGCGGTCGGTCAGCTCGCCAAGGCCGGGGTGCCGATCCTCGCCGGCACCGATTCGCCGAACCCTGGCACGACCCATGGAGCGAGCATCCATCGCGAGCTCGAGCTGCTCGTCTCGGCCGGCCTCTCCCCCACCGCGGCGCTGACAGCGGCCACCGCCACCCCGGCGCGGATCTTCGGCCTGAAGGACCGCGGGCGCATCGCTCCGGGGTTGCGCGCCGATCTCGTGCTGGTGAAGGGAGACCCGACCACGGACATCCTGGCGACCCGCGACATCCAGCGGGTCTGGAAGCTCGGCCATGAAGCGCCGCGCCCGAAGGCGGACAGGACGGCGGCGGCCCCGGTGGCCAAGCCGGCGCCGGCTCCCGCCTCGGGCGAGATCAGCGATTTCGAGGACGGCACCACGGCCGTCCGCTTCGGCTCGCCGTGGACGGATTCGACCGACCAGCTCGCCGGCGGCAAGTCGATCGTCCGGAAGGAGATCGTGGCCGGCGGCGCCAACGGCAGCGGGAAGTCGCTCGCCATCTCGGGAGAGGTCCGCCAGGGTTTCGCCTATCCCTGGGCCGGCCTGATGTTCCTCCCCGGTCCGCAGCCGATGGCGCCCACCGACCTGTCAGGCTTCGGCGGCGTCTCCTTCGAGGCGAAGGGGGAGGCCGGGGCCACCTATCAGTTCATGGCCTTCGCCACCCATCTCGGGCGGATGCCGGCGCAGAGAGCGTTCACCGCCGGCCCGGAGTGGAAGCGCATCGCCTTCTCCTTCGCCGACCTCGGCCTCGACGGCACCGACATCATGGGGATCTTCGTGGGCGGCGGTCCCGCTCTCGGGCCGTTCCGGTTGCAGATCGATGACGTGAGGCTGACGCCGAAGCCGTAGGAGAACACGGACGAACAAGACGCAAAGGACAGAGTTTGTGTTCGTCCGTGTTCGTCCGTGTCAGTCCCTGTTCGTCCCCTTTTGCTCCCCCCTACACCTTCCACATCCGGGGATCGAACGCGAAAGCCTCCGGGTCATGAAGCCGGAGCTTCGCGAAGTCGGGGTGGGCGGGGTTGAGCAGGACGTTCATCTCGTGCGGCACCACCGACGAGGGAACCTGGAGGACGGCGGTTCGCTGCGAGCGCACCCAGCCGGTCCCCAGGTCCCGCAGCCGCTCGGGCGCGGGATAGGAACGCCAGCTCGCAGGCAGGGCCTCGATCTCCAGCGTCTCGATATCAAGGCCGGGGGGCAGATCGGCGGCGACGGCCACCAGGGAGGGGGGCGCGAGCTCGGGCTCGACGTGCACGAAGTACTCGAGCGCGGCCAGCGAGAGGGTCGCGGAACAATAGACGATGGCGGTGCCCGGATAGTTCCAGCGCCCGCCATAGAGGCGCGCACCTTCGCCGTCGAAAGCGTGGCCGCCGTGGCGTGCCGAGGTGAGCCGCCAGACCGTTCTTCCCGCCGTGCGCGGGGGCATCAGCTCACCATCTCGTCAATCAGACTAACTGTAGACGCCGTGCTCGATCCGGCCTAGGATCTCTTCCACCTGCCGGCTGCCGAGGTCGGTGTCGAGCAGCTCGAGCGGCGGCGTGCCGCCCAGGGCCCGGTTGGGCGTATGGAGCCAGCGCCCGGCCTTGCCCTCGCCGCCCAGCACCGCCGAGGCCTGCGAGGCGATGCGGACGAGCCGGTAGAGGCGGTCCGATTCGTCGCGCCGGAGCCGGCGCTCCTGCTTGCGCCGCGCCAGCGTGCGCGGCGGCAGGTCGAGCGCTGCGGAGATCTCCTCGCGGTTGAGCCCGAAGCGCTGCATCACATTTTCCAGGGAAGTAAACGGCAGACCTTCACGAATCCAGTCCTTCAGGTCCTCGGGGGAATTGACACGGCGCCTGCCGGTCTCCGGGCCACCCAAGGCCTCGACGATCTCGTCTGTTGCTAGCATGGGGAATCCCTCCTCTCGCCAACTGGCACTCATTGTACTGCCAAACGGCAAGAACCGCCACTCCACGGCCAGCGATTCCATGTGACAGACTCACCGGCGATGGAACCCGTTGAACCTGATCTCAGCCTGCTCGAATCCAGCCGTTGGGGCATCGTCCCGAAGCTCCTCATCCTGTTTCTCTGCATCTTCGGGGCCGCGATGCTCTACTTCTCGCCGCCGCGAGTCCCCCGCAAGCTGCCGCCGGAGCGGCCGCGTCCGGCCGCGCCCGCCCCGCAGCTCTACGTGACTCTCGCTCCGCCGGCCGGCTCCGAGGCGCCCGCGGCTCCCGTGCCCGAGGGGTGGTGCTGCGCCGCCCGCGGCCAGCTCTCGGCGACGAGCCGCGCCGCCTGCGCGGCGGCAAGGGGGACGTTCTTCGCCGCGGAGACCGAGGCGAGGAGCCGCTGCCCTACAGCGCCGTCCGGATCGCCCAGAGGTCGGGGAAAAGGGGCTTGAAGAGGCTGTCCTTGAGGTACTCGACGCCGGCCGAGCCGCCGGTGCCGGTCTTCATGCCGATGGTGCGCTGCACCATCTTGACGTGCCGGTAGCGCCACTCCTGAAGCCCCTCGTCGAGATCCACGAGCCGCTCGCAGACGTCGCGGTTCGCGGGATCGGAGTGGTAGATCCGGACCAGGATCTCCCGCACGCGCTCGTCCTCGACCGCCGGCTCGGCGGCGTCCCGCTCCAGCACCTCTTGCGGGATCTCATAGCCGCTACGGGATAGAAACCCCAGGAACGCATGGTAGACGCTCGGCTCCTGGAGCCGCCGCTCGACGAGCCGGCGCTCCGGACTCCCCTCGGGAATGTGATGCGCCATCCCCGGCCGGCGATGGCCCAGGACGGCCTCGATCTCCCGGAACTGGACGGACTGGAAGCCGCTCGACGTATCCAGCCGGTGGCGGAACGAGGAGAAGGAGACCGGGGTCATGGTCTCCAGGATGTCAACCTGGGAGACCAGGGTCTTGAAGATGGTCAGGATGCGCTTCAAGGTGGCGAGGACCAGGGGGCGGTCGTTGCCATCGAACGAGCGCCGCAGCAGCTCGACCTCGTGGAGCACCTGCTTGAACCAGAGCTCGTAGATCTGGTGGATGACGATGAACAGCATCTCGTCGTGCTCCTCCTCGCTCTCGGCCGCCTCCCTGGAGGCCGGCGTCTGGAGGTGGAGCAGCTCGTCGAGACGGAGATAGCTGGTGTAGGTGTAGGGCAAGGTCAGGTCTACTCCCGCGGTCTACTCCCGTCCCTCGCCCGCCGGCGCGCGGCCGAGGTCTCCCGGCAGGTCGGCGATGGCGTAGGCGACGGCGGCCCAGGCGGCGACGTTCTGGTCGAGATCCTTGGGATCGATCTTGTCCAGGGTGTCGTTGGCCGTGTGGTGAACGTCGAAATAGGTGGTGGCGTCCTGGGAGAGGGAGAGGATCGGCACGCGCGCCGGCGACATCGGGCCGAGGTCGGACCCGCCGGAAGCCTCGTTGTTCCCCTGCTCCACCCCCAGCAGCTTGCCGAGCTCGGCGACCAGCGGGAGCTTCGCGGGGTCGACGCGCGAGGTGATCCGCCAGACCCGGCCGGAGCCGAGGTCGGACTCGCCGGCCATCACGTGACGGGCGAGCTCGTCCTTGTGCGCCTCGGCGTAGGCCCGCGCGCCCGAGAGGCCGAACTCCTCGTTGGCGAAGAGGACGACCCGGATCGTCCGCCGCGGCTTCCTCGGGAGCTGCCCGATCCGCCGGGCGGCCTCCATCATGATGGCGCAGCCGGCGCCGTCGTCGATGGCGCCGGTGCCGAGGTCCCAGGAGTCGAGATGGCAGCCGAGGAGGACGATCTCCCCCGGCTTGTCTGAAGTCAAACTGTCTCTACCCGGGATGTCGCCGACGACGCTTGCCGTCTCCACCTCAGGCTCGGCGTGCGCTCCCAGCTTCAGCCGGAAGGTGACCGGCTTGCCCGAGGCGACCTCGGCCGCGAGCAGATCGGCGTCCGGGTTGGACAGCGCCGCCGCCGGGATCTTCTCGACCCCGTCCGTGTAGCGCATCGCCCCGGTGTGCGGGGTGCGATTGTTATCCGTCCCGATCGAACGGATGAGCACCGCCACCGCTCCGAGCTTCGCCGCCGCCGTGGCGCCGGCGCCGCGCACGGGGACCGCCTCGCCGTATCCAGAGGCATCCCTGGTCCGCCGCATGGGAACGTTGAAGAAGACGATCTTCCCTTTCACCTGGGCGGGATCGAGCTTCGCGGCCGCGTCCAGGGAGGGAACCTCGATCACCCGCGCCTCGATCCCCGCCTCCGGGGTGCCGACGCTGCCGCCGAGGGCCGCCAGGTGGACCGGCTGCGGATAGGGAGCCAGGATCTCGCCCGACTCCGCGCCGCGCACCCAGTGCGGCAGGATCGCCTTCTCCGGGTGGACGTCGCTGAAGCCGAGGGCCTTCATCTCGCGCAGGCCCCAGGCCACCGCGGCGTCGTAGGCCTTGGAGCCCGCGGGGCGCGGCCCCACCTCGACGGTCAGCGAGCGGACGATCTCGAAGGCCCGCGTGCCAGCGAGCGCCTCCTTGTGGAGCGCTGCGGCGGTCGCCCGCACGCCGTCCGGCAGGGCTTGGGCGTGGCCGGCGGGAATCAGGGGGAGGGAAAGCAGAACGGCGGCCCCGCAGGACCGCCGGACGACGGAGGAAAGGATTCGCATGGAGACTCGCTCGTCAGGCCGAGACCGGCAGCCGGTTGGTCTGCCGCAGGGTCTTCTTCCAATCCGAGAGGGCCTGCTCGAGGGCGTGGTAGGTCAGGCCCACGCGGGTCTCGAGGGGCAGCGCTTCCTCCCCTTCCGCGACGGCTTCCACCTTCGGCTTCTGCCGGCGCTGGAGCGTGATCAGTTCGTGGAGCGCCGTCTGAAGAGAGGCGTAGGCCTCTTTCAGCCGGGCCTCGTGTTGCTCGCGGAAGTCGGCCACCACCTGCTGCAGCCGCTCCTGGGCGTGCTCGAACTGCACCTCGATCTTGGCCTTGAGCACCGCGGCCTCGGGAGCGCGGCGGAGGTCGCTGGCGAGGCCGAGCCGCGAGAGCGTCCAGATCATCCACTTGGCGGGGTCGAAGTGCCAGACCTTGACGCCGTTGCGGTAGTCGAAGGGGAAGCTGTGGTGGTAGTTGTGGTACCCCTCGCCGAACGCCAGGACCGCCATGATCGGGCTGTCCCGCGCGCTGTGCTCGCGGCTGTAGGGGCGGGTGCCTACCATGTGGCAGAGGCTGTTGATGAAGAAGGTGCCGTGATGGCTGACCACGATGCGCAGCACGCCGCCGATCAGCAGGCAGCCGAGGACGCGGCCGGTCATGAGGCCCACGGCGAGCGGAATGCCGAGGGCGACGCCGATGCCGATCAGGGCGTAGTACTTATCCTGCCAGCGCACCAGCGGATCCTCATCCAGGTCGCGCACCACGCTCTTCGGGGGGTGCTCGTTCTCGAAGAAGATCCACCCCATGTGCGCCCACCAGAACCCCTTGGTGATGTTGTAGGGATCACGGTCGTGATCCACGTGGGCGTGATGGACGCGGTGGTCGGCGCACCAGTTCAGCACCGAGTTCTCCAGCGCGCCGGCACCGAAGACGAGGAAGAACAGGCGCACGGGCCACGACGCCTGGAAAGTCTTGTGCGAGAACAGGCGGTGATAGCCGGCGGTGACCGACAGGCCCACGAGGAGCCAGATGATCAGGAAGGTCAGCGCCTCGGGCCAGCCCAGCCCGACCTTTATCAGGTACCAGGGCGTGCCGACCAGAGCGATAAGAAGGGTTCCCAGCAGGAACACGAGGTTGAGCCATTGGACCCGGGGTCGTGGTGCGGTCTCTTCGGTCACCGTTGTCTCCATGTGCGGTAGTAGGGGCCCTGCGGCCTGTCTCCAGGACTCGGAAGGACGGTACGGAGGAATCTCCGGATCCGCAGGGGCACTAAAGGATACCAGTGATGGGCCGTCCTGTCGCCCTCCGACACTCTCATCAACGATTTCTCAAACAAGGGGGGCCGCCGACAAATGCCCGGAGCCAGGTTTTTTTTACAACTCCTGGACAGCCACTCCCAGCGCCTCGCGGACGAACCCCTCGATCTGGGCGGCCGGGCGGGCTCCCATCGTGCGGGCCACCTCGCGCCCCCCCTGGAAGACGGCCATCGTGGGGATCGACTGGATGCGGTGCTCGGCCCCGACTTTGGGGTCGACGTCGGTGTTGACCTTCACCACCAGCACCTTGCCGGCGTGGCGCTCCGCCACCTTGGCCATCTCCGGTGCCACCGCGCGGCAGGGGCCACACCAGGGGGCCCAGAAATCCACCAGCACCGGCAGGGCGGACTCGCGCAGCAGGGCGGTCAGAGAAGCCCCCTGGTCCACCGCCAGCGGCTCGGCGGGAGGCGGCAGCGCCGTACCGCAGGAGCCGCAACGAGCCTCCTCCCCCAGCTTGGAGTAGAGCACCCGGTTCTTTTTGCCGCAGGACGGACAGGCTCGAACCAACCCCTCGGACATGGGAAAACCCTCCTTCGATCCAGAGAGGACAACAGCCGACGTCGAGGATCGATTCCAGAGGACAGGGCCGGGGCTGAAAACCGGCCGTATTCCATAAATCACCCCCACTCCATCGATTTATTTCTCGCTCAAGAACGATATACCCTCCGGCCGCCTCTCGAGTGTCCCTGTCCTTGCCGCAGCGCGCACTTTGCCTGTCAGGAGTGCCAGCGGTTGCGGCCCGAGAAAGGATCACGATGGAGAAGTTTGTTCTCACCAACGAAGAAGTAGCTTCCCTGAAGACGCTGATTCGCAATATCAGCGAAAAGTATGAAGCGACCGAAGACCCCGAGTACCTTCTGGAGGCCAGCCTGTGGGCTCAGCAGATGCCTTGGCGTCTGCGCGCCGCGCTCAATCGGTTCAAACTGACGGAGCCCGATTCAGCCTGTTTCATCCTCTCCGGGTATCCGGTCGACGACGATAAGATCGGCCCCACGCCGGAACACTGGGACATCACGGCCGAGGAGCGCAAGCCGACTCTGGAGGAGGAGCATCTGCTGATCCTCACCAGCGCGATAATCGGCGAATGCATCGGCTGGCGCACCCAGCAGGGCGGCCGGATCATCCACGACGTGATGCCGGTCAAGGGCATGGAACAGGAGCAGATCGGCATCGGCAGCGAGCAGACGATCTGGTGGCACACCGAGGACGCCTTCCACCCCCTGCACGGCGATTATCTCGCCATGATGTTCCTGCGCAACCCGGACCAGGTGCCGACCACCTTCGCCTCGCTCGAGAATCTGAATCTCGATCCCGAGGACTGGCGGGCGCTGTTCGAGCCGCACTACACCATCCGGCCCGACAACTCGCACCGCCCGGAGAATGCCGGGCACGTCGACGAGAACGGCGACGGCCACCTTTATGACAGAATCCAGAAGATGTTCAACGAGCCGGAGAAAATGCCCATCCTGTCGGGAGATCCCCGCTCGCCGTACATCCGGATCGACCCCTATTTCATGGACCCGGTGAAGGACAATCCGCGGGCCCAGCGGGCGTTCGAGGCGCTGGTCGAAGCGCTCGACGCCCGGATCGCCGACCTCGTCCTCCAGCCCGGAGAGATCTGCTTCGTCGACAACCGGAAGGCGGTGCACGGCCGCCGCTCTTTCAAGGCGCGGTACGACGGGCACGACCGCTGGTTCAAGCGGATGAACATCACGCGCGACCTGCGCAAGTCGCGCGCGGGCCGGGCCACCGCGGCCTCCCGGATCATCCTGTAGGGAAGACGAGACTTGCATTCGCCACGCCGCAGAGCCCGTCTGGTCTCCGATCCCCAGGGCGCCAATTCCGAGGCTCCCGCCGGGGGCCGGCGCGCCCTGTTCCTCGGCAGCAGCCTGACCTACGCCAACGACATGCCCTTTCTCGTGCAGGCGCTGGCGCAATCCGTGGGCGAGACGCTCGACGTCGCGGTGGTCGGCCGCGGCGGCGCCAGCCTCGAGGATCACTGGAACAAGGGGGAGGCGCGGACCAGGATCCGCGAGGGGCGCTGGGACTTCGTGGTGCTGCAGCAGGGTCCCTCGTCGCTGCCGGAGAGCCGCGCCAACCTGCGGGAGTTCACCCGGCGGTTCGCCGAGCCGATCCGGAAGGTCGGGGCGCGGCCGGCTCTCTACATGGTCTGGCCGAGCGCGGACCGCCTCGCCTTCTTCGACGAGGTCCGCACGTCCTACGAGCGCGCCGCCGCGGATGTGAACGGCATGCTCCTCCCCGCCGGCGAGGCCTGGCAGGCGGTCTGGCGGCGGGATCCGAAAGTTACGCTGTTCCGGCGGGACGGCGTCCATCCGTCCCCGATCGGATCGTTCACCGTCGCGCTGTCGATCTTCGGCATGCTCTACGACCGGCCGCTGGTGGGTCTGCCGGAGCGCGTCCGCCTCCGCAACGGGGCCCATGCCCAGGTGCCGGCGGAGCTCGCGCCGCTTCTGCAGGAGGCCGCCACCGAGGCCAACGCACAGTACGGCCGGCGCTAACCCCGGCCGCTGGCGAGACCCCATAGGAGAACTCCACGTGACGATTCGCAGCAACCGGCTCTCCATCGCGGGTGCCGCTTCGCGGCTCGCGATCATCCTCTCCCTCCTCGTCGGCACAGCCGGCAAATCCGAAGCTCAGGAGCTCAAGGCTCCCCCCCGTGGAGGCCTCATGCAAGTCCTGTTCATCGGCAACAGCCTGACCTACAGCAACGAGCTCCCCCTCATCGTCCAGGCGCTCGCCAAGGCGGCCGGCCGGGACCTCTACGTGGAAATGGTCGCTTTCGGCGGCTTCAGCCTGGACGACCACCTGCAGGAAGGCAGCGCCCGCCGCGCGATCGAGAGCCGGCGGTGGAATGTCGTCGTGCTGCAGCACGGCCCCTCCTCGCTGCCCGAGAGCCGCGTGGAGCTGCGGGGCTCCGCCAAAAAGTTCGCGCCGCTGATCCGCCAGGCCGGCGGCAAGCCGGCGTTCTTCATGGTCTGGCCCGAGCTCTCACGGAGCGCCTACTTCGACGCGGTGCGCGACTCCTACTCGCTGGCGGCGGCCGACGTGCGCGGGATGTTCATCCCGGCGGGTGAAGCCTGGCGAGCGGCCTGGCGGCGGGCTCCCGATGCGCCGCTCTACTCCTTCGATGATTTTCATCCGTCGGCCACCGGCTCCTACACCGCGGCGCTGTCGATCTACGGCATGCTCTATGGGCGGGCGCCCCAGAATCTGCCGGCCCGGCTCACGCTCTCCAACGGGCACGTCGTCGAGGTGCCGGCGGCTCTCGCCAGGATCCTGCAGGACGCCGCGACGGAAGCGAATCAGACATACGGCCGTCCCGGCCGCCGTTGAGCGGATGAGCCCGCGGATCCCCCGCGCCGGGGATCCCGCGGGCCGTCTCGCTCGCCTCAGTAGAGAAACGCGTAACCGATCTTGAGGAAGAACGTCCGGTCGGTCTGGGTGAGGGGAATCCTGAACTGACCGAACCGCGAATCGGTGTAGCCGGTGAACAGTACCGTTTGCGGGTTGATCTTGTACGCGAAGAGGAGCTGCCCGAACAGGTCCGTATCCCGGCTGTCGACCCTGAAATTGTAGAGGCCGGGGTCGCGCGAGATGTCCTGGTACTGAACGATCGCGCGTACGAAGGTGCGGACGTTGAACTGATAGACGACGCGCGCCTGGGCGAGTTGGGCATCGAAGAGCTCGCCGCCGTCGACGCGCAGCCTTTCATCCACATAAGACGCGGTGAGCTGGAGATGCTGGCCCAGACGGATCTGCGCCGAGGGGAGCAGCGTTACCGAGCGCGCCGGCCGGGTATTGTCGAAGTCGATGTCATCCCCGAGTTGGACGGCGAGGCCGAGCTTGAGCCCTCCCGTGGGATTTATCGTGAAGCGGAGCAGCTGCTGGTCGAGATCGAAGGTGGTCCCGTTATAAAAAGTCTTGTTGCGGAAGAGATGAGCATCGAGCGTCGACTGCAGGGGACCGGAATAGGTGCCGAACAGCTCGAGGTTCCGGTCGGTCAGCCTCCCCTGGTGATCCTCGGTGCGCAGGGCGTGGACGCCGACGCTGGTCTGTGAATACCAGGCATCCTTGCGATCGGCATAGAAGAAGCGCGCGAACTGCCCCTCGCTGGTCTTGACGTCGACCCGCGGGATGAAGCCGCTGTCGGCGCGGAACTCGGGGCCGAGGTCCTGATAGAGGAGATACCCCTTCCAGTTGCGGGCGAAGTGGTCGTACTGGAGGTGCACCGCGTCGTCTTGAAAGGCGCTGAGCGACTGGTCGTTGGACTCCGCGATCGCCCGCGGATAGTGGGTGTCCGACCGCAGATACTGGACGCGGACGGTGTCCGACGGGGTCAGGCGGAAAAAGCCGTCGAGCCCTCCCATCCGGTTGTGATAGTCGTCCCCCCGCCCTTCGCGGTCGGTGTAGAGGACACCCAGCGCCGAACGCGTCCCCACGTCCCGGCGATAGCGAAAGACGCCGCTGTCGACATTGTCGTTCAGGAACGCGAACGACGACCCCTGGTTCGACGGAATGATCAGATTGTTGAGGCTGTCCTCGGAAACGAACAGACCGAGGGCGTTCGTCCCCTCCTTCACGTTCAGCTTGGCGCCATATTCCGGATCGGCCACGGTGCGGGTGAACACCGCCTGGAGCGGGGTGAGAAAAAGGTCGGCTCCCTCCAGGAAGAAGGGGCGCTTCTCCGGATAGAAGAGGGCGAAGCGGGTGTTGATCGCGAGTTGCGCCACATCGGCCTCGACCTGCGAGAAGTCCGGGTTGATGGTGGCGTCGAGCGAGACGTTGGGGGTGATCCCCCAGCGCGCGGTGAGGCCCGGATCGAGCTTGGACCTGTCCTTCCTTAGATGTCCGTCCGGGAAGGAGTCGAGGGTTTCGCTGCGCAGGCCGGTCAGCGTCGGATCGAGCTCCAGGTTGCGGCCGGGCGCGATCCCCTGGAAGCCGGTGACCTTGTTCTCCTGACAAAGGGTGCAGTCTTTGGCGCGGTCGGTGAAGCGCGAGGAGATCCGGTGCCGGACGTTGCGGGGGTAGTTGCGGAACAGGTCGAAGCCCCAGGTCTGGGGCGCCGTGGTGCGCGGGAAACGGATCTGGCGGAAGGGGATGGCAATCTCCGCCACCCAGCCGTCGGCGGTGGGCCTTCCGGCGGCGTTCCAGATGGAATCCCAGGAGAAGTCCTCGGCCCCGTCGATCTCGCTGAACACGCCGTCGACCTGCACGCCGAGCGGGTTGACGCGGAACTGGAAGGCGCGCCGCTCGTCGTTGAAGGTATCGATGCTGAAGCCGACGTGATCGTCCTGGACGAAGGTGGCGAGCGCGTCGCGGTCCATCAGATGGGCGCGGATCGACTTGGGGTCGGGGTCCTGGCAGCGGAAGGCGACGTAAAGGTTCTCGCCGTCGTAGGTGATCAGCGCCTCGGTCTTGACCGGCGGCGTCGTGTTGTCGCCCGGGAACCACTCATAGGGCAGATCGACCACCGCGGCGGTCTTCCAGGCGTCCTCATCGAGCACGCCGTCGATTTTGATCGCCGTGCCGGCGCGCGTGACCTCGAACTGACGCAGCGGGGTCGAGGCCGTGGTCTGCGGCGGCGGAACTGGCCTTTCCTGGTTGACTTCCGCCGGCAGGGACGGCTTCTCCTGGGCGGCGGCGAGCGCCGGCAGAATCGACAACAGCAACGGGCCCAGCCAAACGGCCGCCGGGACCCGGAAGCAGCGAAATCTCAGACTCATCCATCACCTCTCTTCTCGATCCGATCGTCTCAATCCGGCCCGATGGGCCTGGTCGAAGCTGCGAGGAAAACGGGGGAAGGGCGGCGGCGGGCGCCGCCCTCGTTCGCTCAGGCTTCCGCGGTGGCTCCCGCCGCGGTTCCGGAGGCCTCCTCGGGCTCAGGCTCGGGGGCCGGGGCCGCCTTCCGCACGACGTCCGGGAGCTCGGTCTCGATGTTGCGGATGCGCGGATTGAGGATGCCGACCAGAGCGGTCAGCGCCGGGAAGATGGCCATGGTCATCAGCATCAAGGCGATGCCGCGTCCCGGCCCGACGCCGATGACCTGACCGGCGCTGCCGGCGAGCGCGCCGCCCGGCATCATCGCCGGGTTGAAGAGCTTGTCGGCCAGCGGACCGGCGGAGAAATCGCCGATCGGCACCGTGAACTGGGCGATCATGCGGCGCACGGCGAAGACGCGTCCCTGCACGTCGTGCGGGGTCTTGCTCTGCCAGATCGCCTGGCTGGAGGCGTTGATGATCGGGACGGCCACGTACCAGAGCAGGACGCCGGCGCCCACCAGCCAGATGTTGGGACGCACTCCGACGAGCACGAAGCAGATGCTGATCAGGGCCCAACCGCCGAGCAAACCGTAGATGCGCGGCTTCGGGCCACCCGTCCAGGTCATGATCAGACCGCCGATGAGCATGCCGACGCCGACCAGCGACATGATGGTGCCCACCGCCGCCTCGTTGGCGAAGCCGAGGACCATCGGCATCACGGCGACGCCGCACATCGCCACCACCAAGTTGAACACGGCGAAAAGCAGGAGCAGTTGCAGCAGCCCCTTGCGCTCGCGGATGAAGGTCCAGCCGAAGGCGGCCTCTTTCCAGATCGACCCCTTGGCGCGCTTGGACTCCTCGCTCTCCTCCGGCCGCGGCACGGTCACGATCAGCAGCGCCAGAGCGGCGACCATGAAGGTGACGAAGTCGACGATCAGGATGCGTTGCATTCCGAGGCTGTGATTGGCGCCGCCCATCAGGTACATCAGGAAGCCGGCGACGGCGGGAGCGGCAATGGTGGTGGTCGCCTGGCCGAACTCGATGATGCCGTTGACCCGTCCGTAGTCCTTGGGCTCGACCAGCATGGTGATCGCGGCGACGTACGCCGGCCACTGAAAGGTGGCGAGGATCGAGTTGAAGAAGACGCCGCAGTAGATGTGCCAGACCTGGAGCTGGCCGGTCGACAGCAGATAGGCGTAGACCAGAACGGTGAGGGCGGACCCCAGGGTACAGAAGAACAGCACCCATTTACGGCTCCAGCGGTCGACCAAGGCGCCGGCCAACGGCGCGATGAGGATGCCGGGCAGGCCCGCGAAGACGATCGTCAGCGTGTACTGGGTGACCGACTGCGTGTGCCGCAGCACCCAGATGCTGAGCGCGAAACTGGTCAGGCCGGAGCCCAGCAGCGAGACGAACTGGCCGACCCAGATGACGAGGAACGTTTTGAAACCATTCTGCCGTTTTTCAGACATGTCTTTCCCTTGCTTGGGGAGCCGCCCTGGCGGTCTCCTGAAAAGAATTCATTCTTAGGAGGAGGCGGCTCCGGAGCCGCGGGTTCGGTACTCGTTGATGAACCAGCGCAGCATCTCACAACTGCGTTGCGCCAGGGGTTGGATCGTCTCCGGCTGGTGGAGATTGGTGTTGTACTCCCACTTGACGACCAGCTTGTCGTTGACGACCGGAATGCCGACGGTCAGCGGGCAGAGCCGCCGGGCGCTGCGGTCGAGGTGGAAGCCACCGAAGACCTGGAGCTTCCGGAGGCGGCCGAGCTCCTTGGAGCTGTCCGGTCCGAAATAGTTGAAGAACACCTGCGGCTCCAGCGCCGCGTTCATGTGCGCCACGGTGTCCGGATCGCTGCTCAGGTAGCGCAGGATGCCGAACCCCATGCCGCTGTGCGGAACCCGGCGGAGCTGGCGGTTGAGCTCGCGGGCGCTGGCGATCGGGTCCGGATCGGGCCCCATGTCGAGCAGCACCGGATAGATGGTGTTGAACCAGCCGGTGGTGCGGGTGAGATCCATGTCGTCGTACAGCGCCTCCCGCCCGTGGCCGAGCATGTAGACGGGCAGCGAGCGCGAGCCGGTCCAGCTCTCGAAGGCGGAGAGCACGGCGGCCACCAGGATGGCGTCAATCTGCACTCCCAGGAAGCGCGGCACCTGCTGCAGCAGGAGACGGGTCTCCTCGACGTCCAGCTCGCCCGGCTCGACGCGCGCCGAGATCCAGTCGTTCGGCCCCTCGTTGTGGTCGATGGGGAAACGCGGCGGATTGAGCGGCGCCTGCGCCAGCCAGTAGTCCAGCTCCTGCTGCGGCATGCCGCCCGGCTTGGCGCGCTCGGCCATCCGCTCCGCCCACTGGCGCGCCGCGGTCGTCTTGCGGGAGACGGCAACCGGCTCCCCCGCCTCGATCTGGCGGTAGGCGGCGTCGAGGTCGTCGAGGAAGATCGGCCACGAGTTGATGTCCGCGGCCATGTAGTGCGCCACGATGTGGAAGGCGCGCACCTTGCCCGGCTCCCAATCGAAGAGGGCGGTGCGCACCAGGTTTCCCGCCGTCATCTCGCAACTGGTGACCAGTTGACGGATGGCGGCGGACATCACCGGCTGGTGCCGCTCCTCCGCCAGACCGGAGAGGTCGACGCGCAGCACGTTGATCGGCATCTCCGGCGGATCGAGCGTGAGGTGGCGGCCCGTCCCCTCCTCCACAAGGCGCACCCGCAGATGGTCGTGGTGCCGCATCACGTGCGCCATCGCGCGCTCGAAGAGCGGCACCTGGAGGTCGCCGTCCTTGGGCTCGAACAGCATGCCGAGGGTGTGGAAGTCGGGCTTGGGGTGATGCTGGGCCAGGAAGTGGAGCTGCGCCGGCATCCAGGGGAGAGGGCCGGTGACCTCCCCCTGGTCGGCCAGGATCTCCACCGTGCCGGCGACCGCCGCCAGCTCGGCGATGGTGCGATTCTGGAAGGCCTGCTTGGTGGTGATCCCCAGGGCGGCCTTGTTCGCCCTGGTCACCACGCGGATGACCAGCAGCGAGTCGCCGCCGAGCTCGAAGAAGTCGTCTTTGGCGCCTACCCGCTCGAGGCCGAGGAGCTCCTGCCAGAGCTCGCAGAAAAACTGCTCCTTCTCGTCGCGCGGCGCCATGTACTCGCGAGCGGCCGCGGCGCGGTCGGGCGCCGGCAGGGCGCGGCGGTCGACCTTGCCGTTGGGGGTCAGCGGCATCGCGTCGAGGAAGGTGAAGAGCGCCGGCACCATGTACTCCGGCAGCTTCTCCTTGAGGAAGGCGCGCAGGTCGGAGACCCCGGGTTTCCCGGCGCCGGCGGCGGTCGCCAGGTAGGCCGCGAGCTGCTTGCCGCCGGGCGAGTCCTCGCGGGCCACCACCACCGCCTGGGCGATCGCCGGATGCCCCTCGAGGGCGGCCTCGATGTCCCCCAGCTCGATACGAAAGCCGCGGACCTTGACCTGGTGGTCGATGCGGCCGAGGAACTCGATGCGGCCGTCGGCGAGATGGCGGGCGAGGTCGCCGGTGCGGTAGACGCGGGCTCCCGGCTCGCGCAACTCGGCGAAGGGGTGGGGAATGAACCGCTCGGCGGCAAGGTCCGGCCGGTCGCGGTAGCCGCGCGAGAGCCCGGCGCCGCCGATCAGCAACTCGCCGGGAACGCCGACGGGTACCGGATTGAGCTGGCGCGAGACCAGGTAGATGTCGGTGTTGTCGAGCGGCCGGCCGATGGTGATTGGTCCCGAGGAGGTGACCTGGTCGAGGGTGGACCAGATGGTCGCCTCGGTGGGACCGTAGACGTTCCACAGCGAGCCGCAGACCCCCAGGAGCTGGCTGGCGAGGTCGCGCGGCAGGGCCTCACCGCCGCAGAGGATCCTGAGGTCGCGATCGCCCAGCCACCCGGCCGCCAACAGGAGGCGCCAGGTGGCGGGGGTGGCCTGCATGAAGGTGACCCCCCGGTTCTCCAGGACCTCCTTCAGCTTCTCGCCCGCCTGGGTGGTCTCGCGCGAGACCAGCAGCAGCCGCGCGCCGCAGACCAGCGGCAGGTAGAGCTCGAGCCCGGCGATGTCGAAGGAGAGGGTGGTGACGGCGAGGAGGGTGTCCCCGGAGGTCATCCCCGGCTTCTGACGCATCGAATTCAGGAAGTTGACCACCGCCGAATGGGCGATCTGCACCCCCTTGGGCCGTCCGGTCGAGCCGGAGGTGTAGATCACATAGGCGAGGTTGGCGGGGCCGACGCCGCCGTCGAACGGCTCGGCGCTGCCGGCGGCGATCTCGGCGGCGTCGCGGTCGACCGCGACGATCCGCGCCTGGTGCGGCGGCAGCCGGCCGATCAGCATCTCCTGGGTGAGCAGCACCGGGATCCGCGAGTCCTCGATCATCTGCGCCAGCCGCTCCTTCGGGTACTCGGGATCGAGCGGCACGTAACCGCCCCCGGCCTTGAGCACCGCGAGCACGCCCACCAGCATGGCCAGCGAGCGCTCCATGGCGAGCCCCACCAGGACCTCCGGACCGACGCCGAGCCCGCGCAGGTGGCGGGCCAGGCGGTTGGCCTGCCCGTCGAGCTCGCCGTAGGTCAGGCGGCTGGACTCGAACTCGACCGCGAGGGCTTCGGGCGCCCGCCGCACCTGCTCCTCGATCCAGCCGTGGAGCGTGGTGGCGGGGATCTCGGCCGCGGTGGCGTTCCAGTCGAGGAGCACCTGGCGGCGCTCGCCGGCGGAGAGCAGGGGCAGCCCGGAGAGGCGCACCTCGGGGTTGGCGACCACCGCTGCCAGCACGTGCATGTAGTGGTCGATCAGACGCTCCACTGTGGAGCGGTCGAAGAGGTCGAGGTTGTATTCGACGAACCCCTCGAGGCCGCGCGCCGAATCGGTCAGATAGACGGTGAGCTCCATCTTGGAAGTGCGGCTGTCGATCGCGATCGGCCGCAGCTTGAGGCCAGGCAGGTCGAGCGCCTCGCCCGGCGCGTTGAGCAGGATCAGCATCACCTGGAAGAGCGGCGTGCGCGCCATGTCGCGCGGTGGGTTGAGCTCCTCCACCAGCTTCTCGAAGGGGACGTCCTGGTGGGCGTAGGCGTCGAGCGAGACCTCGCGCTCGCGGCGCAGCAGCTCGCGGAAGGTGGGGTCGCCCGCCAGGTCGCTGCGCATCACCAGACTGTTGGCGAAGAAGCCGACCATCGCCTCGACCTCCGGCCGCCGCCGGTTGGCGATCAGCGTGCCGACGGAGATGTCCTCCTGGGTGGTCCAGTGGTGCAGGAGGGCCTTGAAGGCCGCCATCAGCACGATGAACAGGGTCGAGCCCTCGCGCTGGGCGAAGCTCTTGAGATCGCGCTGCAGGTCGTCCGCGAACGCCAGCGGCGCCGCGGCGCCGTTGTGGGTGCGCACCGCCGGGCGCGGCCGGTCGGTCGGCAGCTCCAGCGGCGGCACCGAGGCGAGCTGCCGCCGCCAGTAGGAGAGCTGGGTCTCGAGCACCTCGCCGGAGAGCCACTGGCGCTGCCAGATGGCGAAGTCGAGGTACTGCACCGGCAGCTCGGGCAGCGGCGAGGGGAGCCCGGCGGCAAAGGCGTCGTAGATCGCCGCCAGCTCGCGCGCGAAGATGCCCATCGACCAGCCGTCGTAGGCGACGTGGTGGACGTTGTAGTAGAGCAGGTACTCGCGCTCACCGGTCTGGTAGAGGCGGGCGCGCATCAGCGGCCCGAGCGTCAGGTCGAACGGCTCGCGAGCGTCGGCGGCGGCGAGACGCAGGGCCTCCCCCCAGGCGTCCGCCGGATCGCTCACCCGCGGGCGAGCGTCGGTGTACGGCACCTCCATGTCCACCACCTGGGCGATGACCTGCGCCGGCTCCCCCTCGATCGAGCGGAACGTGGTGCGCAGCGCCTCGTGGCGGCGCACCAGCTCGCGCAGCGCCCTCTGCATCACCTCCGGGTCGAGCTCGCCATCGATCCGGAAGGCCTGCGGAATGTTGTACTCCGGGCTCTCCGGCTCGAAGTTGTTGAGGAACCAGAGGCGCTGCTGGGCGAAGGAGAGCGGGTAGGTCTCTCGGTCGCGCTCCTGGCGCGGGATGCGCTGGGGCTCGCCGGTCTGCTCCTTCCCCCGCTGCTTCTGCAGTTGCTGGAAGAGGAGGGCTCGCTTCTCGAGCGGCAGCCCGGCGATGCGCTTGGCGATCTCGGTGTCGGTCATCTCAAATCTCTCCTTGCGCCGGCTCGCTCTCCAGCTCGCTCAGCAACCTGGCCAACAGCTCATCGTCGGCCCGTTCCAGCTCTTTCTGCATGACGGCCTCAGCGATGCCGGCCACCGTCGAAATATCGAAGATCACGCGCAGGGGGAGCTCGACGTCGAATGCCTCCCGGACCCGTGAAAGGACCTGGGTGGCGAGCAGCGAGTGCCCTCCCAGCTCGAAGAAGTTGTCGTGGGCGCCCACCCGCTCGACGCGGAGGACCTCCGCCCAGATCGCCGCCAGCCTCTCCTGCACCGGACCCTGGGGCGGCACGAACTCGCGGCCGCCCGCGCGCCCCCCCTCCGGCGCCGGCAGGGCCTTGCGGTCCACCTTGCCGCTGGAGGTGAGCGGCAGCCCGGACAGGGGCACGAACCAGGCTGGGACCATGTACTCCGGCAGCTCCGCCCGCAGCGCCGCCCGCAGGTCGGCGGCGCCCGGCGCCGCCTCTCCCGTAGGCACGTAGTAGGCGGTCAGCAGCGCGTTGCCCGGCGTGTCCTCGCGCACCACCACGACCGCCTGCGCGACCTCGGGGTGACGGGAGAGCGCCGCCTCGATCTCCCCCAGCTCGATACGCAGGCCGCGCAGCTTGACCTGGTGGTCGATCCGCCCCAGGAAGTCGGCGGCGCCGTCGGCGAGCAGGCGCGCCAGGTCGCCGGTGCGGTAGAGCCGCGCCCCGGCCTCCCCCGACAGCGGATCGGGGATGAAGCGCTCCGCCGTCAGGTCTGGCCGCGCCAGGTAGCCGCGCCCCACCTGGATGCCGCCGATCAGCAGCTCCCCCGGCACTCCCACCGGCAGCGGCCGCAGCTCGCGGTCGACGACGTGGATGCGCGTGTTGGCCACCGGCCGGCCGATCGGCACGAGGCCGCGCGGGTCGTCCGGCTGGCAGGCCCAGAAGGTGACGTCGACCGCCGCCTCGGTGGGGCCATACAGGTTGTGCAGCTCAACCCCCGGCAGGCGCTCGAAGAAACGCCGTTCGAGCTCCAGTGGCAGCGCCTCGCCGCTGCACACCACGAGCCGGAGAGAGGCCGCGCACCGCTCGATACCCGGGGTTTCCAGGAAAATCCGCAGCAGCGAGGGGACGAAGTGCATCGTGGTGATCCCCTCCTCCGGAATCGTCCGCGCCAGGTAGTCCGGCTCCTGGTGCCCGCCGGGACGGGCCATCACCAGCCGGGCGCCGGTGAGCAGGGGCCAGAAGAGCTCCCACGCCGAGACGTCGAAGCTGTAGGGGGTCTTCTGCAGCACCCGGTCGTCGGCGCCGAGGCCGTAGCGCTCCTGCATCCAGAGCAGCCGGTTGACAATCCCCCGGTGGCTGTTCATCGTCCCCTTGGGGCGGCCGGTCGAGCCGGAGGTGTAGATCACGTAGGCCAGGCTCCCCGCCCCGGCTCCCGTCTCCGCGTCCGGCCGCGCGACCTCCTCCCCGGGCTCCGCCGCGTCCTCGAGCGGCAGCACCCGCCCGCCGTGCTCCGGCAGCCGCGCCAGCAGCCGTTCCTGGGCGAGCAGCACCGGCATCCGGGAGTCGGCGATCATGAAGGCCAGCCGCTCCGCCGGGTACTCCGGGTCGAGCGGCAGGTAGGCGCCGCCGGCCTTGAGCACCGCCAGCAGGCCCACCACCATCTCCAGAGAGCGCTCGGCGAGCACGCCGACAACGCTCTCCGCCCCCACCCCGGCCTCGCGCAGCCGTAGCGCCAGCCGGTCGGCGGCGGAGCCCAGCTCGCGGTAGGTCAGGGTCCGGCCGTCGCTCGTCACCGCCACCCGCTCGGGCGCGCGCTCCACCTGCGCCTCGATCAGCTCGTGCAGGCAGGGCTCCACAGGATAGGCCGCCGCCGTGGAGTTCCATTCGAGCAGCTGCCGCTCCTCCCCGAGGCCGAGCAGCGGCAGCTCGGCGACGCGCCGGCCGGGCTCGGCGAGCGCGCTTTCGAGCAGGCGGACGAGGTGCCCGGACATCCGGCCGATGGTGGCGGGATCGAACAGCTCGGTGCTGTGCTCAAGGTCCAGGATCGTCCGCTCGCCGTCGATCCGCACGGAGAGGGTGAGATCGAACTTCGAGGTACCGCTGGCGACGCCCATCGGCGTCATCTTCAGCCCCTCGGCGGCGAACTCCTCGCGCGGCACGTTGAGGTAGGTCAGCATCACCTGGAAAATTGGCGAGTGGCTCAGGCTGCGCTCGGGCGACAGCTCCTCGACGAGCTTCTCGAAGGGGACGTCCTGGTGGGCGTAGGCGCCGAGCGCCGTCTCCCGCACCTGGGCGAGGAGCACCGCGAAGGACGGATCGCCCGACAGGTCGGCGCGCAGCGCCAGCGTATTGATGAAGAGCCCGGCCAGCCCCTCGACCTCGGCGCGGGTGCGGCCGGCCACCGGCGAGCCCACGGTCAGGTCGTCCTGTCCCGTCCACCAGCGCAGGAGCGACTGGAACGCCGCCAGGACGACCATGAACAGGGTGCTCCCGTGCTCGCGCCCGAGGGCCGAGAGAGCGTCGCCGATCCCGGCCGGCAGGTCGAGCGACCGCCGGGCGCCGAGGTACGACTCGGCGAGCGGGCGCGGCCGATCGGTCGGCAGGTCGAGCACCGGCGGGTCGAAGCCCAGCCGCTCCCGCCAATAGGCGAGCTGGGCCGCCAGCACCTCGCCGGTCAACGACTCGCGCTGCCACCGCGCGTAGTCGGCGTACTGCACCGGGAGAGCGGCCAGCGGGGAAGGCCGCCCCTCGATGAAGGCCGCATCGAGCTCCCCCATCTCGCGCACCAGC
>JBDSHF010000225.1:0-5313 GCA_039918595.1 Thermoanaerobaculia bacterium
TCGGAGGGATCTTCATCCTTCCCCTCCCAAGGAGTCCCTTCATGTTCGTTGACCAAGCAGATATTCAAGCCTTCGGCGGCGATGGCGGCCGCGGATGCGTCTCCTTTCGCAAAGAGAAATATATCCCCCAGGGCGGTCCCGATGGCGGCGACGGCGGCGATGGGGGCGACGTCTATATCCAGGCCACCCCCGGCGTCGACACCCTCCTCGACATGGTCGGACGCCACCACTGGCGCGCCAAACCCGGCGAACCCGGCCTCGGCAAAAAAAAGGCCGGCGCTGATGGCACTGACATCACCATCCGCGTCCCCCCCGGCACCATCCTCTACGACGCCACCTCTGGGCTCCTCATCGCCGACCTCAAAGAGCCCGGCACAAAAGTTTGCGTCGCCAAAGGCGGCCGCGGCGGCAAGGGTAACATCAATTTCGTGAACTCCGTCCGCCAAGTTCCGGAGTTCGCCGAGCCCGGACAAAAAGGTCAGATCCGAAACCTCCACATGGAACTCCGACTCATCGCTGACGTCGGCGTGGTCGGCCTCCCCAACGCCGGCAAATCCACGCTACTCTCCCGCCTCTCCCACGCCCGGCCGAAAATCGCCGACTACCCGTTCACCACCCTCGTCCCCCAGCTCGGCGTGGTCGCCGAGGGGCCGCTCTCCGAGCCTTTCGTGATCGCCGACCTGCCCGGCCTGATCGCCGGCGCGGCGCAGGGGGCGGGCCTGGGCATCCAGTTCCTCCGCCACGTCGAGCGCTGCCGGGTGCTGCTCCACCTGGTCGACCTCTCGAGCTTCGAGGGGAGCGCCGCCGAGGACCTGAGGATCGTCGAGCAGGAGCTGACGGCGTTCAACGCCGAGCTCATGGAACGCCCGCGGCTGATCGTCGGCAGCAAGCTCGACGCGGCGATCCCCGAGCGCCAGGAGGAGCTGCGCCGGGCGGCCAAGGAGCGGGGCGTGCCCTATCGCGAGATCAGCTCGGCCACGCACGATGGGATCTCCGGTTTGATCGCCGACCTCTCCAAGCGGCTCTGAAAGAGCTCATGAAGGTCGGTCTCTTCGGCGGCAGCTTCGACCCGATCCACCACGGTCACCTCGATCCCGTCCGCGCCGCCAAGGCCGCGCTCGGGCTCGACCGGGTGATCTACCTGCCGACCGCGCGACCCCCGCACAAGCCGGGCCGGGCCCTGGCGCCGGCTCTCGCCCGCTACGCCATGGTGGAGCTGGCGCTGCTCGGCGAGGAGGGGTTTTACGCCTCGCCGCACGAGCTGACCCTCGACCGGCCGGCGTATACGATCGAGACGCTGGAGCACTTCCGGCGCGAGATGACCGACGCCGGGCTCTTCCTGCTGATCGGCGGCGATTCGTTCGCCGACCTCCACCACTGGGTCCGCTTCCGGGAGATCCCCGAAGCCGCCCAACTGGTGGTTCTGACCCGTCCCGGGTGGGACCTCGAAACCGTCCCCCTCCACCCCGAGGTGGCCGAGTGGGCGCGCACCGGCAAGGCCCTGCTGCTCCACCAGCAGCCGCCGGTCGACGTCTCCTCGACTCGCCTGCGGGAGCTGCTCGCCGCCGGCCTCCCCCTTCCCGAGGGGGCGGTCCCAGACTTGGTGGTACGATACCTGCAAAAGTACGACCTCTACCGATGAATCCAGAACCCGTCACCCAACCCCTCGATACCCTGGAAAGAGTTCGCGAGGCCGTCTCCGCCGCCGACGACCGCAAGGCCGTGGACCTCAAGGTCCTGCAACTGGAGAAGATCACGGACTTCACCGACTACTTCCTCATCTGCAGCGGCACCAGCGAGCGCCAGGTGCAGGCGATCGCCGACGCCGTGCAGGAGAGGCTCCGGGAGCGCCGCGTGCGCCCCCTCCACGTCGAAGGCTACAACCGCGCCCAGTGGGTGCTGATCGACTACGGCGATCTCGTCGTCCACGTCTTCCAGGAAGAGCAGCGCCGCTTCTACGCGCTGGAACGGCTGTGGGGGGACGCGCCCGACGCGACGGCCGGATTCCGCGCGTGAGCGCGGAGTCTCCCCTCTCCCTCTCCCGTCTGCTGCAAGATTTTCCCGCTCTGGCCGACTGCCTGCGCGGGGTCGACCGCGCCGCCTCCACCGAGGCGCCGGTGCTGATCCTCGGCGAGCCGGGGAGCGGCCGCTCGACCCTCGCCCGCGCTCTCCACGGCGCCAGCCCGCGCGCCGCGGGGCCGCTGATCGAGGTCGATCCCGGAGCGATTCCCAGCACGCTGTTCGAGAGCGAGTTCTTCGGCTACCGGGCGGGCGCCTTCACCGGCGCCGAGCAGGCGAGCGCCGGGCGGGTGGCGCGGGCCGAAGGGGGAACGCTCGTCCTCGACCACGTCGAGGAGCTGCCGCTGCCGTCACAGCCGAAGCTGCTGCGGCTGGTCGCGGAGCGCCGCTACGCCCCGCTGAGCGGCGCCGAGACCGGAGCAGACGTCCGCTTCATTGCCATCGGCTCGGAGGACCTCCCCCGGCGCGTCGCCCGCGAGACCTTCCGCCCCGACCTCTTCTATCGCCTGGAGGTCCTCGCCTTCCGGGTCCCGCCGCTGCGCGAGCGGCGCGCGGATCTGCCCGCGATCCTCGACCACCTCCTGGCCGACCTCGGCGAGCGCTTCGGCGTCCGCGCCCCCACGCTAGCCCCCCGCGCCCGCGCCTGGATGCTGGAGCACCCCTGGCCGGGCAACCTCCGGCAGCTCCGCAACACGCTCGAGCGCGGCTTGGTTCTCCTCGAAGGAGGGGAGGAAGGGGGACCGGTCGATCCACCGCAGCCCGAGGGACTGCTCGAATCGCGCCCCCGGCCGCTCGTCGAGGTGGAAAAGGAGCAGATCAAGAATGCCCTCGCCTACACCCGCGGCCACCAGGGGAAGGCGGCGGAGCTCCTCGGCATCAGCCGTAAGGCGCTGTGGGAGAAACGGCGCCGGTATGGAATTCCTTGATTTTGGATTTTAGATTTTGGATTTTGGATTGAGGGTGGGCGTAGCCGGCGGCTCTCCTTCCGGCCGCTCCAGCCACGTCTCCCACCGGCCCACCTGTTCCAGCAGATCCGCGATATCGATCCCCAGCGCGGCGGGCTCATAGGGTTCCAGGTGCCGCCGCGCCTTGGCGAGGGTCCGGCGTGGGCCGTCGATTCGGTTCAGATCTAGAAATTGATGCAGGGCGGCGGCGACCTGGATCAGGCCCTGAAAGAGATCCCTGGGCTCCGGCGTCGTGGAACGCCAGATCTCCTCCCAGGCCTCATGGGCGTCGAAGAACCGCCCCTGATTGAAGAGCTCGATCCCCTCCTGGAAGAAGCGCGCGCGCTCCTCGGCGGAGAGCTCGGGATGCAGGACCCTCATCGGCCCCGATTCTCACCTCTTCAATCCAAAATCCAAAATCTAAAATCCAAAATCGGCAGTCTGCTCCGGTTCGGCAAGCGAGTTGAGCAGGTCCGCCGGCAGGCTCAGCCCCGGGTGGACGCGCTTGCACAGCTCGCGCAGGCGGCGCAGCTCGACCTCCGGGAGCTGGCGGAAGGCCTCGACGACCATCGGGTCGAGCTGCTGGCCGGCCACCCGCTGCAGCTCGGCGACGGCGGCCTGGTGGGGGCGCGCCCGCCGGTAGGGGCGGTCGGAGGTGATGGCGTCGTAGGTGTCGACCGCGGCGAAGATGCGGGCGCTCAGCGGCACCGCCTCCCCGGCGATGCCGCGCGGATAACCCTGGCCGTCCCACCGCTCGTGATGGCTGTAGATGATATCGAGCGATGCCGGCTGCAGGAAGCTCACCTCGGCCAGCATGTCGAACCCCCAGGTGGGGTGCTGCTTCATGATGTGCCACTCCTCGTCGGTGAGCGGTCCCATCTTGCGCAGGATCTCATCCGGCACGACCATCTTGCCGACGTCGTGGAGGAGGGCCCCCCACTCGATCGCCTTGAGCTGCTCGCCGTGCAGGCCCATCGCTTTACCCAGAGCCACGGCGTAGAGCGCGACGCGGAAGGAGTGGCCGCTCGTCTCGTGGTCGCGGGCGTCCGCCGCGGTCACCACCGCGCCGACGGCCTCGACGTACGAGCGCTCGCGGGCGCGCTGGGACTCCTCCAGCGAGGCGACCAGCCCCCGGAAGGTCTCCTCGATGAGCTGGACCTCGCCACCGCCCCCGGCGGTCGGGAAGCCGCTCTGGAGCTCCCCCGTCCGCGCCATCCGGGACATGGTCTCGGAGAGCCGCCGCAGGGGGAGGGTGATCCGCCGCACCACCCAGAAGGCGGCGCCGGCGGCGAGGATGCCGGCCGAGAGGGCGATGAACAGCAGATTCCAGCCGATCTGACGGGCGAGCTGCGGATCGTCCGCCACGTTGACGAGCCGGGCCACGAGAAGCAGGGCAATCCCCAGGACCGCCAGGGCCACCGCGGCGACGAGCCGGAGAGACTTCGTGCGGAGATTCAAAGCAGACGACTCCATTCTTCGAAAGGCCCGATGTCCAGGCCTGAAATCCGCGGCGGGACGCGGCGCCGGGAGCCTGCCGGCCGGCAAAGGCTCAGCCCTCTGCGGGACCGCGTCGTCATGCTCCTGCGTAATTGCGCGGAGTATACGCCAGTCCTTGCCGCTTTGCGACCCTTCGCGCAAGGGCTCTCCCCTGAATGCCATGGTAAAGGGGCTTCCGAAGGGTAGTGCTCCCTCGGACGGATCGGCGGGCACTCCGAGCTTAGAGGGTCTCATCCATACAAGCAGGTGCTCGGAAGCGAATTTATCGCGCCTTCCTCGTGTGACAATTTGCCGGCGGCGGGAGAAGCAAGGGAGAATCGGGAGATGGCGCCCGAGAGACCTTTCCCGCCCGATCCGCTCGCGGCGGTGACGCACCCCGATCCCTATCCGTTCTATACCGATCTGGTGGCGAAGAGGCCGCTCTATCGGGACGACGCCCTGGGCGTCTGGGTCGCGGCGAGCGCGGAAGCCGTGACCGCCGTGCTGACGAGCGATCTCTGCCGCGTGCGTCCGCCGGCCGAGCCGGTGCCGCGAGCGCTCGTGGGGTCGCCGGCCGGCGAGATCTTCCGGCACCTCGTGCGAATGACCGACGGACCCGGCCACGCTCCCTGCAAACACGCGGTCGCGGCGACTCTGGGATCGTTCGGCGAGACGGAGACAGCCGCGGCGGGCCGTGAATGGGCGCGCCGCCTCGCCGACGAGCGTCGGCTGGACGATTCAAAGAACCTCGCCGGCTTCCACTTCCGCCTGCCGGTCTACACGGTGGCGAGCCTGCTGGGAGTCCCCGCGGACGAGCTGCCGCCGGTGGCCTCGTGGACGAGCGACCTCGTGGCCGCCTTCGCGCCGGCGAGCA
>JBDSHF010000226.1:0-7307 GCA_039918595.1 Thermoanaerobaculia bacterium
TTCTTCAAGGTCTTCTCCTCGGTCTACGGCGGCGCCAGCCTGCTGGCGAGGCTGCGCCAAGCTCCCTCCACCGATTTCTACTTCCCCTGGGAGATGCACCTGCCGTTCGTCCCTTCCTGGTCGGTGGTCTATCTGTCCGTGCCGCTGCTGATCCTGCTGACGCCGTTCATCCTGCGGACGTGGCGCACGTTCACCCCGTTCCTCCTCACCCTGACGGTCGAGACGCTGATCGCCGGAATCGTCTTCCTGGTGGTCCCGGTGTCGCAGGCCTACCCGCCGCGGGTGGCGCATGGATTCTTCGGCGGCGTCTTCCACCTGGTGGACCGGCTCAATCTCGACTACAACAAGTTCCCCTCGCTCCACATCGCCTTCGCCGTGACCGCGGCAATCGTCTTCGGGCGGCGGTGCGGCTGGCTGGGGCGGACGCTCTTCTCGCTCTGGATCGTGGCGGTCGGCGCCTCGACACTGCTGATCCACGAGCACCAGATCCTCGACCTCGTGACCGGGCTGGCCCTTGGCCTCGTCTGCGTCACCACCGTGCAGCGCCGGGTGTCCGACGACCGGTTTCTCGACGATCTGCGCATCGACACGCTCTGCCTGCGCGAGCTCACCCGCTTCGTGCGGCGGCACCCCCGCCGGCTGCTCGCCTTCTTTCGCGCCTCCCTCCCCCGCTGGCGCCAGACCCGGGCGCTGCGCGTCTCCTATGCCTTGGCCCAGCACGTGGACGACGTTCTGGACGGCAACCGCAAGATGCCGGGCGATCCGGAGGCGCACGCGCGGGCGGTCCTTGGCGTGCTCGCGGGCGGCGCGCCGGCCGACGGCAGGGTCGAGGAGCAGCTCGCGGCGTTCCTCGCGGCCGAGTTGGACGAAGGGGCGAGACGCGAGTTGGGCGAGGTGCTGGCGGCGCGGATCGAGGACGGGACGCCGGCCGGAGCCCGCACCCTCTCGGTCCTCCTCTCGCGGCAGGGGTGAGACGCGGTCAGTCGCTCTCTTCCTTCTCGATCTCCTTTTCCTTCTTCTTGCGCCGGAACCGCTCCCGGGCCTCCTCGATCGGCCGCTTCTCGATGAAGTAGGCGATCGCCGCTTCGCCGAGTCCCCAGGTGCCGGCAAAGGCAACGCCCGCCGAGATGGCGGAGCCGCCACCCGGGAAGACGACCTTGGCGAGCGCCCTCGCCCCCTCCCGCAGCGCGAACGCCACCCCGACGTTGGCGCCGAGCGCCCCCAGGAACTCCCAAGCCGCCTTCTTCGACAGCTCCCGGCCGGAGACGTAGGCGATGCCGCTGATCAGGCCGATCTGCAGCGCGGTGATGGGGAGGATGTCGGCGAGGGGGATCGGCGCCGCGGCGATGGCGCCCGCGACGGCCGACGCCGCGGCGGTCATCTTCCGGGCCAGCTTCTGCTGCACGACGCGGAGTTGGGCGAGGCGGGCCATCTGCACCTGCGCGCTCCGCGGCAGCACCTCGACCAGGTAGTCGACCAGCTCCTCGATGTTCCAGTAGTTGTCGTAGACCCGCCGGGCGCCGTCGTACTCCGCGTAGGTGGAGACCGGGACGACCCGGGCCAGCGCGATGCCGCGCTCGGCGAGGGCCTCCTGGATCGCCCGCACGGCGGTCTCGATGTTCCGCCGCTTGGTCTCGTTCTCGTAAGGGGGCTCGACGCGCTTGGGGTCGAGCTCGTCCACCTGGGTGACCACCGCCACGACGGGGGCCTCGTAGCGGTGCTTCTCGGCGATGAACGCCCGGACCGCCTCGATGTTGGCGACGTCCTGGGCGATGTGGGAGTCGACGTCCTTGGCCTTGCAGAGAAAGAGGATGGCGTCCGGCCACTCGTCGACCAGACCGGAGCGGATCTCGTCGAGGGCGTCCTGGAAGTTCGCCGCCTCGGGGCGCGTGCGGTCGCCGAGGCCGCGGGTATCGAGGATCTTCATGTCCCCCCGCGGGCCGGAGTACGAGTACCAGGTGGGGCGCCCGGTTTCAGAGAGGACGGAACCGACAGCCGCCATCGGTTCACCGAAAATCGCGTTGATCAGCGACGACTTGCCGGCTCCGCGCCGCCCCAGGATCATCAACTTCGGCGGCCTCGCGTCCATGAGCAGCTCCTTGAGGATCAGCAGCTCGTTCTTCGTCGAGCGCCCTTGAGGTTCGGGAATGCGGTCGATCGCCCGCTCGGCCAGCTCCGAGATCGTAGCGAAAATGGATTTCAGGTCGGACATGGTGGGTACACCGGAACGATCTTACCCCTCATGCCCCTCTCCGTCCGGCCGTTTTCGTGGAATGATCCCTGTATAAGGGGAGTACCCCTGACCCGTCAAGGAGATCGCCATGGCTGAAACCGTCTCGACCGCGACACCACCCCGCAGGAGAGGACGCAGGCTGGGGCTCGCTCTCCTCTTGCTGCTGATTCTCGCTATCCTGCTGTTCGCTTTGTACGTCTGGGGTGCACTCCACCTCAAATACTCTGATGGCGAGCGGGCGGGTTATGTGCAGAAGTTCTCCCGCAAGGGGTGGGTCTGCAAGACCTGGGAAGGGGAGCTCGCAATGGTGAACCTGCCCGGCACCATGCCGCAGATCTTCAACTTCTCGGTGCGAGACGACGCCGTCGCCGACCAGCTCAACAAGAGCCTCGGCCAGCGCGTGCGGATCCACTACGAGCAGCATAAAGGGATTCCGACCGATTGCTTCGGGGAAACCGAGTACTTCGTGACGAGGGTCGAGCCCGTCGGACCCTAAGCGTTTGCAACTGAGCCGTTTGCAAACTGATACGAGCCTCAGACAAAATTCACTCCTTGGCGAAGTCTTGTCTGGATTCGCCTGCGTGTTCTTTCGAGCCGATTGGAACCGAGGCGAGCCCCACCCGCGGGCTCGCCACTCAACGAGGAGCCCACCCCCATGTTCCTACGCTCACCGGCTTTCCGGCTGGTTGCCGTACTCCTGTCCCTCTCCACCTTCCCGCTCGCCGCCGCCACTCTTCCCACCGGATTCGCCGAAACCCAGGTCGCCAGCGGCCTCGCCAGCCCCACGGCCATGGACTTCGCGCCGGACGGCCGGCTGTTCGTGGCCGAACAGGGGGGGAAGCTGCGCGTGATCAAGAACGGCGCCCTGCTGCCGGCCCCCTTCCTGACGGTCACCGTCAGCTCGAGTGGCGAGCGGGGCCTGCTGGGGGTCACCTTCGACCCGAGTTTCCCCGCCAGCCCGTACGTCTATGTCTATTACACGGCGACCGCCCCGACGATCCACAACCGGGTGAGCCGCTTTACCGCCTCCGGCGACACGGCGGTGGCGGGCAGCGAGACGGTCCTCCTCGATCTGAATACCCTGGAAGCCGAGATCCACAACGGCGGCGCCCTGCACTTCGGGCTGGACGGCAAGCTCTACATCGCCGTCGGCGAGAACGGAAATTCCGCGAACTCCCAGACGCTGGGAAACCTTCTGGGCAAGATCCTGCGCATCAACAAGGACGGCTCGATCCCCACCGACAACCCTTTCTATGGCACGGCCTCGGGGAGCAACCGGGCGATCTGGGCCCTCGGACTGCGCAACCCGTTCACCTTCTCCTTCAAGCCGGGCAGCAGCCGGATGTTCATCAACGACGTCGGCCTGAGCACCTGGGAGGAGATCGACGACGGCATCGCCGGCTCCAACTACGGCTGGCCGACGACCGAGGGGCCGACCAGCGATCCGCGATTCCGCGGCCCCCTCTTCTGGTACGCCCATGGTCCCAACGACACGGAAGGCTGCGCCATCACGGGCGGCGCCTTCTACAATCCAACCACCCCGCAGTTCCCTTCCAGCTACACGGGCACCTACTTCTTCGGCGACTATTGCAACGGCTGGATCCGGCGGTATGACCCGGCCACGAACACCGCCTCCGCCTTCGCCACCAACGTCTCCGGCGAGGTCGATCTGCGGGTGGCTAACGACGGCAGCCTCTACTACCTGGCCCGGGACGCGGGCGCGGTCTACCGCGTTTCCTACACCGGCAGCCAGGCGCCCGGCATCACCACGCAGCCGGCCAACCGGACCGTCGCGGTGGGACAATCCGCCACCTTCACGGTCGCCGCCTCCGGGACCGCCCCCCTGAGCTATCAATGGCGGCGCAACGGCGGCAACATCTCCGGCGCGACGGCGGCGAGCTACACCCTCGCCTCGGCCCAGCTCGCCGACAACGGCGCCGTCTTCGACGTGGTGGTCACCAACAGCTTCGGCAGCGCCACCAGCAACACGGCAACGCTGACGGTGACCGCCAACAGCCTCCCCAGCGCCACGATCACCGCCCCGGCCAACAAGATCCTCTACAGCGCCGGGGACACGATCACCTATGGCGGCACCGGCACCGATCCCGAGGACGGCAACCTGCCGGCGAGCGCCTTCACCTGGCAGGTGGACTTCCACCACGACACCCATATTCACCCGTTCATCCCGCCGACCAGCGGCGTCACGGGGGGCACGTTCACCATCCCGCGCGTCGGCGAGACCTCGGCCAACGTCTGGTTCCGCATCCACCTCACCGTCAAGGACTCGGGGGGCCTGACCAGTACGACCTACGTGGACGTGGTGCCGCGCAAGATCACCCTCTCGCTCGCCACCAGCCCCAGCGGCCTGCAAGTGACGCTCGACGGCCAGCCGATGACCGCTCCCACCTCCGTCGTGGGGGTCGTGGGGCTCACCCGCACGCTGGGGGTCGTCTCCCCCCAGACGGTCGGCGGCATCACCTATGAATTCGTCTCCTGGTCGGACGGCGGCGCCGCCACCCACTCGATCAATACCCCGGCGAGCAACACCACCTACACCGCGACCTTCCGGGTCGCGAGCGGCGGTAGCGGCGGTGGGACGAACGGCCTCAGCGCGACCTACTTCAGCAACGTGGACCTCACCGGGACCACAGTCACTCGCGTCGATCCCACGATCGACTTCGACTGGGGGGACGGCAGCCCCGCGCCGGCGATCGGCATCAACAACTTCAGCGCCCGCTGGACCGGCCAGGTCACGCCCAAGGTGAGCGGGGCGCAGACCTTCTACACCCTCAGCGACGACGGCGTGCGCCTCTGGGTCAACGGCGTCCTGCTGATCGACAACTGGACCGATCACGGTCCCACCGAGAACAGCGGCACGATCAACCTCATCGCCGGCCAGAGATACGACCTCAAGATGGAGTACTACGAGCACAGCAATGGCGCGGTCGCCCGGCTGCTCTGGTCCGCTGCCGGGGTCGCCAAGGAGGTCGTGCCGGCGTCGCAGCTCTTCCCGAGCGGCGCCACTCCGCCGCCGCCGCCTCCCCCACCTCCGCCCTCCGGCACGAATGGGCTCTCCGCCAGCTACTTCAACACCGTAAACCTCACCGGCACCCCGGTCACCCGGACCGATCCCAACGTCGACTTCGACTGGGGGGACGGCAGCCCGGCGCCGGGCATCGACATCAACAACTTCAGCGTCCGCTGGACCGGCCAGATCACGCCCAAGGTGAGCGGCACGCAGACGTTCTACACCCTCAGCGATGACGGCGTGCGCCTCTGGGTCAACGGCTTCCTGCTGATCGACAACTGGACCGATCACGGTCCCACGGAAAACAGCGGCACGATCAACCTCACCGCCGGCCAGAGATACGACCTGAAGATGGAGTTCTACGAGCACAGCAACGGCGCGGTCGCCCGGCTTTCCTGGTCGGCCCCAGGGGTTGCCAAGGAGGTCGTGCCGGCGTCGCAGCTCTTCCCGAGCGGCGGCGGCACCCCGCCCCCGCCGCCTCCGAATCCGTCCACGCCGGGGCTCGCCGCCAGCTATTTCAACGGCATGGCTCTCACCGGCACCCCGGTCACCCGGGTCGATCCCACCATCGACTTCGACTGGGACACCGGCAGCCCGGCGTCCGGCATCGGCACCAACAACTTCAGCGCCCGCTGGACGGGCAAGGTCACGCCCAAGGTGACCGGCACGCACACCTTCTATACCCAGAGCGACGACGGCATCCGGCTCTGGGTGAACGGCGTCCTGCTGGTCGACAACTGGACCGATCATGCGCCGACGGAGAACAGCAACACGCTCTTCCTGAACGCCGGCCAGGCGTACGACCTCAAGGTGGAGTACTACGAGAATGCCGGCGGCGCGGTCGCCAGGCTGCTCTGGTCGGCCCCGGGCCTGGCCAAGGAGGTCGTGCCCGCGTCGCAGCTCACGACGCCCTGAGCGCAGCGACGGCGAGCAGGGCCGCCAGATCCTCCGGCACCGGCGCGACGATCTCGAGCGGCGCGCCTGTCGCCGGATGGAGGAACGACAGCCGGAAAGCGTGAAGGGCCTGCCGGGGGAAATCCTTGCAGGCCGCGGCGGCCGCGGAGTCCTCGATCCCCTTCCAGCGCGGCTCGCCGTAGAGCGGGTCGCCCACGATCGGCCACCCCTGGGACGCGAGGTGAACGCGGATCTGGTGCGTGCGCCCGGTGAGCAGCCGGCAGCTCAGCAGCGTCAGGCCGGAGGCCTCGCCGATCCGCCGGTAGAGGGTCAGGCTGTCCTTCCCCTCCGATTTCGAGGCCATCCGCCGCTTCCGGTCGTCGGGGTCGCGAAGGATCTTGAGCTCGATCCGCCCGAGGGAGAAGGGGGTCGACCCGTAGACCACGGCGAGATACTCCTTTTCCGCGTCGGGCCGGCGGAGCCGCCGCGTCAGGGCGGCGTGGATCTCCGGGGTCTTGGCGACCAGCAGCACGCCCGACGTGTCGCGGTCGAGCCGGTTGACCAGCCCGGGGCGCCTTCCCTCCTCCCAGTCGCGGGCGCGCCACATCAGCGCGTTGATCAGGGTCCCGTCGCGATGGCCGGCCGCCGGATGGACGACGAGGCCCGGCGGCTTGTCGAGGGCGAGGAGATGCTCGTCCTCGAACAGCACGGCGAGCGGCATCTCCTGGGCCGTCACCTGCCGCCGCTCGGGGAGCGGCGGCAGGGGGACTTCCACCTGATCGCCCAGGGCCAGCCGGCTCGACGGCTTCCCCGCCGGGTTGCCGTTGATCCGCACGCGCCCCTCCGCGATCCAGGCCTGGAGACGGGCGCGGGTGACGTCCGGCCGGTCGGCCAAGTGGCGCCGCAGGACGTGGTCGAGCCGCTCCCGGACGTCGCCGCGGTCGGCGCGGAAGGTGCGGCTGGCGCTGGCTAACGGTGAAATCGGCATCGCTCTTTCCACTCTACCCGATCGAAACTAAGATCCGCAGGAGGTCCGCGAGAAGACCACCCCCATGCTCCACGCCGAGACGTACTTCGGCAAGGTGGGCGCCTTCCGCGGCGCCGCCTACGAGGCGAAGGGGCTCTACCGCCCCGAGGTGGACTGCGTCATGT
>JBDSHF010000227.1:0-7065 GCA_039918595.1 Thermoanaerobaculia bacterium
CCCTGCCGCCGCAGCTCGTGCGGCGTTTCTTCTCCCGCCTCCCTCAGGCCGAGCTGCACAACCTGTACGGGCCGACCGAGGCGTCGGTCGACGTGAGCTTCTGGCCCTGCGTTCCCGAGCCTCCCGGCGATGTGGTCCCGATCGGCCGGCCGATCGCCAACCACCAGCTCCATGTGGTGGACCGCCCTCTCGCACCGCAACCGGTCGGGGTTCCGGGCGAGTTGCTGCTCGGCGGTCCGGGGCTCGCGCGCGGCTATCTCGGACGGCCGGACCTGACCGCGGCGGTGTTCATCCCCGATCCGTTCGGTTCCGCGCCCGGCGAGCGGCTCTACCGCACGGGCGACCTGGTGCGCCGGCTGGCCGACGGCACGGCGCACTACCTCGGCCGTATCGACCATCAGGTGAAGATCCGCGGCTTCCGCATCGAGCTGGGAGAGATCGAGGCCGCTCTCACCCGCCTCCCCGGCGTGCGCGAGGCGGTGGTGCTGGTGCGGGAGGACGAGACGGGGGACAAGCGCCTGGCCGCCTACGTCGCACACACCGTCACGGACCTGGAGCCGGCACCGGTGCCTGCGCTTGGACCAGAAGATCTGCGCGCGGCGCTCCGCCGGACGCTCCCCGAGGTGATGGTGCCGGCGGAGGTCACGGTCCTCCCGAGCCTGCCGCTCAACGCCAACGGCAAGGTCGACCGCCGCCGTCTTTTTGAAGTAGCCGCGAAGATGGCGTCGGCCGCCGTGGGTTCTCTGGCAAAAGCGGTGGCGCGTTTCCTGGCGCCGCAGGGACCGGTCGAAGAAGTGCTGGCGCAGATCTGGACCCAGGTGCTCGGCGGCGAGCGGCGCGGATTGGAGAGGATCGGCGCCCAGGATGACTTTTTCACCCTGGGAGGCCACTCGCTCCTCGCGACACAGGTGATGTCGCGGGTGCGCGACGCCTTCGGGGTGGAGCTGCCGCTCCGCGCGTTCTTTGAGGCGCCAACGCTCACGGCGCTCGCGGCGCGCATCGACGGCGAACGCCGGGGGGAGCACGCGCAGCCTTCTTCCATCCTGCCGGTGCCCCGGGACCGCGACCTGCCGCTCTCGTTCGCCCAGCAGCGCTTGTGGTTCCTCGACCGCCTGGCGCCGGACAACCCGTTCTACAACATGTTCAGCGCCGCCCGCCTGACCGGCGCTCTCGACCTGGACGCCCTGCGCGGAGCCTTCCGCGAGATCGTCCGCCGCCACGAGGCGCTACGCACCACGTTCCAGCCCGGTGAGCACGGCCCCGTCCAGGTGATCGCACCGCCGCCGGCCCTCGACGTCCCGCTGATCGATCTGGAAGGGTTGGCAGACGATGTCCGGAGGCACGAGCTGGCGCGGCTGTCGAGCGACGAAGCGCGGCGTCCGTTCAACCTCGCCCGCGGACCGCTCGTCCGCGCCGCCCTGCTCCGCATCGCCGCGCGGGAGCACACGCTGCTGGTGAACCTGCACCACATCATTTCGGACGGCTGGTCGATGGGCATCCTGTTCCACGAGCTGGCGACCCTGTACGGCGCGTTCTGCCAGGGGGCGCCGTCGCCGCTGCCGGAGCTGCCCATCCAGTACGCGGACTTCGCGGTCTGGCAGCGCGAATGGCTGTCCGGCGAACGGCTCGCCGCGGAGCTGGACTATTGGCGGCGGCAGCTCGCCGGCATCCCGGAGAGCCTGGAGCTGCCGTTCGACCATCCGCGGCCGGCGGTCGAATCCTTCCGCGGCGCGACCGAGACCTTTGCGCTGCCGGTCGAGCTGGCGCGCGCCCTCTCCGCGCTCACCCGCCGCCGCGGTGCGACGCAAGCGATGACCCTCCTCGCCGGCTTCACGGCGCTCCTCGGCCGCTTCGCGGGGTGCGAGGACGTCGCCATCGGCATGGCCATCGCGAACCGCACGCGGCGCGAGGTCGAGGGCCTGATCGGCTTCTTCGTCAACACGCTGGTCCTGCGCGCGGACCTCTCGGGCACGCCGGGCTTCGCGCAGCTCGTCGGCCGGGTCCGCGAGACCTCCCTCGCCTCCTACGCGCACCAGGATCTGCCGTTCGAGCGCCTGGTCGAGGAGCTGCAGCCGGAGAGGAGCCTGAGCCGCAACCCGCTGATCCAGGTCACGTGCGCCTACCAGAACTTCCCGCGTGCCGAAGCGGAGGTGCGCGGCCTCACTCTCTCGCTGCCGGAGGAAGGCAAGGTGAGCGGCGGCACGGCCAAGCTCGATCTCTCCCTCTTCCTCTTCGAAGACGGCGACCGTCTCACCGGAGCGCTCGAATACAACAGCGAGATTTTCGAAGCGGCCTCGATGCTGCGCCTGCTGCGCTGTTTCGAGAATCTCCTCGCGGCAGCCGTCGCCGATCCGGAAGCGCCGGTCGCCTTTCTGCCGCTTCTCGGCGCGGCGGAGCGGCACCAGCTCTTCCACGAATGGAACGACTCCGCCACGGCCTGGCCCGCCACGTCGAGCTTCCAGGAGCTGTTCCTGGAGCACGTGCGCCGCGCACCGGACACACCCGCGGTGATCGCGGGCGCGGCCAGCCTCTCCTATGCGGATCTGAACCGCCGCGCGGACGGCCTCGCCCGGGCGCTGCGGCGCCGGGGAGCCGGCCCTGGGAGCTTCGCCGGCCTCTGCGTCGAACGCTCGGCCGAAGCGGTGGTGGCGTTGGTCGCCATCCTCAAGACCGGTGCCGCCTACGTGCCGCTCGATCCCGACTACCCCGCCGAGCGCCTGGCGTTGATGATGGACGACTGCGACCTCCGCCTGCTGGTCGTGGACGAGACCACCCGGGCGCTCTTGCCGCAGGGTCTCCTCGCCGGCCGGGAGTGCCTCACCCCCGGCGAGACGGAAGAAGGAGAGGCGTTGGAGACCGGAGGCCTGGACGGCCAGGCCCTCGCGCACGTCATCTACACCTCGGGCTCGACCGGCCGGCCGAAAGGCGTGGCCCTCGCGCACCGGGCCGTCGTGCGGCTGGTGCGAGAGACCAACTACGCGCACCTGGGGCCGGGCGACCGCGTGGCGCAGGTGTCGAACCTCAGCTTTGACGTGGCCTCGTATGAGATCTGGGGTGCGCTGCTCAACGGCGCCACCCTGGTGATCATTCCGCGCGACGTCGTCCTGTCGCCTCCGGATTTCGCCGCGGCCCTCTCCGGGCATCGGATCACCAATATGAGCCTCACCGCGGCGCTGTTCGCCCGGATGGCCCAGGAGGAGCCCGACGCCTTCGCGGGGATGCGCGAGCTGATGGTGGGCGGCGAGGCCGTCGATCCGGCGGCCGCGCGGCGGGTGCTCGCCGGCCGCCCTCCCCAGCGGCTCCTCAACCTCTATGGGCCCACGGAGAACGCGACGACTTCCACCTGGTATCCGATCCGCACCGCGCCGCCGGGCCCGCTCCCCATCGGATCGCCGGTCGCCAATACGACGGTCTACGTGGTGGACCGTTGGCTTCAGCCGGTGCCGCTCGGCGTGGTGGGCGAGCTGGCGGTCGGCGGCCAGGGCCTCGCGTGGGGCTACTGGCGGCGGCCGGAGCTGACCGCCGAGCGCTTCGTGCCCGATGGCGTGGGATCGGCCGCAGGACCGGCCGCGGGACCGGCCGGCAGCCGCCTCTACCGCACGGGCGACCTGGGCCGCCGGCGTGCGGACGGGGTTCTCGAGATCCTGGGCCGCATCGACCACCAGGTCAAGATCCGCGGCTTCCGCATCGAGCTGGGAGAGATCGAGGCCCGCCTGGCCGAGCACCCCGCGGTGCGGCAGGCCGTCGTGCTCGCCCGGGAGGACGTCCCGGGCGACAAGCGCCTCGCCGCCTACATGGTGCAGAACCCGGCCTGCGAGTCCGCCGGGAGCGGGGAGCAGACAGAGCAGGTCTCGCAGTGGGGGGAGATCTTCGACGACATCTACCGGGAAGAGTCGTCCGAGGCCGATCCGACGTTCAACATCATCGGCTGGAACAGCACCTACACCGGCCTGCCGCTCCCGGCGAGCGAGATGGAGGAGTGGCTGGACGACACGATCCGCGGCATCGCCGCGCTCGAGCCGCGGCGGGTGCTGGAGATCGGCTGCGGCACCGGCATGATCCTCTTCCGTATCGCGCCGCGCTGCGAGGCGTATACCGGCATCGACTTTTCCGGCCGCGCCCTCCGCTACGTCGAGAGCCAGCTCGGCCGCGTGGGCTTGAGCGACGGCCGCGTCCGGCTGCTGCGCAAGTCCGCGCACGAGCTCGACGGCTTCGCGGCCGGCTCCCTCGACACCGTGGTCGTCAACTCGGTGGCGCAGTACTTCCCGAGCGCCGGCTATCTCGCCGAGGTGGTGGAGCGTGCCGTCGAGCTCGTGCGTCCCGGCGGCGCCGTGTTCCTGGGCGACCTGCGCAGCCTGCCGCTCCTCGAAGCGTTCCATACCTCGCTGGAGCTGTTCCAGGCCGATCCCGCGACGCCGCTCTCCCGGCTGCGCCAGAAGGTGCACGCCCGCCACATGGACGAGGGTGAGCTGGCGATCGATCCCGCCTTCTTCACCGCCTTGCGGGAGCGGCTGCCGAAGCTCGGACGCATCGAGATCCATCTCAAGCACGGCCGCGCCCACAACGAGCTGACCGGCTTCCGCTACCAGGCCGTGCTGCGGGTAGGGACCGGGCGGGAGGAGCCAGCCCGGGACGGCGTCCTGGACTGGCGCCGTGAAAGGCTGACGCTCGCCGCCCTCCGCCGCCGGCTCGCCGAGGAGGCGCCGCAGGTCGTCCGCCTGCGCAACATTCCGAACGCCCGCGTCGCGGAGGACACCGCCGCGGTCCGGCTGCTGCAAGAAGCCCCCGAGGGGATCGAGACCGCCGCCGACCTCCGCCGCCGCGCCGCCGAAGCCGCCCTCGGAGCCGTCGAGCCGCAGGACCTCTGGGACTTGGGGCTAGACCTGCCCTACGAGGTCGAGCTGAGCTGGGCCGATCAAGGCGCGGATGGATCGTTCGAGGCGACGATCTGGACCTCCTCTGGGTTGGGGGAAGGGCCGCAGGCCCGGGCTTCCTCAGCCCAGGGCAACGCCCTGGGGGGTGAGGGCCCCCTCGCCGCGGCGTCCCTCGCTGCCTACGCCAACAACCCCCTCCAGGGCCGGTTCGCCCGCCGCATCGTCCCCGAGCTGCGCGCCTTCCTGGAGGCGCGCCTGCCCGCCTACATGATGCCGTCCGCCTTCGTGCTGCTCGACGCCCTGCCGATCACCCCGAACGGCAAGATCGACCGGCGGCGGCTCCCGGCGCCCGGCGGCTCGCCGGAGAGCGGCCGGTCGCTGGTGGCGGCGCGCAATGCGACCGAAGAGCGGCTGCTCGCGATCTGGAAGGAGCTGCTCGGCGTCGACCGGATCGGCGTCGAAGACGACTTCTTCGCGCTCGGCGGCCACTCCCTGCTCGCCACCCAGGCCATCTCGCGCGTGCGCCAGGCGTTCGGCGTCGAGCTGCCGCTGCGCACGTTCTTCGAGGCGCCGAGCGTCGCCTCGGTGGCCGCCGAGATCTCGAGGCTGCGGCTCGGCGGCGGCGAGGCGGACGTGCCGCCGATCGTCCCCGTGCCGCGCGACGGCCGCCTCCCGCTCTCCTTCGCCCAGGAGCGCCTGTGGTTCCTCGACCGGCTCGAAGCGCGGACGCTGGCCTACAACGAAGCGGCGGCCTTCCGTCTGGAAGGGCCGCTCGACACCGCCGCCTTCCGCGGCGCTCTGGACGAGATCCTGCTCCGCCACGAGAGCCTGCGCAGCACCTTCCCCGAAGTCGACGGCGAGGCCGTCCAGGTCATCCGGCCCGCGGCTCCGTTCGAGATCCCCGTGGTCGATCTGCGGGCGCTCCCGGAGGACCTACACGGAGAAGAGATCCACCGCCTCGCGCTCTCCCAGGCGCTCCGGCCCTTCTCTCTGGCGCACGGCCCGCTCGTGCGCGGCCTCCTGATGCGCCTCGGCGAGAACGACCACGCCGTGCTCTTCTCGTTCCACCACATCATCTTCGACGGCTGGTCGGTCGGCGTCTTCGTGCGCGAGCTGTCCGCCCTCTATCGCGCGCGGATCGCGGGCGTGCCGGCCTCCCTGCCTCCACTCGCCATCCAATACGCCGACTTCGCCGCTTGGCAGCGAGGATGGCTGCAGGGGGAGGTGCTGGAGCGCCAGGTCGCCTGGTGGCGCGGGCAGCTCACCGGCGCCGCGGTGCTCGAGCTGCCCACCGACCGGCCGCGGCCGATCCTCGCCCAGGCGCCGAGCGGCCTGCTCCATCCGCTCCTCCGGCCCTCCCTGACCGAGCCGTTGCGCGCCTTCAGCCGCGACCACGGCGCCACCCTGTTCATGACTCTCCTCGCCGGCTTCCAGGCGCTCCTCAACCGCCACACCGGCCAGACCGACATCTCCGTCGGAACGCCGATCGCCAACCGCAATCACGGCGACGTGGAAAAACTGATCGGTTTCTTCATCAACATGCTCGTCCTGCGCACCGATCTCTCCGGCGATCCGGGTTTCGGAGACCTCGTGGACCGCGTCCGCCAGACCGCGCTCGGCGCCTACGGCCACCAGAGCGTCCCCTTCGCGAAGCTGGTCGAAGAGTTGCGGCCCGAGCGCGACCTGCGGCACACGCCGCTCTTCCAGGTCAGCTTCCAGGTCCTGAACCTTCCGCAGTCCCCCCTGGAGCTGCCCGGCATCACGCTCCACCCGCTCTCCTTCGCGGCCCGCTCGGCGAAGTTCGATCTCGATCTCGCGCTGACCGACGCCGCCGACCGGCTGGCCGGCGTGCTCGACTACAACGCCGACCTCTTCGACGCGACGACCATGGAGCGCTTCCTCGCGCATCTCGAGCAACTGCTGCTCGGCGCCATGGACGACCCGGCGCGGCGGCTGTCGGAGCTGCCACTGCTCACCGCCGCTGAACGGAGCCAGCTCGCGATCGAATGGAACGACACGGCGAGCGCCTCGGCGGATCCGCCGTGCCTGCATCACTTGATCGCACAGCGGATCGCGGAAGCTCCCGAGGCCCTGGCCGCCGTCTGCGGAGACCGCCGCCTGACCTTCGGAGATCTCGGCCGGCAGTCCGCGAGCCTGGCCCTCCGTCTCCGCGAGCACGGCGTCGGTCCCG
>JBDSHF010000228.1:0-16485 GCA_039918595.1 Thermoanaerobaculia bacterium
AGCGCGCCGTCGCGATGGTGCTGGGCGCCGTCTACGAGCAAGACTTTCTCGACTGCTCGTACGGCTTCCGGCCAGGCCGATCGGCGCATGATGCGCTCGACGACCTGCAGAATCACCTCGTGAAGAGTGGCGGTGGGTGGGTCCTGGAGGTCGACTTCCGAAAGTACTTCGACACCCTGGACCACGCGAAGCTGAAGGAGATGCTCAGCCAGCGGGTGACCGATGGGGTCCTTCTGCGACTCATCAGCAAGTGGCTGCACGCTGGCGTCATGGATCGCGGGGAGCTGCATCACCCCGGAGCCGGGACGCCACAGGGAGGAGTGATCTCGCCGCTCTTGGCGAACGTCTTCCTTCATGAAGTGCTCGACCTGTGGGTCGAGCGCGACGTGAAACCACGACTGAAGGAGATGGTGCGGCTCTTCCGCTACGCGGACGACGCTGTACTCGTCTTTTCCAACGAATCGGATGCACGTCGATTCCTCGAAGTCCTCGGCAAACGCTGCGAGAAATTCGGGCTCACGCTGCATCCCGAGAAGACTCGGCTGCTCGACTTCCGAAGGCCACGCCTGTCACGGTCGAAAGACGATGACGACGACGGTCCAGGAACCTTCGATCTGCTGGGCTTCACGCACTTCTGGTCGAGGAGCTTGTCCAAGAAGTGGGTCGTGATGCGAAAGACGGCGCGCGATCGCTTTCGTCGCGCAGTGAAATCGATCGCGACGTGGTGTCGATTCCATCGTCATGATCCGATCCCTGCGCAACATGTCGCGCTCTCGCGGAAGATCAATGGGCACTACGCGTACTACGGCGTGACCCTCAACCTGCGCGCTCTCAGTCGCTTCCTCTACTGCACCACGATGGTGTGGTGGGCGGCGCTCCAGCGACGCTCGCAGCGAGGCATGCCGTGGCCGCGAATGGATGCGCTGATACGGAAGCTCAGGCTCCCGCAGCCGCGCATCGTGCGCCCATCGAAGTGGCTCCGGTCAGCGAACCCATGATCTGAAGAGCCGGATGCGGGAAATCCGCACGTCCGGATCCGTGGGGGGCCCGGCCGGGCAACTGGCCGGGTCTACCCGATTATTTCTGGCTTGGCCAGAGGGATCTGCTCTTCGCCGCGTCTGCAGATGACCTGAATGTCTGTGAACTCCTCGTCATCGATGACTTCGTCAAAGCGGCGATTCTTGCCGACCCCGGCGAGTTCTTCGAGGGTGGCATCTTCGAAGGGTTCGGCATTGGTTAGATCCTGGCTGTGAACTCGGAGATGAGAGCATCGAGGAGGTCCGCCGCAGTCGTGCGGGCGGTGGCGAGTTGGGCTTCCAGAGAGTCCACCAAGGCCATCAGCTCGTCCACCTTCGCCACGATCCGACGCTGTTCGGCGAGAGGTGGAAGAGGAAAGAACCATCCCGCGATAATGGGTGTGTTCAGATTCGGCTGCCCCATGCCTTGGTTCACATTCCGAAATGCCGGTGTCTGTTGCGTGAGGTAGAGGTACCCAAAATCATTCAGGTCAAACGAATGAAAGATTCGAAGTACGGCGACTCCGTCGTTCATGCAGCCCTTGATCTTGCTTATCTTAGGGACGCCGAGGGTTGCACCACTATTCGTTAGTAATAGATCTCCGGGATTGATAGAGCGGCTGCGCCTTGAGCCTTCTTCTGTTAGGCCCGTGGCAGTCCCTGTCAGATATTTGCCGGAGTCCTTTGTGATCTCGCCGACTGTAATCCATGGAATCGTTCCACCGAAGAATCGCGGGTCACCGGCTGGCCTTGGACTCCCTCCTCGTGAGATCTCGAAGACATCCTGAAGCCGGACCCAACACCATGACTCCGGAATGTCGTGAGGAGGATTAATCGAAGAATTAACCCACGCCTTCTTGTCTGCCTTTAGCTCCCCGCTGTCGCTGAGCCCCTTTTTTTCTGTCGCGATCTTCCTGAGCATGACCTCTGCCGGTTCGTCCCTGGGGTCTTGGGGAACAAGCATCCCTTGGACGGCGAGGGTGAGTATGGCTTTGCGGAGGTCGGCTTGGTCGATATCATAGGATTTGTGGAAGATGAGGTTGAGGTTGGCCGGGGTAGGCGCTTCGGCAAAGCGAGCCAGTGCCGCACGAGCGAGCACGGCGTGCTGCGTCTCCTGTTCCTGCTGCTGTGCCTCGAGACTGTCACATAAGGCCATCAACTCATCCACCTTCGCAACAATAAGCTTCTGCTCGGCGAGCGGCGGCGTCGGGACAGGAAGCGAGTCGAGGTCGCTTTTGCCGAGATTGTTGATTCCGATGCCCCTCCCTGCGGCTGTCACCCAAGAGGTGTATTGTGGCGACTGGAAGTATCGCGCCAGCACTTCATCGGGCATTTCGCTTTTGTTTCTGACCACGCCGCAGAAAGCACCGAACGCTCCAATGAACTCAGCCAAGATTGGAGCTGCTTTGCCGACAAGTTTTTTGCTTCCACTCGACATCGCAATGAGGATGTCGCCACGCCGTACGAACTTTTCTTCTCGGATGTTGCTGCGCGGGACATAGACGAGACTGTTGAAGTTGATTCCATTGCCGATGTTGTTAGCACGAAGCACCGGAAAAAATCCCTCGGCGGGACTATCGCTTGCGTCGTTCTTCTTATATGAGACACCGCGGATCACCTCAAACACTTCACTGCCTCTTTGCCATCTCCACGATGACGGAATGGCTGGCAGTGTGGGGGCGCCCTTAGCGGCCCATTCTTCGGGCATGCATAGGCTTCGTTTCTCAGATGAGAATACGCCGCTGAACGCGGACCACATTACCAATTCCCGCATCTTCGCTATCGCCTTGGGTGCGTCGACCAACTGGTCGAACTTTTCAAAAAAATTTTCCAGCTTCATTCAGCAGACCCGGCGGTGGAGGTGAGGGCGTGATGGAGTTCCTGTTTCAGCGCGGCGCGAGTCTCCGCGATCTGGGCGAGGAGCTTTTCGTATTCGGGTAGGAGGTAGTCCACATCGCCGGGACCAGTGTCAGAATTGTGCGGGTTCTTGAGGTCGAGATTGTAGTTCCCCGCCTTGATTTGTTCGATGGAAACGCGCCAGGCCTGCTCGTTTTCGACGCGCTTACTGTAGGCGCCTTTCTTGTCAGGCTTGCCCCACCAGCTTTTCTCCGCCTCGAACTCCTCAATACGGATTGGCTTGCCCTTGTTGTAGCTCTTGGCGCCCGATGGATAGGGGTGCTCGTAATACCAGACTTCCTGCGTGGGCGTGCTTTTGGTGAAAAAAAGGAGGTTGGTGCGGATACTGGTATAGGGATTGAACACGCCACTGGGCAAACGGACGATGGTGTGGAGGTTGCACTCGGTGAGGAGGGCTTCTTTGATGCGAGTTTTGACGCCTTCGCCGAAGAGGGTGCCATCAGGCAGCACGATTCCAGCGCGGCCTCCGGGTTTGAGGGTCTTCACGAGGAGCACGAGAAAGAGATCGGCGGTCTCTCGGGTGCGGAACTCGGTGGGGAAGTTGCTTTCGATGCCGTCCTCCTCCATGCCGCCGAAGGGTGGGTTGGTGACGATGACGTCCACGCGCTCCTTCGGGCCCCAGTCGCGCAACGGACGGGCCAGGGTGTTGTCGTGTCGAACGTTGGATGGGACCTCGATGCCGTGCAGGAGGAGATTGGTCATGCACAGGATGTGCGGCAGATGCTTCTTCTCGATCCCGGAGAAGCACTCCTGGATCTGACGCTCGTGGGCTTCGGTCTTGGCCTGCTTGCGCAGGTGCTCGATCGCGCAGACGAGGAAGCCGCCGGTGCCACATGCAGGGTCGAGCACGGTCTCACCCAAGCGCGGGTTCACCTGATCGACAATGAATTGGGTGACAGCGCGGGGAGTGTAGAACTCGCCCGCGTTGCCGGCGGACTGGAGGTCCTTGAGGAGCTTCTCGTAGATGTCACCGAACATGTGGCGATCATCCGAGGCGTTGAAGTCGATGCCATTGATCTTGTTGATGACCTGCCGCATCAACGTGCCGTTCTTCATGTAGTTGTTGGCATCTTCGAAGGCCATGCGGATTAGGCCGGCGATTTTGTCGCCGCTGCCAGTGAGAGTCTTCAATTTGGGCAGGAGAGCGTTGTTGACGAAATCGAGAAGAGCGTCGCCAGTGATGCCTTCCTCATCGTCGGCCCAACTCGACCAGCGGAGGTGTTTCGGGAGTGGGGAGCGGTAGTTGTCTCGAAGGAGATCGAGTTCCTGTTCGCTATCGTCGAAGATCTTGAGGAAGAACATCCAGCCCAGTTGCTCGAGCCGCTGGGCGTCGCCGTAGGTGCCGGCGTCCTTGCGCATGATGTCCTGGATGGTCTTGACGAGATTGGAGACGTTAGGCATGGCTTAGGCGGCTTCCTGGTAGAGGGCGGTTTCGAGCTCGCGGATGGCATTAAGATAGCCGGGCTTGCCACCGAAGAGTTTCACGATTTCCACTGGCGTGCCGAAGGTGGTGAGCGGATCGACTTTGAGGATCTCGAGGGATTCGACGCTCGTGATCCCGCTATCAGCGTATTTCCGGAGAAGCGCATCGAGAACAGCGCGGGCCTTGTCGCCATATTTGGCGAAGACGTTGCGCTTGATCACCTTCGCGGCCCGCTCCTGTCGCGTGAGCGGCGGTGCATCGAAGGCGACATGGCAGATGAGATCGAAGGCATCGTAATTGCGGCCCACCTGCTCGGCGAGCTCGTCGAGGAAGACTCCCTGGGAGCCGAACTCCTCCAGAAGAGCTTCCTTCCTTTCCGAGTCATTCCAGACAGTGAGGAAGTTGTCCAGTGAGGCGTAGGTCTTCCGAACGGTCCTGCGGGTATAGTCCTTGAGTGATTCGGTGATCAGCTTGCCGTGTTCGTCGAGATACTGGACACGTTCCGTAGCGACGGTTACCTCTACGCTATCCACGTAGTACTTGGCGGGCTTCCCGGTGATAGAGGGCGCATCCATGTCGTGTTCGCCCGGTGGGTAGGCCCCGTGGTCGTCGGATAGGTCCGTGGGCGGAATGGGTGAGTTATCCGGCCCCGGCTCGAAGATTTGCACCGGATCGCCGTCGAAGTCCGGATCGGCAAACAGGGCGGTGGCCCGTTTGAAATCCATGATGGTGAAGAAGAGCTTGCCATAGTCTTCGTTGATGCGGGTGCCGCGCCCGATGATCTGTTTGAACTCAGTCATGGAGTTGATGCGGCGATCTAGGACAATGAGATGGCAGGTCTGGGCATCCACGCCTGTGGACATCAGCCGAGAGGTGCAGGCAATGACGGGATAGGTTGATTCTGGGTCGATGAAGTTGTCGAGCTGGGCCTTGCCCACGTCATTATCGCCAGTGATGCGCATGACGTACTTCGCGTTAGCGGCAGCGAGGTCGGGATTGGCGTTGACCAACGCCTGTCGCAGGCGTTCGGCATGGTCGATGTTCTCGCAGAAGATAATAGTCTTGGCGAAGCGGTTGGTGGCATTGAGGAACTCGGTAACTTTGGCGGCGACGATGGAGGTACGCCGTTCAAGGATGAGATTGCGATCGTAGTCGCGGTCGTTGTACTCGCGATCCTCAATGAGTTGGCCGTATTTGTCGGTCTGGCCGTCCTCGGGCCGCCAGCCGTCGAGATCCTTGTCAAGGCCGATGCGAACGACTTTATAGGGGGCGAGGAAGCCGTCAGAGATACCCTGTCTCAGCGAGTAGGTGTAGATCGGGTCGCCAAAGTACTCGATATTCGAAACGTCCCTGGTTTCCTTGGGCGTGGCGGTCAGGCCGATCTGGGTCGCGGAGGAAAAATATTCGAGAACTTTGCGCCATGCGGCGTCCTCGTCGGCGCTGCCGCGGTGACATTCGTCGACGATCACCAAGTCGAAGAAGTCAGGCGAGAAGAGCTTGTAGATGTTCTGCACTTCGTCGGTGCCGGTGACGGCCTGGTAAAGGCTGAGATAAATCTCAAAGGCTTTATCCACCGTGCGGTTGGTGATTTTGGTCATCGCCTGACCGAACGGCTTGAAGTCGTTAGTCTTAGTCTGGTCGGCGAGAATATTGCGATCGACGAGGAAGAGGATGCGTTTCTTCGCCTTCGACTTCCACAGCCGCCAGATGATCTGGAAGGCGGTGTAGGTCTTGCCCGTGCCGGTGGCCATGACCAGGAGGATGCGGTTCTCGCCGCGCGCGATCGCGTCCACCGTGCGATTGATGGCGATGAGCTGGTAGTAACGCGGTGCTTTTTGCGATCCGCTATCGTAATAATCCTGCGTGGCGACCGTCTCCTGCTCGGGGGTGTAGCCCTTGGCGGTCCGGTAGCGTGCCCAGAGCTCTTCCGGCGTGGGGAACTGGTTGAGCGGAATCTCCCTGGTCACCGTGCCGCTAGTGGCGGTGCGGTCGTGCTCCAGGAAGGAGTCGCCGTTGGAGCTGTAAGCGAAGGGGACATCGAGGATCTCGGCGTATTCGAGAGCCTGCTGCATGCCGGCGCCGACCGTGTGGTTGTTGTCCTTTGCCTCGACGACCGCAAGCGGAATGTTGGGTTTGTAGAAGAGGATGTAGTCGGCCTTCTTCGCCTCGCCGCGAGTTGTCGTCTTGCCGCGAACGATGACCCGCCCCTTGGTGAAGTAGTGCTCTTCCAACACCTGAGTCATCGCGTTCCACCCGGAGCCGCCCGCACCGACGATAGCCGGGGTGATGAACTTGGTGCGGATATCCGCCTCGGTAAAAGCTTTCTTGTTCATAGTCTCACCTTCCGCGAGCCCGCCATAGTCTCGACCAAGGGGCCTTGGCCCTGCGATCCTCAACCGGCAGCTCGAAGCGGTCCACCGCCGCCAACTCGCCCCACTTCAAACTCCAGCACGCCTTATTTCCGCGACATCCATTCCTCTCGTATTACGAAGCTAAGCTTTCCCTCGGCGTGGCCGCCGGGGGGCGGCTCGCCGGAGAGGCGGGCTCAGGGTCTTGTCCTGGAGAGGATACTCCAAACAATGGGTGGGTGCCACGCGATTATCAGCTGCTAGCCTTGCGTACCGGCCTGGCCCTCCGTAAGCATGAACCTCATGCCCGGCGGCATCTTCCTTCTCGACTCTGACGGCGGCCTCACGGAGATGGCCGAGACGGCGTTTGCCGCCGAGGTGGATCTCCAGGAGCTTCTGGCCCGGCATCCGGGGCTGCTGCCGGGCGATCAGATCGATCCCGAATCGCCGCGGCGGTGGCTCCTGGTCGCCCGGGAGGTGAGCGTTCCGGACGACACGGGCTCGCGCTGGGCCCTGGACCATCTCTTCCTGGATCAGGACGGCGTCCCGACTCTCGTCGAGGTCAAGCGCGGCGGCGATTCCCGGATACGGCGGGAGGTCGTGGGCCAGCTCCTTGACTACGCCGCCCACTCCGTTCTCTATTGGACCGAGGAGACGATTCGCACCCGCTTCGAGGAACGCTGCCGCCGAAGTGGCCTCGATCCGGAGGAAGCCCTCGTCCAGTTCCTCGGAGGCGACATCCCGGCGGGCGACTTCTGGCAGCGGGTGAAGACCAACCTCCAGGCTGGCAAGATCCGCCTGATCTTCGTGGCCGACACCATCCCGTCCGAGCTCCGCCGGATCGTGGAGTTCCTGAACCAGCAGATGGACCCGGCCGAGGTCCTGGCCGTCGAGATCCGGCAGTACGCCGGCGGCGCTCTGAATCTGAAGGCGCTGGTCCCTCGCGTCATGGGCCAGACCTCGGAAGCCTTGGTCCGGAAGACAGGCGGCGGCCGGACCCTCCGGCAATGGGATGAACCCTCCTTCTTCGCCGAGCTGACCGCCCGGCGGGGAGGCGGACGCTCCAGGAGCGAGGTGCCAGGCACTTATACGGTGGGCACTTATACGGTGGCTCGCGCGCCTCTCAGCCACGATATAGTTCCGACCTGAATGCGAACCACGCGGATCGATCGGGTCAAGCTGGAGGGCGCGTGACGCCGAAGCGGAAGGCCCCCGCTCCACCGGTCGCCCGCTCGGCCGAGCCGCTGTACCGGGAGATCCGCTCCGTCCTGGAGTCGGCGCGGGCTGGCGCCTACCGCGCCGTCAACGCGGCCATGGTGCAGGCCTACTGGCAAGTCGGACGGCTGATCGTGGAGCACGAGCAGAAGGGACGCCGCCGTGCGGGCTATGGCGAAGCGGTGATTGCCACCCTGGCGGAACGATTGACCCAGGATCTGGGACGGGGGTTCAACGAGCGCAATCTGTGGTACATGCGCAGTTTCCATCTCGCCTTCCCAATTCTGAACGCAGCGCGTTCAGAATTGCCGGAGCCAGGGAAACCGAACGCAGCGCGTTCAGAATTGCCGATTCATCGCCCAGGGCGTGACGAAGCCCCAGCACCTGCGCAAGGCTCCCCTGCAATGCTGCGCCCGGAGCTTTCCTGGACTCACTACCGTCTGCTCCTGGGTGTGGAAGACCCCCAGGCCCGTGAGTGGTACATGAACGAGGCCGCGGAGCAGCACTGGTCCACCCGCCAACTGGAACGGCAGATTTCGGTGCTCTACTACGAGCGGCTTCTGGTCAGCCGCAGGAAGGCACCCGTCCGCAGGGAAGCCGCCACCAGGCTGGCCACGGTAGAGCCGGAACAGTTCATCCGCGACCCGTACATCCTCGAGTTCCTCGACCTCAAGGAGTACCCGGCGCTGCGCGAATCCGCGGTCGAGCAGGTGATCATCGACAACCTGCAGGCATTCTTGCTGGAGCTGGGCAAGGGCTTCTCGTTCGTCGCCCGACAGAAACGCATGCGCTTCGAGGACGAGGACTTCTACGTAGACCTCGTCTTCTACAATTATCTGCTCAAGTGCTTCGTACTGATCGATCTCAAGGTAGGCAAGCTGGCCCATCAGGACATCGGCCAGATGGACTCCTACGTGCGTATGTTCGACGCCCATGCGCGGCCCGAGGGCGACAATCCGACCATCGGCCTGATCCTGTGTTCCAAGAAGAACGAGGCGATCGCGAAGTATTCGGTACTGAGCGAGGCTCGCCAGATCTTCGCCGCGAAATACGTGAAGGTTCTACCGACCGAACGGGAGCTCATGCGCGAAATCCAACGCGAGCGGCGATTGGTCGATGCGCGCCACGCCGACGAAGAAACGCTGACGTCTGATCGGTACGGGGAAAAAGATGGTGCTGCCGTGAAGAAGGCGGGCAAGAAGGGCGCAGGGGCGAAAGCCAAAGCAAGGAAATAGCACAGAGTTGTCCAGAACGGTTCGCTCTCGGTTCACGGCCCTCACTCCCGACGCTCCGCGCCGCCGTTCGCCGCGCGCCGCGCGCCGCGCGCCCCGCGCAGGCGACGAATTGCACGCGGACCTACTGCGACAGGTACTGTACACCTCCCTGCTTTGGGTTCATGTACTCGTGCAACGGCGGAAACCCGATCTGCGGCTGCCGGTGCTGACGTAGACCGCGATGCCGCGAGCCCCGCGCGCCGGGGCTCGCGAGGAAGTCCGGCTCTTTTCATCGTCGCCTCACAAAAAAGTCCGGGCTGATTCTGCTCCCTCAGCGCTTTGGCTTCGCCCTGGGCTTGGGCTTGTTCACTTCCCACAAGAGGAGCTTCTCGAGCTCCCTCCGGATCTTCAGGTTCAGCTCCTCCTCGGTCAGCTCCCCGGGATTGGCAGACGCCTCGAGCGGGCGGGGACGGGCAGAGGGCCTCAGATCCTCGAGCAGGCTTTCGAGCTGCTGGGCGGCCTTGCTCAGCCGCTCGCTTCGCGCCGGATAGGCGAAGGCGAAGAACTCGTCCGCCGTCAAACCTATGGCGCGGGCGATCTCCACCACGTGCTCGAACCGCAACTCGATCTGGCCGCTGAAGAGCCGGGTGAGGTAGCTCGGCGTGTAGTCCAACCGCCGTTCGATCTCCCGGTTGGTGTAGCCGAAGAGGCGGAGGGCCAGTTTCAGCTTGCCGATGATTCGTTCGGCTTCCTTTTGGGCGGTGCTCTCCATCTCCATGCCAGAATCCTAGAGCAAACCGAAGTTACCGGCAATAGCCCGACCTTTCAGGTAATAGACATTACAGCGCAAGCACCCGTAGTGCGATAACCGTCCAGCACCCGCGGCGGGTGAAAAAATCCCCGGACCCAATAGGTCGGGCTCCTCAACCCATTGGGAAAAACCCCCGACCCATCCGGGACGGCCGGCATCCTGGTAGAAAAATCTCCAGACCCAGTGGAAAAAACCGGCGATCCACCAGGAAACGGCGTCGACCTGGTAGAAAAATCCCACGACCCATTGGGTCGCGGCCGCGATCCAGCCAAAAAATCCGCCGATCGAATGGGTCCTGACTTTATTCCACCAGGAAGCCGGGTTTTATGGCTCGTCCCGTGCGCTAGCCAGGAAGGAGATGGCGCTGAGCCCCATAAGAACCACGCAAACCGCGACATAGAGTACGTGTATTGCACTACTGGTGCTGTGCGTGCTAGCTTATCGCTCGTCGTCGTCAATGCGCAACCGGGACCGAGGCGGGGGTGTGCTCCGCCCGGACGGGGATCGTCCTGGTCTTCGAGGAGGATTCCGTGGAGCCCGGAAGAGCATTGACGCAGGCCGTTTTTTAGAAAGGAAGTGCTGTCATGGCAAGAGCCAGAGTCTTATCGACCAAGATCCGTAGTTGGGACCTCCTGAACGAGAGCCTCAAGCCGCTGCTTGCGGAGATGCCGCAAGTGCAGCCCTTGCAGGTCGAGCTGCAGGCGGTGCTGGACGGGGTGCGCGCGCTCGATACCGAGCAGGAGGAGGCGCGCTTCAGGTTCCGGGACCTCGTCCGCCGTCGGCAGGAGACCGAGCGGCAGGGCGAGATCGTGCGCCGGCGAGTGGAAGCTCACCTGCGCGGGACGTTCGGCCACACCAACGAGGAGCTCATCAAGTTCGGTGTCAAGCCTCGCCCTCGGGTAATCCGGAGAAAGGCCGCCGAGAAGGAGCCGGCGGTCAAGCCGGCGGCGGCGCGGTAGAAGCCGCGGCCGGCGTGGTCTCGACGGACCTCCCGCGGGAACGGCCGCACTGGCCGCCCCGCGGGAGAGCTGTTTCAGGGCAAGGTCCTGCCGGTTACGGCCTTCTCCACACAGTTGCTCACTTGAAACGGGCAAGTGCGGATGCGATATCCGTACGTGGAGCCGGGGGTGGCGGTGGTGTCCGTAAACGAGCCTCTGGAGGTCGACGCGATGCCGGCGAAGGTGCCGCCGCAGCCGCCGTCCGCCCGCTCGACCACGTAGCGGGTCACCGTCCGCACGGCCGGCCAGGTGAGCTTCACCCGCCGCGCGCTCGCCGCCGCTCTCAGCTTCGCGCCCTTGGCCGGGCAGGCGTAGAGCGGCTGGGCGGTCTGGGCGATGAGCGCGATGGCCGCCTTCTCGGTCGGCCACGAATAGTCCTGATCGAACATCAACGTCGCGCCGCCGATGGGATACTCCTGGGTGACGGTGTCTCGGCAGTTGGATCTCTGACCCTGATCGAAGCACGGGCAGATGTCGCCGTTGGTGAGGTCCTCGTTGACATCGATCGCGGTCACGCCGACGTTCCAGAACGGGCAGTGGTCGGTCTGGCACATGAAGGCCGGGTTGCGCACGATCTTGTCGGGATCGATGATCCTGCCGTAAGCGGCGTTGGCCTGGACGAAGGCGTCGCCGAAGGCCACGCACCCGGGGCAGTCCGCGGGATTCCAGTTGTACAGGTTCATCAGGCCGTCCTTGTTGCCGTCGAACGCGGTCTGGTCCATGTTGAGCACGCGCCACATCGAGGCGGCCGGGTGCATGCGGGTGTAGGCCGTGGAGCCGCACAGCCCGACCTCCTCGCCGCTGACGAACAGGAATTTCACCGGGTACTGCCAGGCGTAGTCCCGGAACAGCCGCATCGCCTCGAGGAGCGCCGCGCCGCCCGAGATCGCGTCGTCCGCGCCCGGCGCGTTGTTGGCGTCGTTGGCGGCGCTCTCCGAGATGGTGTCGTAATGGACGAGGAAGATGACCTGCTGCTCCTGCGCGAAATCTCCTTGAGCCGGCAGCGTGAAGACGAGGTTCTGCCAGGTCTGCGACCCCTGCCGGGCGGTGCAGCCCGAGTCCGCCGCGGTGTAGCTCTCGCGCACCGCGTTCGGTCCGGTGAAGCCCCAGTCCGCGGCCTTGTTCTCGAGGTACTCGGTCGCGAACGGATTGCCGGGCGGATTCCCGGTGTTGTTGGGCGGGAACATGTAGTTGGAGGCGCGGGTGCGGATGCGGCAGTCGTCGCAGTAGCCGGGGATGGTCACGTCGCTGTCGCCGGACAGGTCGCGGACGTCCTGGAACCAGCTCTCCTGGCGGGTGTCGTCGACGATCTTTCGCACCAGCCGGCTGGCGGACGACGGCGGCCGCGCGGCGGTATTGGCAGTATTGGCAGTATTGGCGGCATTGGCGGCGGGGGCGGCATTGGCGGCGGGGGCGGCATTGGCGGCGTCGGCGGCATTGGTGGCGTCGGCGGGGTGGACGCGGACCGGCGGGAGCGCGACGCGAGGCACGCCGTGGAAAAGGGCGTGCAGCTTGAGCCGCGGCAGCTCCATCTCCACTCCCGCGGGGATGAGGTAGAGCATCGCCCGCTCGTCGATCCGGAAGCGGCGCAGGCCGGCGAGGACAGGGGGAGTGAGGTAGCGGTCGTGGCTGAGAACATGGATGCCCTCGCCGCGGTCGCGGACGCTGAAGACCGGCTCGACGCCCCGCGCGCGCAGCCCGTCGAGCTGGTCCGCGGAAGGCCCGGCGATGACCACGCCCTCCTCGCGGCCCCAGATGGGAACGGAGGAATCCCGGAGGGCCGGCTCCCGGTCTCCAGAAAACAGCGCGATCCACCGGCCGGGGTCGATGTCCGATCCCGAGGATCCCGCGGCAGGATCGGCGGCCCAGAACCCCGCGAGGCCGATCAGCGCAAAGACCCCGGCAACTACGGTTCGCGTCAACGGACTCATAGGCGCCTCCCTGAAAAGGTCCGGGCTGATTCTACTACCCGGCGCCGGAGCGCTTGCCGCTAGCGGTCGCGCAGGAAGGTGCCGTCGCGGAGGTCGGCGAGCGTCTGCCCGATCTCGGCGGCAGTGTTCATGACGCTCGGACCGTGCCAGGCCACGGGCTCCCCCAACGGCTTTCCCGAGACCAGGAGGAGGGTCTAGACGGATCGGATCGACATGGAAACCTCCGGGTTCGTCGAGCGCGAGGCCGCCGCCACCGGATCTTGTCCCGCCCGGAGTGTTCCTTGCACCTTTAAGGGTAGGGCGGCATCCGGCGCTTCGCCCGAAAGGAGAAACGATCATGAAAAGGCTTTTGCTCGTACTGCTGCTCAGTGCAACCGCCATCGCTGCTGGAAAACAGACTCCAGAGCTCGCCGCCTTTAACATGTGCGGTTCGGGTCAAGTTTACAGGGCGATCTATTACTACCAGTATTCAGGTGGCCCGGAGTGTGGCTTGACGTACCAGTATTGTGATGGTACCCCGAGATACCACGAGGGCTGCACAACGAGTTATTACGACCAAAGTTTCTTCTGTGAGTGCCAGTAATGGCCTCTTGAAAGGAGGAGGATTTCATGCGTCAAACGATAAGATTCAAGCTGGGCTTCCTGGCCGTTCTCATGCTCGCCGCCCTGGCGGGAGCGCCGCCGTTCGCCGCGCGCCCCGCGCAGGCGACGAATTGCACGCGGACCTACTGTGACAGGTACTGTACACCTCCCTGCTTTGGGTTCATGTACTCGTGCAACGGCGGAGACCCGATCTGCGGCTGCCGGTGCTGACGTAGACCGCGATGCCGCGAGCCCCCGCGCCGGGCGCCGGGGCTCGCGAGGAGATCGGGCCGAGTTGTTCGACGTGAGCCACGAGATTTACGTTCTGGGCGGGAGGCCCGCCGGGGTCTCCCGTTTCATCGCGCGTCCGCGGTCCGCCAGAATGAACGCGGCTCCGCTCAGTGCCAGCGCCTCGAAGACCCCCGACATCTCGCCGGCCGCGTGCAGATCGGCCATGGCGCGGGGAATGTGCAGGAGCACCACCCAGAGCAGGATCATGATCCCCACCATCGTCGCCGCTATCGCCGCCAAGCGCTGGGTTTTCGGGAGGAGGAGGCCGGCGCCTCCCGCGATCAGGGCGATGCCGGTGAGGTAGACCCAGAACCGGGGACCTGGAATCCAGGCCGGCACCAGCTTCATGACGAAGTCCGCGTAAACGAAGTGCTGGATTCCGCCAAGGATCAGAAACCCACCCAGGAACAGCGGGCCCAGAGGCATCAATCTTTCAAACAAGCTGGCCAGGGTCGAGGACCGGTCCACCCTTTCTCTGGGCAGAGCTCCGGCCAGCAGGATGACACCGCCCAGCATCGCCAGAGCCTTGGCGGGGTTGGTCCACACAAAGCCGGCAAGCGGGTTCGCGGCGGCTTTGGGCAGGTGCAGGAACAGGATCGACAGGACGAGCATCGCGCCCAGCATGGCCGCCGCCCATCGCGCCTTGTGCCCGATGCCAATCGCTATCCCCGCGAGGAGGAGGAGGATGCCGATCAGATAAGCCCAGGAAGCATGCCCGGGAATCCACGCCGGCAACGGCGGTACCAATCTCACGAATTCAGCGGTCACGAGCTGCTGAATCCCGAAGGCCACCATGGAGATCGCGAAGAAGAACCGTCCGAGGGTCGATCGGGACATCATGAGAAGACCTCATCTGCCTCTGCCAGGCTGAGAACCATCTTGAACCCGACCTTAGCGCGTCGATATCAGGATGTCCATCGCTCTGGAGGTGAGGGAAGCCGCCCTCGATGGACGGCTTCCCACGTCAGGCCTGGGGTCCGCGGCCTTGCGGGATCAGCCCTGCGGGGTGCAGAGCTTCGATTCCGCGGCGCTTCAGCCCACCGGTCCGCAAAGGGTGACGGCGAGGAAATCTCCACAGGTTGTGTGGGTACCGCTGAAGTTGCAGGCCGTGGTGGGGCTGACACTCGAGCAGTAGGCGCAGCCACATTGCCTCTCGGCGAAGGACGGCATGGCGGTGATGGCGAGGATGAGGGACAGGCCTGCGATACGGACGAGCTTGGATAAATTCATGAGGTTCTCCTTCCAGGTGAGCGCATAGCCTAATACAAATAAGGCTTGCGCGTCTAGCCGGCCGGCCGTGAGCCCCCGCCGCGCGTTCGGCGGGCCGGCCAGCCAGGTCCCCGGTGGAGAAGAGGCGCGGACAGGAATCGCCGAAGTCGGAGATCCCTGTCCCATTGCACCGGCTACCCTAATCCGTTCTCAAGGTCAGTCAGGAGGACAGATCGAGTAGCTGCCGGCGCAGATGCAACTGCAGGTGTTTGAATCCCATCGGTAGGGACCGCCTCGGGCATAGCAGTCCTGTTCTTCATACCCGTCGGGATCGCAGACCGGCGGCGGGGGTGGGGTATAGGTGTAGCAGTTGTAGGCCACCTGAACCGTGGCGCCGAAGGTGCCGCAGTAGGGGTATACGCCGCTCTGAGAACCGCCGTTGCAGTTCTGGGCGGAGGTTGGGCTCGCGGCCGTGCCGTAGCCGTCAGCCAGCGGAAGATAGGCCCAGAGGTCCCCCATCGGATCGTCGCAGCACCATGGATCGTGCTCTTCGATGAACTCCTTCACGGCGACAGAGACTTCGTTGCAGGCGCCGCCGGCCGTCATCCACCCCGTGGAGAGCTGGCCTACCAGAGAGCTGTCGCTCAGAGACCCGCCGTACCACGAGATCGAGGGGTCGTAATACTGCGAGTGCCAGGTGTCGCAACTGCAGGTGTTGCCCCACTCGCCCTGGTTGTCGGTGCTCGGGCCGCGAAAACAGGTGAAATGGTCGTCCGGGCACCCCCGGTGGGCATGGTTCCCGCCAAAATAGAGATCGATATCCCCGGTCATCGCGCCCGAGCCGGGCGAGTGAAACGCCGAGTCTACGTTGTTGCTGCACACCCCATGGCTCGCGTGGTTGTTGCACTCGAGCCCCCAGTAGGGGTTCATCCAGCGGTCTGAGCTGTAGACCGTGAACGCGCAGGTGCAGGTGTCGCCGTAGGCCTTGGCGAGGCTCCGGGTTCCGGCAGCGGCCCGCGCGGCATCGCGGCCGGGCGTATTCCGCCGGCCGCTGCGGAACTCGCCCGTCGACATCCCCGTCTTCTTGTGGAAACTCGCCTCCACGGCGGCCATCGCCTCCTCCTCCGTGCGGCAATCACCGGTTTTGACGACGCTTCCCAGCCGGCACTTGTCGAGGCCGAGGGTCAGGTGCGCGTTCTGCCAGAGGAGCTCGGTCAGCTCGTCGGCGGAGGCGCTCAAGCCCATCTCCTGGATTCGCCTTTTTACTTCAGCCAGGACTTCCTCCCGCTGCCGAAGCGCCAGCTCCACCTCCTGGCGCGGGACCGATGCCGCGAGCGCCGCCTGAGCCTGGGGAGCCGGCTCGACGGCCACCCGGCGGTTCCGCGGTTCCTCACCATACCCGTAAGATGCGGCCAGAAAAAATCCCAACAGTACGATTCGACCAACCTTGAGGTTCTGAGACATTGCTTGCCCTCCCGGAGTAGATCGGTTGTCCGCCCCTCATATAACTCGCGCCTGCGGCAGACCGGG
>JBDSHF010000229.1:0-8087 GCA_039918595.1 Thermoanaerobaculia bacterium
CCCCTCCATCAGCGCGGCGGCCTCCGCCATCCGCCCCTCGTCGAGCGGGCGCTTCACCCACCAGACGAAGCGCTTGGCGAGCGCCGTGCGCCGGCGGGAGATCTGGTAGAGGTACGAGCGGGAGACCGCGTCATGGCGGGAGTGGAAGCGGTCCGCCGCCTCGGCCAGGGAGAGGATGTGGACATCCGGCGGCAGCCGGTCGTTGATCGCGCGCCGGAACGGCTCGGGATCGACCTGCCGCGCCAGCCGCAGATGCGCCACCTGCGCCAGGGCGTGGACCCCGGCGTCGGTCCGCCCCGAGGCGCCCAGCTCGCGGACCGTCCCGCCGGCCTCCTCGATCGCCCGCCGCAGCTCCCCCGACACCGAGCGCGCGTTCTTCTGTTCCTGCCATCCGTGATAGCGAGTCCCCTCGTACTCGAGGGTCATACGGTAGGTCGGCATCTTCGACTCCCTGGAAGCTGGTGCTAAGATCTTGGTTCAGATGACAATCCGCGGCTCCATGCGGGCCTGTCAATCCACGGAGACATACCCATGAAGAAGACGACTATCTTGCTCTTTACCCTGCTCGCCCTGATGGCCATGCTGGCCAGCGCCGGTACCAAGGGTACCTGGACCGGCTGGGTGACCGACGAGCATTGTGGGGCCAAAGGCGCCAGCGCCGACCACAAGGCCTGCGCCGAGAAGTGCCTGACGCAGGGCGGCAAGCTGGTTTTCTATAACACCGGCGACAAGAAGATCTACAGCCTCGACAAGCAGGACGTGGCCAAGGCCAACCTCGGCCATGAGGTGCAGATCACCGGCGAGGCGGAAGGCAAGGCCATCATGGTCGAGTCGATCACCGCGGCCAAAGCCGGCCAGTAGAAGCTCCGAGTTCGTGGTCCGGACCGCCCGCAGGGCGGGATTTATCCAGCCTGGGGTGTCAACCCCAGGACCGGGCCACCTCTCACCTCTAGCCCTGAAACTCCCTACCTGGGGTTGACACCCCAGGCTGGATAAATTCCGCCCTGCGGGCGGAGCTGACTTCCTTACCTGCCCCTCTAGATCCTCACCTTCCGGCTCACCAGCGTACGGTCGCCGTCCTGGATCGTGGCCACCGTCTTCGGCCGCGCCGCGGCCACCCCCTGGGCGGCGGCCGGCAGATCGTAGGTGCGGTCGACCACATACCAGTCGTTCGGCTGAGTGGAGCCGAGCACGACGTCCAGCACGGCGCCCTGAGAGGGGACGGTGTGGTAGGTGACCGACTGCCACCCGCGTTGCGGACGCGCCGGCCTATGCTGCCCGCCCTTGCCGAGCCCCCCCAACCCCAGCGGCATGGTCTCGCCGTCGACCTGGATCGCCTCCAACTGCGCCTTGGCGGGAAAGAAGATCGTGGCCACCTGAGCGCCGCGCGGCGAGGTCAGCCGCAGGCGCAGGTGGCGTTTGCCGTCGACGACCGCATCGGCGAGCACCGCGAGCTCCGGCCCGGGCGCGCCCAGCGGCGGCGCCGGCGCCGTCAGGGTGCGGGCGAGGGGGGACGACCAGGGGAAAGGGGGCGCCGGCTTCTGGCCGAAGGGGGCGGCCTGGAGCATCGCGGGCGGGAACGGCGGCCTGCCCTCCAGCACCAGCCGGGTCCCGCCGGAGACCGCGTCCTCATACGCCACCAGGTTCAGGGGGCGCTGCGAGACCGGCGAGAACGGCGGCGAGACGCGGGCCCACACCAGGCAGACCACCGCCAGCGCCAGGGCGGTCAAGGGGAGCCAGCGCCGCCAGAGCGGAGCCGCCCCCGCCATCAGGGGGGTCAGCGAGCTGAAGATCACGCTGAGCAGCACGGCGGTGACCACCAGCCCCATCAGCCCCAGCCCCAGGTAGAGCGAGCTCAGGAAAGAGAACCAGAGGAGGGCCGCCACGAACACCGGCAGGACCGCGGCGAGCGTGCGGCCGGCCGTCGAGCCGCCGAACGCCAAGCCACAGACGCCGGCCACCAGAGCCGGCACCACGAAGAGATAGCTGATCCCCGGCAGCAGGAAGCCGAAGAGCAGCCCGAACAGCGACCAGGAAACCCAGACGCCCGCCCATAGCCCGGGCAGGCTGACCCGCCGCCCCATCAACCCCGCGATCCCCAGTCCGCCGCCGAAGGCGAGCAGCCAGAAGACGGCGATGGCCGGTCCGGGATGGGCCACCCAGGGCCCGGGGAAGGCCCCGGCGATCAGGATCTGGAAGAGGACGGCCAGGACCAGCACGAAGAGCAGCGACGCCAGGGCGGCGGCGAAGCCGAGCATGAAGGAGCCGCCCCAGACGGCGAGCCCCCGCCGGCGGGCGAGGAACGCGGCGGCGAGCGTCAGCCCCAGGGCCAGCAGCCCGAGCAGCGGCGAGAGGCCCGCCGGCCAGCGCACCACCACGGAGTGGAACAGGTCGAAGAACACCGCCCGCCCCTTGGGCGGGTTCGCGAGGTCCGCTTCCGCCATCCCGCGCACCGCCGCCAGGGCGTTGTCGCCGTGGTGCTGGAGGCTCCCGGGCGAGACGTCGACGAGATTGTCGAGCGGCGAGTGGTACTGCGTCGGGTTCTCGATGAAGGCGAAGTTCAACCCCGGGATCTGGCGCTGCTTGAACAGCGTCAGGTCGGTATTGTTCGGCATGTACTGGTAGACGGTGGAGAACAGCGAGCTGGTGAACGGGCGCGGCACCCGGGCGGCGAAGGCGGAGAGCATCCAGGCGTCCGCGCCGCTGGTCTCGAACATCAGGCTCGGCCCCCCGGTGCCGCGGGCCTCCAGGTTCACCACCGCTCCCACCTCGGCCATCGCCGGGCTGTGCTCCATGAAGGCCTTGGCGCCCAGGAGCCCCATCTCCTCCCCCTCGTCGAGCAGCAGGAGGACGCCATGGCGCAGCGGCGGAGCGGTCTTCAGCACGCGCGCCACCTCGAGGATGGCGGCGACGCCCGCCATGTCGTCGCTGACGCCCGGCCCGCCGGGCACCGAATCGTAATGGGCCATCAGCAGCACCGACTTCCCCGGCTCCCGGCCGGGCAGGCGCGCCAGCACGTTGCTCACCCGGGCACAGTTCCCGGGACCGCAGGCGGTGGCCTCCTGGACCTCCGGCGCGTAGCCGGCGGAGCGGAGCTGCGCGAGGATCTTCTCGCGCACCCGCGCGTTGGCCGGGGAGCCCACCGGATGGGGAGCGCCGTCGCCGAGCAGATCGCGCAGCACCGCCCGCGCCCGGCCGGCCGAGAACTCCGCCGGGGGAGCCGACTCCGGCTTCGCGGCGGGAGGACCGGCGTGGAAGATCGACAGCAGCAGCGTGCCGGCGAGCAGCGCCAGGGCGAGAATGAGCCCCCACCCGGCCGGCCGCTCGTTGGTTTCGACGGTACCTCTGATTCCAGTCTGGTCCACTCTCGTGACCTCCGTTCGGCGCGTACCGCCGGATCTTCAGGATTTCAATCGCAGTGCGCGATTCTAGAACAGTTCCATGGTGCCGGTTGGGGACCGGGGGCGGGACGGGGGGATGTGACCCCGCCTCCGCGACCCGTTGACGCCCCCCCGCCCCCTCCACTACCCTCCCCAGCAATGGCTCCAGCTTCGGATGATCTCCTGTTTGGGCGGATCGCCCTGCACTACAAGCTCGTCACGCGCGAGCAGCTCCTCGAGGCCTCTGAATTCCAGGCCAGCCGAGGGGGGCAGCACAGCCTTGGCGAGATTCTGGCCGACAAGGGCTATCTGAACCCGCGCCAGGTCGCCCAGATTCTCTCGGTGCAACGCGAGTACCTTGCCAAGCAGCAGGCGCAGGCGGCCGCCGCCGCCCTGGAGGCCCAGCCGATGCCCGCGCTCGAGGTCCAGGCGATGCCCGCCCTGGCCGAGGGCGCCGCGCCGGCCATCCCGGCGGCTCCTGTGACCGCGGCGCCGCCACCGCCGGCTCCGGCCCCCAGGGTCGCCGTCGATCTCGACGCCCCGCGTGCCCTCGACCGCCTGCTCGAGCGCGCCATTCTCGCCGGCGCCAGCGACCTCCACGTCCACAGCGGCTCCCCCCTGAAGATGCGGCTCCACGGCCAGATGTCCGATCTCGACAGCACGCCGCTCCAGGCGCGGACGGCGGAGCGCATGGTCAACGAGATCCTCACCCCCGAGCAGCAGGAAGCCCTGCGCGAACGCGGGCAGGTGGACTTCGCCTATACCCTGCCGGGCAAGGGCCGGTTCCGCAGCAACGCCTACCGGCAGCAGCGCGGGGTCGACGCCGTCTTCCGGGTGATCCCGCCGCAGCCGCCGACCCTGGAGGGTCTCGGGCTCCCCAGCGCGCTTGCCCGGCTCGCCAACTACCACCAGGGGATGGTGCTGCTGACCGGCCCGGCCGGCTGCGGCAAGTCCTCGACGCTGGCCGCCCTGCTCAACATCATCAACGAGGACCGGCACGACCACATCATCACCATCGAGGACCCGATCGAGTACATCCACCCCTCGAAGAAGTGCGTCGTCAACCAGCGCCAGGTGGGCCCCCACACCGGCTCCTTCGCCCGCGCCCTGCGCGGCGCCCTGCGCGAGGACCCCGACATCATCGCCATCGGCGAGCTGCGCGACCTGGAGACCATCTCGCTGGCGCTGACCGCCGCCGAGACCGGCCACCTGGTGCTCGCGACCCTGCACACCAACAACTCCATCCGCACGGTCAACCGCATCCTCGGCGTCTTCCCGCCGAGCCAGCAGGACCAGATCCGCACCATGGTCTCCGAGTCGCTGCGCGCCGTCATCTCCCAGCGGCTGGTAACGCGGGCCGACGGCAACGGCCGGGTGCCGGCCCTCGAGGTCCTGATGGCCAACAAGGCGGTGGGCAACCTGATCCGCGAGAACAAGACTTTCCAGATCAAATCGGTGCTGCAGACCGGCGCCTCGCAGGGGATGTACATGCTCGACGCCTCCCTCGCCGAGCTGCTCAAGAACAAGGTGATCACCCGCGAGGAGGCGTTGCGCAACGCCGACGACCCGCAGCGCTTCGCGGGGGGAGCCTGATTCCATGGCCCGCATCGACCAGCTCTTCCACTACCTGCAGGACCACAAGGGGTCCGACCTCCACCTGGCGGCCGGGCTCGAGCCGCGCATCCGCGTCCACGGCTCGCTGGAGCCGATCGCCGGCTGGCCCGTGCTCTCCGACTCCGACCTCCTCGCCCTGCTGCGCGAGCTCACCTCCGACGCGCAGTGGGAGGAATACGCGGGGTGCGGCGACCTCGACTTCGCCTACGGCCTCGAGGGCGTCGCCCGCTTCCGCGCCAACTTCCTGCGCCAGGAGAACGGCTGCGGCGCCGTCTTCCGCATCATCCCGGAGAAGATCGTGCCGCTGGAGGAGCTGAACCTGCCGAAGGCGATCGACAGCCTCGCCCACTTCAGCCAGGGGCTGGTGCTGGTCACCGGCCCCACCGGCTCGGGCAAGTCGACGACCCTGGCGGCGATCATCGACAAGATCAACACCACCTACCAGAAGCACATCGTCACCATCGAGGACCCGGTCGAGTTCGTCCACCAGAACAAGCTCTCGGTCTTCTCCCAGCGCGAGGTGGGCGCCGACACCGAGAGCTTCGGCACCGCTCTGCGCGCCGCCATCCGCCAGGACGCCGACGTGATCCTGGTCGGCGAGATGCGCGACCTGGAGACGATCTCGCTCGCCATTACCGCGGCCGAGATGGGCGCCCTGGTCTTCGGAACCCTCCACACCAACGGCGCGGCCAACACCGTCGACCGGCTGATCGACGCCTTCCCCGCCGAGGAGCAGTCGCAGATCCGCACCACCCTCGCCGAGTCGCTCTCCGGCGTCGTCTCGCAGCTCCTGCTGAAGACCGCCGACGGCAACGGCCGCTGCGCGGTCAACGAGATCCTGCTCAAGACCCCCGGCCTGGCGAACGTCATCCGCGAGGGGAACACGCCGATGATCACCTCGATCATCCAGGGCGGCCGCGCGCAGGGGATGCAACTGATGGACGACGCCCTGATGGTCCTCGTCGAGCAGAAGCGCATCACCCCCCACGAGGCCTACATGAAGGCCAGCAACAAGGCGAAGTTCGAGGCGCTGGTCAAGGACGACGAGGTGTAGGCGGACCCACGGGTCCGACTCTCCGACCCATGGGTCGCGGACTCCGGCGGTACGGAGGCACTCCGGCCCGTCAGATGCAGTACGTGCCAGAAGCACTTGACGGTGGGCTAGAATGTCCTAGCCAGAGGCGGGTCCCTGGCACTACTTAGGAGACACCATGAAAAAGCAGATCAAAAAGCTGGTACTCAGCCGGGAGACGCTGGTCAGTCTCGAATCCAACCTCGGGCAGGTTGCAGGAGGCTACACGCTACGCTGCCAATACAGCGGCGGTTTGGCGACCTGCACGACTTGTGACAACCAGACCTGCCGGACCAATTACTGCTGACACGCCAGCTAGCGGGGGGGTGTCCGAGACCTGGGCGTCCGGCTCACTCCCCCTCGCGGTGGTGCGCTTCCTCGATCCTGTCGGCGATCTCGGCGGGGATCGGGATCGCCTTGATCCCTCCCGGGTCGTTGATCACGCAGCAGGCGCAGGTCGACCGCCCCTTGGCGAGCGTCTCGCCGCCTCGCGTGACCTCGAAGCCGTAGGTCAGCGACCGCGTCCCCTTGCGGATCACCCGGAGATGGATCTCCAGCTCGTCGCCGAAGCGGGCGGGGGCCTGATAGTCGCAGGAGACCGCGACCCGCGGCCAGGAGATCTGCCGCCCCTCATCCTGGAAATGGACGTCGGTCCCGATCGCTTTCAGGAACGCGTGCTCCGTGTTCTCCATGTAGATGAGAAAGCGCGAGAAGTGGACGATGCCACTCATGTCGGTATCCACGTACTCGACCTTCCTGCGGACGCGGTGCTCGTGCATGGGACCTCCCTGACCGTTCGAAGAGCGTCTATCGTACTGCTACTCTTCCGCCATGCCCTACGTCCTCGCCATCGATCAGGGGACCACCAGCTCGCGCGCCATCGTCTTCGACGAGTCCGGCACCGAGGTCGCGATCGCCCAGAGGGAGTTTCAGCAGATCTTTCCGCGCCCCGGCTGGGTGGAGCACGACCCGCTGGAGATCTGGGACTCGCAGCTCGCCGTGGCCCGCCAGGCCCTGGAGCGCGCCGGCCTCGCCGCAGGCGATCTCGCCGCTCTCGGCATCACCAACCAGCGGGAGACGGTGGTGGTCTGGGACCGGGCGACCGGCCTGCCGGTCACCAACGCCATCGTCTGGCAGGACCGGCGTACCGCCGAGGTCTGCGACCGGCTGAAGCGCGAGGGGCACGAGCCCCTTTTCCGCGAACGGACCGGCTTGGTGCTCGACCCCTACTTCTCCGGCACCAAGCTCGCCTGGATCCTCGACCACGTCCCCGGCGCCCGCAAGGACTCTGACCGGCTCGCCTTCGGCACCGTCGACTCCTGGCTGCTCTGGAAGCTGACCGGCGGCGCCCTCCACGCGACCGACGTCACCAACGCCTCCCGCACTCTCCTGTGGAATCTCCATACCGGGGCTTGGGACGGCGAGCTGCTGCGGATTCTGGACGTCCCGCGCGAGATCCTCCCCGAGGTGCGCTCCTCCAGCGAGGTCTACGGCGAGACGCTCGCCGAGCTGCTCGGCGCCCCGGTCCCCATCGCCGGGGTGGCCGGCGATCAGCAGGCCGCGCTCTTCGGACAGGCGTGCCTGCGCCCCGGCATGGTCAAGAACACCTACGGCACCGGCTGCTTCCTGCTGATGAACGCCGGCGACCGGCCCGTCGTCTCGCGTCACGAGCTACTCACCACCCCCGCCTGGAGGATCGGCGGACGAACTGACTATGCCCTGGAGGGAAGCGTCTTCGTGGCCGGCGCCGTGGTGCAATGGCTGCGCGACGGCCTCGGGCTGATCCGTTCCGCCGGCGAGATCGAGGCCCTGGCGGCCAGCGTGCCGGATTCCGGCGGCGTCGTGCTGGTGCCCGCCTTCACCGGCCTCGGCGCTCCGCACTGGGACCCCTACGCCCGCGGCGCGCTGCTGGGGATCACCCGCGGCACCACCGCCGCCCACATCGCCCGCGCCGCGCTGGAGGCCATCGCCTTCCAGGTGGCCGACGTGCTCGACGCCATGACGGCCGACTCCGGCGTCCC
>JBDSHF010000230.1:0-22181 GCA_039918595.1 Thermoanaerobaculia bacterium
TCGACCAGCGCTTCCTGCATTCTCCCTATCGCCAGTATCTCCCCGCCGACTGGCTCACCGAGGGTACCAGCGCCCTGGTCGGCGATCCCGCCCGCGCGGCGGAGGAGTTCTTCAAGGCGATCGCCCTGCGGTCAGCCCCGTAGGGCATCAGAAATTAGCCCGATGGCGTGAGGGAATTGCGAAGGCAACCCGCCCGCCAGGGCGGCATTTATCCAGCCTGGGGTGTCAACCCCAGGTATGAGGCCCCAGCCATTCCAAGCCCCCGGAGGGGCCGGCAGACCCCTTCGATCCTGGACATCAGCTTGGCGGCTGTACGGCGGAGGCTTTCTGCCGGCCCCTTCGGGGGCTTGGAGATCCTGGCACGCCCTACCTGGGGTTGACACCCCAGGCTGGATAAATCCCGCCCTGCGGGCGAACTCTGGGCTGCCTACCTGGGCTAAAAGCGCCAAGCTCATCAAAGGCGGGAATCCCTGGCATCGAACCAGCAACAAAGCTCGGGCGGAGGGAGGGGCACGATGGGAGCCGAAAAGGGTTTCACCGAACTGTTGCGACACCAGATCGCCGGCGAGCAGGGAACCCCGGCGGGGCTCAACTGGAAAGGCGGCACTCCCAACCACTGGGCGCTGGCCGCGGCGACCGCCTATGCCTATGGGCTCAAAGGCAATCCCCAGGAGAAGAAGGCCGGACGCCAGAAGGCGCTCGATTTCTTCCACACCCAGGATCAGGTCGGCCACATGGCGCGTGGCAAGATGTCGGAGTTCGGCACGCCCAGCCATTTCGCCTGGTGGCAGGCAGCCACGGCCGGGCTCTGGCTGCTCGCCGACCGCGCCGACGACAAGGAGGTCCTGGCCGCCGCCCGCGCCTGGTGGATCCGCGAGCTGAGCGTGGAGAACCTCTGCGTCACGCCGAAAGGGCACGTGGTCATCCCCGGGGCCCGGTCTCACGTCGGGGGCGTCGACGCGGATCAGCGCCGGCAGCGCGACGTGGGGCGCCAGATCATTCTGAACCTGCGAGCCCGGCTGCCCAAGAACCTTGATGCCCTCGACTACACCGGGCTCTGGATCCTGATGCAAATCCCCCGCGCGGAGCTGAATTTCGTGGCCAAGGCCTCCGCCGAGCTGCCGCACCCGCTCGACACCCTGAACATCCTGCGCGACGACGCCGGCCACGTTGCATGGTTCGACGAGTTCCACGGCCTGCGCCCCGCCTACTGGGCATGGGCGGACTATGCCACCGGCGGGGAGGAGTACGGCACCGATCCTTCGTGGCCGAAGAACCAGCCGGGCGGAAAACTGCCCGGGGATCTGCCGGTGCCGGAGCTCCCCGGCGGCAACCGGGTCGCTCAGAGGATCACGGCGCGAGGAAGGACGGCGGAGGCGAAGGTGACAGAGCTCGCGGAGTATGCCGGATCGCCGGCAAGAGGCGCGGAATGACCGGCGAATGCCTCGCCGGGCAAATTTCGTGTCGCAACGGAGCCGGCGAATGAGCCGCCGGGCATTCGCCGAGGCTCGCCGGCTCCGGCGGGAAGCTCGCCGGGCCTTTTTCAAGGCTCGCCGCGGGTTTTTCGGAGCTCGCCGGGCATTTCTCAGCGCTCGCCGGGGACTTTTCGCGACTCGCCGGCCATTCGTCGAAGCTCGCCGGCCATTCGCCGGGGCTCGCCGGGCATTCGCTGAGGCTCGCCGGCTCCGGCGAGACATTCGCCGGGGCCTCCACGGGACCGCGAGCGCCCGGCGCGCGATTCGCCGCCGTCCCGCAGCCAGCCGCGCGGGCTTCTACGCCCGGGCCTGACCTCCCGAGCCCATGGCGCGGCGCAGCCACTTGCCCTGGACGCCCTTCATCATCTTCTGCATCGTCCGGTACTGCTTGAGCAGGCGGTTGATCTCGGCGACCGAGGTGCCGGAGCCGATGGCGATCCGCTTCTTGCGGCCGCCGTTGAGGACGTCCGGACGCCGGCGCTCGAGCGGGGTCATCGAGTTGATGATCGCCTCCACCTTCTTGAGGCCGCTCTCGTCGACGCTCGCCGAGTCGAGGCCGCGCAGCGGCCCGACCTTGGGGAGCATCTCGAGCACCGAGGCGAGGGGGCCCAGCTTGCGGAGCTGCCGGAGCTGATCGCGCAGGTCCTCGAGGGTGAACTGCTGGTTGACCAGCCGCTTGGCGAGCCGCTCGGTCTCGGCGGCGTCCATGCCGCGCTCGGCCTTCTCGATCAGCGACAGGACGTCGCCCATGCCGATCATCCGCGACGACATGCGCTCGGGGTGGAACAGCTCGAGGTCGTCCGACTTCTCGCCGACGCCCACGAAGCGGATCGGCACGCGGGCGACGGTGCGGATCGACAGCGCCGCGCCGCCACGGGAGTCGCCGTCGAGCTTGGTGAGGATGGCGCCGGTCAGCGGCAGCACCTGCGCGAACTGCTCGGCGCTCTTGACGGCGTCCTGGCCGGTCATCGAGTCGGCCACGAAGAGGATCTCGTGCGGCTGGATGCGATCGGCCAGCCGGCGGATCTCCTCCATCAGTACGGTGTCGACGTGCAGACGGCCGGCGGTGTCCATGATGACCACGTCGTGGCCGCGCTGGCGGGCGACGGTGAGGGCGCGGGCGCCGAGATCCAGCACGTTCTCCCCCGGCTCGGGCTCGAGCACCGGCACCTCGACCCCCTGCCCCACCTGCTTGAGCTGCTCGACGGCGGCGGCGCGCTGAAGGTCGCCGGCCACCAGCAGCGGATGCTTGCCGCGCTTCTTCAGCCGCTTGGCGATCTTGCCGGCGGTGGTCGTCTTGCCCGAGCCCTGGAGGCCGCAGAGCATGATGACCGTCGGCCGGCCGTCGAGGCGCAGCTCGGTCCCCTCGTCGCCGAGCAGCGAGCTCAGCTCGTCGCGCACGATCTTCACCACCTGCTGCGCGGGGGTGAGGCTCTCGAGGACCTCCTGGCCGAGCGCCCGCTCGCGCACCCGGTCGATGAACGGCTTGACCACCCGCAGGTGGACGTCGGCCTCGAGCAGCGCCATGCGAATCTGGCGCAGCGCCGCGTCGAGCGCCTCGGGGGTGACCTTGCCCTCGCCCTTGAGCTGGCGGAAGACTTCCTGGAGCTTATCTTGCAAACCGTCAAACATCGGGAAAACCTCTCTGGAGTAGCCCGTACCCGGGGGGCCAGAATGGTAACACGGAGGCCGGGGAGCGACTTCCCAGGTCAGGATTCATAGGTAGGTATACTCCGCGCCATGGAACGAAGAGCAAAAATCATGGCGACCCTCGGGCCGGTGAGCCGGGATGAGACGGTGCTGCGGGGGCTCGTCCGCGCCGGGGTCGATCTGTTTCGCCTGAACCTCTCCCACGGAACCCAGGAGCAGCACCGCGAAACCCTCCGCCGCGTCCGCAAGGTCGCCACCGAAGAGAAGTGTCACATCCCGGTGGTGCTGGACCTGATGGGCCCCCGCTACCGCCTCGGCACGATCCACGACGAGCCACGCCTGCTCAAGCCCGACCAGGAGGTCATCCTCGGCCCCGAGGCGCACGACGTCGACCTGCCGGTCGATCCGGAGATCCTGGAGCACCTGCAACCCCAGGAGAGGGTGCTGATCGACGGCGGCCTGATCGAGCTGCGGATCGAGTCGAAGCAGGGGGACCGCGTGCGGGCGCGGGTCGTCAACGGCGGCCCGGTGAAGACCCGCAAGGGGATCAACCTGCCCGACACCGACCTCCCCTTCGAGGTCTCCGAGAAGGACCGCTCCGACATCGCCTTCGCGGTCGCCGAGGAGGCGGATTTCCTCGCCGCGAGCTACGTCGGCGAGGGCGCGCACGTCGAGGCGATCCGCGCGGTGGTCTCGGAGGCCGGCGGGCGGATCCCGATCATCGCCAAGATCGAGCGCAAGACCGCGATCGAGAAGCTCGACGAGATCACCGTCGCCGCGGATGGCCTGATGGTCGCCCGCGGCGACCTCGGCGTCGAGGTGCCGCTCTACACCGTCCCCGTGCTGCAGAAGAAGATCGTCGCCGCCGGCCGCCTCTCCGGCAAGCCGGTGATCGTGGCCACCCAGATGCTCGAATCGATGGTCGAGCAGCCGCGCCCCACCCGCGCCGAGGCGACCGACGTCGCCAACGCCGTGTTCGACGGCGCCGACGCCCTGATGCTCTCGGGAGAGACCGCCGCCGGCAAATACCCCGTCCTGGTCGTCGAGACCATGGCGCGGATCATCCAGGAGGCCGAGGACTACGTCCGCGAGAACAACGAGCCGCCCAAGCTCCAGCCGCTGGGGCCCGTCCACGCCCGGCGCACCTTCGCGCTCGACCCCGTCGAGTCCGATCCGGTGGGCGCCGAGCCCTCGCTCGACGTCACCGACATCGTCTCCGCCGCCGCGGTCTATGCCGCCGGACAGATCGGCGTCCGCCGCATCGTGGCCTTCAGCCAGAGCGGCTTCACCGCCCGCCTGGTGGCCCGCTACCGGCCGCCCGCGCCGATCATGGCCTTCACTCCCGACGCGCGGGTGGCGCGCCAGATCCAGCTCATCTGGGGTGTGCGCCCCTTCGTCGCCGAGCTCGAGGTAGGGAGCCTGGAGGACATCGTCAACGTCGTCGAGCGCGAATTGCTGGCGGCGAAGCTGGTCGAGCCGGGCGACCGGATCATCATCCTCATGGGGCATCCCGTGCGCGAGCGCCCCCTGGCCAACCTGATGCGGGTCCACCGCATCCGGCCGGCTTGAGGAGGATCTTCACGCGGCGGATCGTCGCAGGCGCCTTCCTCCTCCTGCTGCTGGGGATGGTCGACGCCTGCTGGATCGAGCCCCGCCTCCTCCTGTTCCGCGACGACGTGCAAATCGACCTGCCGGTTCCGAAAGTGCGGGTGGCCCACCTCTCGGATCTCCACATCCGCGGCGACATGCCGCTCCTCCACCGGCTGGCGGGCGAGGTGGCCGCCGCCCGGCCGGACGCGATCGTCATCAGCGGCGACCTGATCCACGACGTGCCGGGCCCCGCTTTCTACAAGAACGCCGCGGCGGTGGCGGCGTTGATCGCCGCCCTGCGCCGGACCGCTCCCGTCTACGCCGTCCAGGGGCACAGCGAGCACCAGGGGGAGCTGGTCGGCCTGCTCCAGCGCGCCGGCCTCGACTGGCTGTCGAACGAGGGGCGCCGGATCGGACCCGGCGGCAGCCTCCTGCTCCTCGGCCTCAACACGCAGGTGGGCAACGACGCCTACGCCTGGCGCTGGCCCTCGCCGTTCGGGCCGGTGACAGTGGACGGCGCCCGCCTCTACGGCGCCACCCGCGACGAGCCCTACCGGAATTTCTACAGCCACTACGACCCGGCTCCCGCCGGCATCGCGGACACCGGCGGCCCCCTCTCCTGGAGCGGCTACGAGGTGACCTGCGACGCGCGGATCAGCGACGAGGAGACCGGCGTCGGCATCTCCCTCCACAGCCGCTACGTGGACGGAGAGGACCGGATGATCGAATTCAGCCGCGACGAATCGCGCTGGGGACGGGGGGGCACTTTCGCACTGTTCGAGCACGGCTCCGCGCTCTCCGGACGGAACGATACGAGGGTGCGCCCGAAGCCGGGGATCTGGTATCGCCTGAAGGTGCGCACGGAGGTCGAGCCCGGCCGGGTGATCGCGCGGGCCAGGCTCTGGCGGGCGGACCGGGCCGAGCCGGCGCGCTGGCAGGCCGAGGCCGAGGACCGCTCGCCGACCCGGGTGACGGCGGGGACGGTGGGGCTCTGGGCGTCAGGGGGCGGCACCGTGGTCTACCGAAACCTCCGCGTGGTGGACCGCGCGGGCAAGGTGCTGCTCGACGAGCCGCTCGTCCTGCTTCCCGGCTCCCACGCGCCGCGAGGCTTTCGCGTCGGCACGCGGGGGACCCGGCTCGACATGGCGCTCGCCCGCAGCCCAGAGGTCCCGCCCGGGACGCCGGTGGTCATCCTCTCCCATATGGCGGACGTGGCGCGCGAGGCCTCGCGGCGGGGCTTCCCGGTCGTGCTCGCCGGCCACACCCACGGCGGGCAGATCCGTTTCCCCTTCCTCGGCACCCTGACCACCCGCTCCTCCCTCGGCGCCTTCTACGATCAGGGGCGCTTCGAATTCGCCGCCCCCAACGACCGCGGGCTAACCACGCTCTACATCAATCCGGGAGTGGGGATGTCCGTGATGCCGGTCCGCTTCGATTGCCCGCCGCGGTGGGCACTGGTGGAGTTGGGGAGATGAGGATTGCGCAGGGGTGTGAGTACAAGCAGCTCGGCCCCCGCCCCGAGTCCTCACCCCCGGCCCCTCTCCCACCGCACTCCCCCCGACCGGGAGAGGGGAGCTTGACAGAAGAGACCTCGCTTGTAGGGTGCGCTGTGCGCACCATTACCGTTTCTGGTGCGCACAGCGCACCCTACAAGCCACGCCTTCTCAATAAAACTCCCCTCTCCCGGTCGGGGGGAGTGCGGTGGGAGAGGGGCTGGGGGTGAGGACTCGGGGCGGGGGCCGCCGGACGATCAACGAGGCCTACGCCGCCGTCTGACCCCGCTTGTGCCGCCACATCAGGAACGCCGGCAGCAGCGTGATCGCCACCAGTGAGGTGCACAGGGCGCCCAGGATGGCCACCTCTCCGGTGGTGCGCAAGCCGGAGTAGTGGGAGAAGATGATCGAGCCAAAGCCCACGATCGTGGAGGCCGCCGCCGCCGCCACCGACTTCCCCGTCTCACGGAGGGCCTGGGCGCACTCCTCGTCCGGCAGGCCCCGCACCTCTCCGTAGCGCTGCAGGATGTAGATGCCGTAGTCCACCCCGATGCCGATGATCATGGTGGTCACGAAGATGTTGATGAAGTTCATCTCGATGCCGAAGAGGACCATCCCGCCCAGCATCAGCGTGATCCCGACCAGCAGCGGCATCAGCGCCAGCAGCACCGACCGGAGCCTGCGGAAGTGGATGAACAGGATGACTGTGACCAGCCCCAGGCCGAGGAAGCCGGCGATCCAGGCGTCGTGCAGCACCATCGCGCGCACCCGCTGGTTGACCATGTTGACGCCGGAGAGGCGCGCCTGGGGGCCGAGCTCCTTGGCCAGCCGCAACGCCTGTGGCGGCGCCTCACGACGCCAGCGGTTGGCGGGCGGATAGAGATAGACGGCCGCCTTCCAGGCCCCGTCCTTCTTCTTCAGATAGCGGTCGAGAAGCAGCTTGGTCTGCTGCGTGCCCGCGAAGTCCTCGGGGCCGATCGGCTTCGTCAGATTGATCGCCCGGCCCAGGAGGTCGAAGCCCGGCGCGAAGGAGTCCATCCGCAGCCCCTGCTCCGCGGCCGCGGTGGCGAAGGTGGCCTTGATGCGCGCGAGGTCGAGGTCTCCCGTCCGGTTCTTCGCCAGCCACTCCAGGGCGTTGCGCTGCTGCACCTGCGGCGGGATCAGCGAGGTCGGACCGCTGAAGCCGTAGAGGACCCCCTCGCCGACCAGCCGCTTGGCGCCGGCGGCGGCGCGGTCCGAGAGCGCCAGCACTTCCTCCAGGGAGTTTCCCGAGAGGGTGACGGCCATCGAGTCGAACCCCGAGCCGAAATGCTGCCCCACCTCCAGAGCGACCTCGATACCCCGGTTACCGGTGGGCCGCATGGTCTTCATGCTCTCGTCGAACCGGATGCGCGAGGCGAAGCCCACCCCCACCAGCGTGAGCGCCGCGCCCGCGGTCAGGGCGAGGACGGGGTGGCGCATGCACAGCGCGGTCAGACGGTTGGTGCCGAAGCTGTGCAGGAACAGCTTGGGGGCTGTCTGCCGCCGGCTGTGGTGGTCCTCGCTCCAGGCCAGCATGGCGGGGAGGAGCACCAGGACCGAGGTCATGCAGAGGAGGATGCCGGTGCCGGTGAGCAGGCCCATCTGGCGCAGGCCCGTGAAGTCGGTGAAGGTAAAGGCGTAGAAGGTGGCCGCCGTGGTGGTCGCGCCCGCCACCACCGCCGGTCCGGTGGCGCCGCACATGGCGGCGAGGGCCGCCTCCAGGCTGGCTCCCGCCCGCCGTTCCTCCACATAGCGCCCGTAGGAGACGATGACGAAATCGATCCCCAGGCCGATCAGCAGGGCGGCGGTGACACTGGTGATCGAGCTCAGCTTGCCGAACACCGCCGCCGCGAACCCGAAGGTGAGCACCAGCCCGCAGAGCAGCGGCACGAAGGCGTAGAGCAGCGCTCCCACCCGCCGGAAGGCGAAGAGGAAGAGGATGAAGACCCCCAGCGCCGAAGTGGCGATGTTGATGATCATGTCCTTGCGGATCAGCGCCGCGTCGCCCACCGCCATCATGTGTGGCCCGCCGGCGTCGGCCACCGGCTTTGGCGGCCCCTCGGGGCCGGCGATCTCCTGCCAGTGCGAGAGGCTCTCCGCGATCGCGCGGTCCACGGAAGCGGCCAGCCGCTCGTTGAACGGGATGTTCTGCGGCGGCTTGACCGGCTCGGCGAGGATCAGCAGCAGACGGTGGTCGCGGGAGAGGTAGTAGCCACTGGTCCAGTCGACGTTGAGCGTCCCCCGCGAGCTCTCGAGGCGGCCGAGGAAGATCTCGGAGAGCCCCAGCGGGTCGTGCCGGGCCAGCTCCTTGAGCGCGATCCCCTGCGGCGTCGAGAGCTGCCGGCGGAGCTGGCTCACCCGCTGGCGGATCCCCTCGTCCTGAAGCTTGGCCGCCAGTTGATTGCGCGCCGATTCGTCGAGGAACAGCAGCGCCTTGGGGAAGAAGGTGTCGAGCAGCTCGATGGGATCGCCGATCCGGTGCTGGACGTTGCGGAGCTCGGGGACCTTGGCCAGCCGGGCCGCCAGATCGTCGACCAGCGACTCGTAGGGGTCCAGCACCTTCCCCTCGGGCACCTTGACCACCACCAGCAGGAACGTCTGGCTGCCGAAATCCTGGAGGGTGTCGACGTAGGCCTTCACCACCGGATCGCGCCGCGGCAGCAGGTTCAGCATGTCGGTGTCGAACGACAGCCGCAGGATCAGCACGGCCGAAACCGCGGCCAGCAGGCCGAACACGGCGAAGATCAGCCGGTAGCGGTGTCGCGCGAAGACCGCGAGGCGCTCCAGGGATTTTTCCATGCGCTATTTCCCAACCGGAGGGGGCGAAGGGGGTGAGGCATCCAGGGCCCCGTCCAGGATGAGCCGGCCGAAGCGCACGAAGTACTCGGCGCCGGAGTAGACGGTGATCGCCACCGTCACCCAGAGCGAGAACGGCGCCAGGTGGGGGAACAGCCGGCTGATCTGGCTGTGGATGATCAGCAGCGCGATGGAGACGATCTGCACGACCGTCTTGATCTTGCCGGACATCCCCGCCGGGATGACCAGGTTCTCGGCCGCGGCGAAGCCGCGCAGGGAGGTCACCGCGAACTCGCGGGCGATGATGACGACCACCATCCAGGCCGGCACGATGTGCGGATCGAGCTCGACCAGCGAGATGAACGCCGCCGAGATCAGGATCTTGTCGGCCGCCGGATCGAGCAGCGTCCCCAGGCGGGTGACCTGCTGGCGCCGCCGCGCCAGGTAGCCGTCGAAGAAATCCATCACCGCGGCGAGCAGGAAGAGGCCCAACCCCCACCACTCTTTCCCCTCGAACTTGGTCAGCAGCACCACCACGAGCGGCGGCACCAGCAGGATGCGGAAGATCGAGAGCAGGTTGGGCAGATTCAGCATTGCTTTTTTTACGGGGAGATTAACGGGAGCGCACGAAGCGAACAGAGGTCCGCCGGGGGGGCATTCTATATGCCGCCGCCCCGCCAGGCGAAACTCAGAGTGAAACTTACTTCGAACCGCTCAGCGAGGTGGTGAGGACGAGGCGGTTGTTGGGGCCGCGGATCAGATAGGGCTTGCGGGTGTTGCCGGGCACCATGATCGTGGCGGTGGCCGTGGGGAGGTTGAAGTCGGCGCCGCGCCAGAGGGCGAGCACCCGCCGCACGTAGTCGCGGGTCTCGGCGAAGGGGGGGATGCCGCGGTGCTTCTCCACCGCTCCCGGCCCCGCGTTGTAGGCCGCGATCGCCAGCTCCACCTTGCCGGCGAAGTGGTCGATCATCCGCCGCAGGTACATCGTGCCGCCCTGGATGTTCTGGTCCGGATCGTAGGGGTTGACGTTGAGCTCGCTCGCCGTGCCCGGCATGAGCTGCATCAGGCCGATCGCGCCCTTGTTCGAGACCGCCCTGACGTTGTAGCCGGACTCGGCCTGGATCAACGCCCGCACCAGCCTGGGATCGAGATTCTGGTTGTCGCTGTGGCGCGCGATCATCGGCTCCAGATGAGTGTCCGGCAGCGCGACAAGCTTCGTCGACAGCCGGCGCGTACGCTGGACCGCGTTCTCGTTGACGATGACGATGCGGCCACTCGCCCCAACGACGACCTTCACGCCCTCCGCCGCGGCGAGCGCGGGAATGGACGCGAGGATCATCCAGGCGAGGGCAGGAATGCCCCTTCTCATCACGACAGACCCTTCGGTAAAGGTGCCGCGATCCTGGTGCAAGCGATCGAGCTGGTTTACGACTGGGGTCTATCTTATTCCAATAACGAAATATTGCAAGCCCTGGTCCTCGCCGAACCCTCACCGCCGGTCCCTCTCCCGTCCCCTCCCGCCCTCCCTCACCGGGAGAGGGGAGCAGGACGTTCGGTCTCAATCTGCTGTTCTCCCTCTTCTCCCGGTGAAGCGGATGTACCGAGCCGCGCTTGCCATCCCCCGCCCGTCCCTTACCCAAGACCATAGAAGGCCACGCCAGCGCTGCCCCGAACGCCGCCGCACTCTTGATCGCCTGCCGTCTCGTCATCGCCATCTGCAACCTCCGTCGCGCCCCCGATCGGCCTCGGGGACGAAAGCGTATCCGGTGACGGACAAGAGTACCTCTGCCTGGCAGCGAGGGGTGGCTGCAGGGCGAGGTGCTGAAGCGCCAGGTCGCCTGGTGGCGCGCGCTCGGGGTGAACTGGATCGACACCGCGGCGCAGCATGGCCTCGGGCACTCGGAACGGCCGCGGGCCCCGGCCGAGAAGGGCGCGGAGATCGACCCCCGCGGCAGCAGCTTCTCCGCGAGGGGGTTCGAATCCCTCTCCCTCCGCTTCATAGCCGTTGCAGGCGCCGATCGCTTTGCTAGACTCGCGCCCGGCAGTGCGTCTCATGGAGGTCTCTATGTCGATCACCCAGGATGTTGCGTATTCCTTGCGGCTCATGCGCAAGGCCCCGCTCTTCACCGCAGCCGTGGTGCTGACCATTGGCCTGACCATCGCCGCCACCGCCACCATCTTCAGCGTGGTGAATGCCCAGATATTGCGGCCGCTGCCCTTCAAAGATCCGGACCGGCTCCTGTTCGTCTTCGAAAGGAACGACAAGCTGCACGCACCGTTGTACAACGTCTCGGTACTGAACTTTCTCGACTGGCGGGCACAGACGCAAAGCTTCGACCTCGCCGCGGTCAATCCCGGCACCAACTACATCCTCACCGGAACGGGTAACCCCGAGCAGCTTGCCGGCAACCGCATCAGCCCGGCGCTGCCGCGCGTTCTCGGGGTCCATCTGATCGCGGGAAGGCCGTTCACCCCCGAGGAAGAGAAACCCGGCTCGGCACCAGTCGCCATCATCGGAGAGGCGTTCCGGCAAAGCCACTTCGGCAAGGATGCCAACGTCCTGGGCCGCACCATCAACCTCGACGGCACCCCCACCACCATCGTCGGCGTCGCCCCTGACACCTGGAACCTCCTGTCGCCCGGAGATATCTACACCCCGTTGACCATCGACCCCGCCAAGGAGAAGCGCCTGAGCCACGCCCTATTTGTAGTCGGAAGGCTCAAGCCTGGCGTTTCCGCCCAGCAGGCACGGGCGGAGATGAACACCATCTGCGACAGAATGAAGCAACAATATCCGGAGCTGCGCGATTGGGGTGTGAATCCGATCAGCATGTTGGATGGGCTCATCAGCCCGGAGTTCAAGACCAAATTGCTGGTGCTGCTGGCCGCCGTCAGCTTCGTGCTGCTCATTGCCTGCGCCAACATCGCCAACCTTCTGCTGGCGAGGACCGCGATCCGGCAACACGAGATGGCGGTGCGCACGGCGTTAGGCGCCAGCAAGGGCCGGCTGATGCGCCAACTCCTGATAGAAAGCGTGACGCTCTCCTGCAGCGGAGGTCTTGTCGGACTGCTGGCGACCTGGTGGTCGGTACGCGCCATGAGCCACTGGCTCCCGCCGAACACGCTGCCCATCCCCACGGTCGAAGTGGACTCCCATGTTCTGTTGTTCGCGCTGGGGACCACGGTGCTGACCGGGCTCGTCTTCGGCATCGTGCCTGCCCTGCGTACGGCGAAGGTGAAGGTCGATGAAGTGCTCAAGACCGGTGGACGCGCCGGCTCCGGCGGCATTCGCACACGCATGCGCAACACCCTGGTGACGATCGAGCTGGCTCTTGCGACGATGCTGCTGATCGGAGCGGGCCTGTTCATCCAGACCCTGGTCAATCTGCAGAGTGTGAAGCTCGGCTTCGAACCGCACGGCCTCATCACTTTTCAAATGTCGCTTCCTCTGGGCAAGTATCCCCCCAAGGCGAAGACGCCCTTGTTCCTCCACGAGATGATCGAATCCTTGGAAGCGCAGCCGGGCGTGCGCGGTGTGGCGGTCTCGAGCGGCATCCCGTTTGGCGCGGGCGCGTATTACAGCCACCCGATGATGGCGACCGAAAACTCCATCCTTCCGCCCGACGCCAAAATCCCCGTCGATTGGCGCATCGTGAACCCCGGATACTTCAAGACCATGAACATCCCGGTGCTGCGGGGCCGCGAGTTCGAGTACTCCGACGCGAGCACGCCCAACATCATCATCGTGAGCCAGGCCACCGCCCGCACCTTCTGGGGAGAAGAAAATCCACTCGGACGCACTCTTCGCCGCTCGGCCGACCCCGAAGTTCCCCTCACTGTGGTCGGCGTGGTCGGTGACGTGCGCAGCACCCAACTGAGTCAGGAGTCACCTGCCTTCTACTACTCCATCACCACGCGGACCATGCCGTTGATGGACGTCGTGGTGCGGGCAGACGCGTCTCCGGAATCACTGCTGCCCGCCATCCGCAAGCAGATCAAGGCGCTCGACCCTGACCTGCCGATGGCCAACGTGAAAACCATGGAGCAATGGCTCACGACCAGCGCCGCGCAGCCGCGGCTGACCGGCATCCTGCTCAGCGTCTTTGCCGGGGTCGCGCTGCTCATTGCTGCGATCGGGATCTATGCTGTGCTCACCTACTCCGTCAACCAGCGTACGCGCGAGATCGGCATCCGCATGGCACTGGGCGCAACGCCGCGCCGCGTCCTGAAATTGATCGTCTCGGAGGGCATGCGCGTCGTGCTGCTGGGCCTGGTGATCGGATTGGCCGGCGGACTCGCCTTGGGTCGCACGGTGCAGAGCCTTGTGTATGGCGTTGGAGTGCGCGATCCGAAGATCTACTTGGTGGTGGCGGCGAGCCTGGCGGCGGTAGCGCTCGCGGCTTGCTTCATCCCCGCCCGGCGGGCTGCTGTTGTCGATCCCATGGTGGCTTTGCGGGAGGAATGAGACATCAAACGCCGGCGATACCGCCGGCAATAATCGGCGCATCGCAGCAAGCCTCGCAAGCGAGAAAGAAGAGCGACTTCCGGATCGATCTCTGCGCGCTCCACTCTCGATGGTCCCAGCTCTCGCCTCCGACATTGTCTCCCGCATAGAGAAGCTGGGCCACGAGGACGTTGCGGAAGGCGCCGACGGCGAAGAGCGCGGCGGCCTCCATCTCCACGACGATCGCCCCCTCGGCCCGCCTCGCCTGGATCTTGGCACGCGTCTCGCGGAAGATGGCGTCGGTCGTCCAGGTCTTGCCGAACAGGTACGGATGGCCCTGGCTCTCGAGCACCTCACGGAGGATCTCGAGACCGAGGGGATTCGCCGCCACCTCGCGTCCGGGCGGGAGGTAGTGATACGAGGTGCCCTCGTCACGAATCGCGGCGGTCGGAACGATGATCTGCCCCAATGGGATCGCCGGATCGAGCACCCCGGCGCCGCCGCAAGCGATGATCACTTTGGCGCCATGAGCGATCACCCCCTCGAGCAGACCCGCAGACAAGGGCGCCCCGCAGCCCGCATGAAAGATGGCGATGCGGCGCTTGCGATAGGTGATCTCATAGATGGGGTGCTGCCCCATCTCGCTCCGCTGCGCGGTCAGCGGAACCAGGTTGTCGCGCAGGACGATGTCGTCGATGACGTCCTTGAAGAAACACGCCACCGCCAATTCCGGAAGCGAGACCGGTGTGATCGTGTGGTGGGGCTCGATCAGCGCCGGCCTCTCCGGATCGAATTCGAGGAGGGGGAAGTCGTGGGGCATGTCTACTTCGCCAGAAGCTCGGCCTCTTCGTCGGTGAGGCTGTCGATCTGCTCGATCAAGAGCTCCTGGATCGCCGCGCCAAGCCGGCGGACGGTGGGGGATTCGAGGAGGAGGCGCAGGGGGATCTCGAGGCCCAGGGCCTCGGAGACGCGGAAGGTGAACTGAATGGCGAGGATCGAGTGCGCCCCCAGGTCGAAGAGGTTGTCGTCGCGGTCGATCGGCCCGCGCCTCAGGAGGTCCTGCCAGATGCCGGCGACGAGCTCCTCGATCTCGGTCTCCAGATCGCCGTCGGGCTCGGCCGCGGGCGCCAGCTCGTCGGCCGGGAGGCGGGCGCGCAGGGCGCCGCGGTCCACCTTGCCGCTCGGAGTGAGCGGCAGGGCGTCGACGAGCGCGAAGTCGGCGGGCACCATATGCTCCGGCAGGACGCGGCGGAGGGCGTCGCGGAGCTCCCCCGCCTCCGGCCTGGGCCCCGGTCCCGCCGGCACCACGTAGGCGGTGAGCCGCACCTCCCCCGGCCCCTCCTCCCGCGCCACCACCGCCGCCTCGCGGACCGCCGGATGGCTGGCCAGCGCCGCCTCGATCTCCCCCGGCTCGATGCGGAAGCCGCGCAGCTTCACCTGGTCGTCGTTGCGGCCGAGGAACTCGATCTCGCCGTCGGCCGAGAAGCGCGCCAGGTCGCCCGTCCGATAGAGCCGCTCGCCGGGTCGGCCCAGCGGATGGGGGACGAAGCGCTCCGCCGTCAGGCCGGGCCGGCGGAGGTAGCCGCGCGCGAGGCCCGTCCCGCCGATGTAGAGCTCGCCGGGCACCCCCAGAGGCACCGGCTGGAGCTCCGGATCGAGCAGCCAGAGCCCCAGGTTCGCGATCGGGCGGCCGATGGGGACCGCGCGCCTTGCCGGCCCCGGCAGCGTCCGGTGCGCCGTCACGTCGACCGAAGCCTCGGTGGGACCGTAGAGGTTGTGCAGCTCGGGGGCAGGCCCGGGCGCGCCTCCCAGGAGCTCGTGGAAGCGCGCCGCGAGCTCCGCCGGCAGCGCCTCGCCGCTCGCCATCACCCTCCGGAGCGAGCGGCAGCGGCCGAGGCCGGGCTGCGCGAGGAAGACCTGCAGCATCGACGGCACGAAGTGGAGCGTCGTCACCTCCTGCTCCTCGATCCGCCGCATCAGGTAGGCCGGATCGCGGTGGCCGGCCGGCCGCGCCAGCACCAGCCGCGCGCCAACGGCGAGCGGCCAGAACAGCTCCCAGACCGACACGTCGAAGGAGACGGGGGTCTTCTGCAGCACGCGGTCGGCGGGCGTGAGGCCGTAGGCCCGCTGCATCCAGGCGATCCGGTTGACAATGCCGCGGTGGGTGCTCATGACGCCCTTCGGCCGCCCCGTCGAGCCCGAGGTGTAGATGACGTAGGCGAGGTTGTCGGCCCCGGCGCCGCCGTCGAGCGGGGCCAGCAGGGGGTCGTCGGCGTCGCCCGCCGGGCCGGCTGCGGCGTCGAGGTCGATCAGGCGGGCGCCGGCGCCCGCCACGGACGCCGAGAGGAGGTCGACCTGCGCCAGGAGCACCGGCTTCGCGACGCCGTCGAGCCCGTCCTCGATCATGAAGGCCAGCCGCTCCGACGGATAGGACGGGTCGAGCGGCAGGTAGGCGCCGCCGGCCTTCAGGATGGCGAGGAGACCCACGATGAGCGCCGGCGAGCGGTCGGCGCAGATCGCGACCGGCTCGTCGACCCGCACCCCCAGCCGGCGCAGGCGGCGGGCCAGGCGGTTGGCGCGGGCGTCGAGCTCGCGGTAGGTGAGCGATTCGCTCTCGCCGACGACCGCCGTGGCGCCCGGCGTCAGCGCCGCCTGCCGCTCGATCCAGCGGTGCAGCAGGGGTTCGGCGTCGCCGGACCCGCCGAACCCACCGGACCCACCGAACAGGGCCGAGAGGTCGGCCGCCGTGTCGTTCAGCTCGACGGCCACCTGCTGCCGCTCGGCCGGCGACAGCAGCTCCATCTCCGCCACGCGGCGCGACGGGTCGTCCGCCGCCGCCGCCAGCAGGTGGACGAGGTGCCCCGCGAGGCGCGCCATCGTGGTGCGGTCGAAGAGGTCGGTGCTGTACTCGAGCCCCCCGCCGAGCTCTCCCCCCTGCTCGGCGAGGGCGAGGCTCAGGTCGAAGCGGGAGACTCGGGCGGCGAGGTCGAGCGGCTCGACCGCGAGGCCGCGCAGGGTCAACGGGACCCGCGGCGTGCTGTTGAGCGCGAGCATCGTCTGCACCAGCGGCGGGCGGCTGCGGTCGCGAGCGACGTTGACCTCGTCCACGATGCGCTCGAAGGGGACGTCGGCGTGATCGTACGCCGCCAGGGCCGTGTGCCGCACCCGCGCCAGGAGCTCGGCGAAGCTCGGATCGCCGCCGCCGTCGGTGCGCAGGGCGAGCATGTTGAGGAAGACGCCGATGAGCGGCTCCAGCTCCGGCCGGGTGCGGTTCGCGACCGGCGTGCCGATGGCGAAGTCGGTCTGCCCGGAATGGCGCTGGAGGAGGGCGTGCCAGACGGCGAGGACGGTCATGAAGACGGTCGCCTGGCCGCGCCGCGCCAGGCGGCGGAGGGCACGGATGAGCGCCGGCGGCAGGTCGAGCCGCAGGGAGTCGCCGCGGAAGCTCGCGACCGGCGGCCGCGGGCGGTCGGCCGGGAGTTCGAGGGCCGGCGTGCCGGCGAGCCGCTCCTTCCAGTGGGCGAGCTGGGCCGCCAGCGCCTCCTCCGGCCAGGCGCGCTGCCAAGCCGCGAAGTCGGCGTACTGGAGCGACAGCGGGGCGAGCGGCGACGGCTCCCCCGCCAGCGCGGCGGCATAGAGGGCCGACAGCTCGCGCCGCAGCACCCCCTCCGACCAGCCGTCCGACGCGATGTGGTGGACGGTGAAAAGGAAGGCGTGCTCGTCTTCACCGAGCCGGACCAGCGTGGCGCGGAGCATCGGGTCGCGCCGGAGGTCGAAGCCGCGGCCGGCCTCGCGGCCGGCGAGCGCGGCGAGCTCCGCCGCCCGGCGTTCCGGCGGCAGGCCGGAGAGGTCGGCGAACGGCGGCGGTGCCGCCGGCGGCGGACCGACCTCCTGCCCCGGCTCGCCGTGCGCGTCGGCGACGATCCGCGTGCGTAGCGCCTCGTGGCGACGCACGACCTCGGCCAGGGCGGCGGCGAGCGCCGCCGGCGCGAGCGGCCCGCGCAGCAGGTAGCCCGAGGGGATGTTGTAGGTCGGGTTTCCCGGCGCCAGCCGGTCCATGAAATAGAGCCGCCGCTGCGGGTAGGACAGCGGCAGCACGCCGTGCCGGCTCTCGAGCGGCACGATCGGCGGCAGGGGCGGCAGCGCCTCCTCCCGCTGGCCAGCCGCAGTGATCGCCGCGGCGAGGCCGGCGACCGTCGGCGCCGCGAACACCCGCTGGACCGGCAGGTCGGCGCCGAAGGCCTGGCGGAGGCGCGACAGCAGGCGGATGACGAGGAGCGAATGGCCGCCGAGGTGGAAGAAGTCGTCGTCGACGCCGACCGGGTGGTCCAGAGGGTCCAGGCCGAGCAGATCCTCCCAGATCCCCGCGATCACCTCCTCGACGGGATTGCGGGGCGGCGTCCGCGGCGCGGTGTCCGCCACGCCGATCGCCTCGGGCGCCGGCAGCGCCCGCCGGTCGACCTTGCCGTTGGCGGAAAGAGGCAGCTCCGGGAGGGACACGAAGAGCGAGGGTACCATAGGCTCCGGCAGGTTCTCGCGCAGGTGGGCGCGGAGCTCTGCCGGCGCCGGCCCGTCCGCGCCTTCCGGAACGTAGTAGGCGACCAGCCGGTGGCCGCCGGCCGATTCCGAATGACGGCCGCCGGCGGCCTCGGCCACCGCCGTCACCACCGCCTCGCGCACCCCCGGATGGAGGAGCAGCGCGCTCTCCACCTCCCCGGGCTCGACGCGGAAGCCGCGCACCTTGACCTGGAAGTCGCGCCGGCCGAGGAAATCGAGCGTCCCGTCCGGCCGCCACCGCGCGAGGTCGCCCGTGCGGTAGAGCCGGTTTTCTCCCTGTGGGCCCCGCGGGTCCGCCGAGAACGGATCCGGCACAAAGCGCTCGGCGGTCAGCGCCGGATGGCCGAGGTAGCCGCGCGCCACGCCGGCGCCGCCCACGTAGAGCTCCCCGACGCAGGCGACCGGCAGCGGCGCGAGCGAGCGGTCGAGCACGTAGGCGCTGCTGCCGGAGATCGGCCGCCCGATCGGCACCGACGGCTCGCCCGCCGGGAGGCCGTCGCGCAGGCGGTGGGTGGTCGAGAAGGTCGTGTTCTCGGTCGGGCCGTAGCCGTTGATGAGGTCGACATCCGGCAGGGTCTCGAGCGCCCGCAGCACGTGCGGGCGCGACAGGACGTCGCCGCCGGCCACCAGTTGGCGCAGGCCGCCGAGCGGCGCGAGCCCCTCCTCCACCGCCAAGTGGAAGAGGCCGGACGTCAGCCAGATCGTCGTCACCCGGTGGCGCTCCACGGCCGCGTAGAGGCCGGCCACCGTGAACGGCCCGGGCGGCAGGAGCGCCAGGCGGCCGCCGTTGAGGAGCGGCCCCCAGATCTCGAAGGTCGCCAGGTCGAACGACATGGGCGACAGTTGGAGGAAGACCTCGCCGGGGCCGAACGCCGCGTAGGCCGTATCGCGCACCAGCCGCACCACCGCGCGATGGCTGACCTCGACCCCCTTGGGCGTGCCGGTCGAGCCCGAGGTGTAGAGCACGTAGGCGAGGCTCGCGGGAGGCACGTCGGCACTCCCTTGGACGGTGGGGGCGTCCGCCCCGGTGTCCGCCTCTGAGACGGCGTCCTCGAACGCCAGGCGGGGCGCCCCATCGGGGATCTCGGGGAGCGCCGCCAGCAGGTGCCGCGGTCCCACCACGGCCGCCGGCGCCGCGTCCGCCAGCAGCAACGCCAGCCGCTCGCGCGGATACGAGGGGTCGAGCGGCAGGTAGCCGCCGCCCGCCTTCAGGATGCCCAGGAGGGCCGCCACCATCTCCGGCGAGCGCTCGACGACGAGCGCCACCCGCGTGTTGATCGCATCGGGCGCCACCCCCAGCCGCCGCAGGTGCCGGGCGATCTCGCCGGAGCGCCGGTCGAGCTCGCCGTAGCTCATCTCCCCCGCTTCCCAGGAGACGGCGACCGCGTCCGGCCGCGCTGCCGCCTGCTCCGCGAAGAGGCCGTGCAGGGTCCGTTCGGGGAAGCCCGACGCCGTGTCGTTCCACTCCGCGACGAGCTGGTGGCGCTCGGCCGGCGCCAGGAGCGGCAGGCGCGAGAGCGGCAGCTCCGGCGCCTCCGCGGCGCCGCGGAGGAGCGTCGCGAAGTGCGCAAGAAACCGTTCCGCGGCCGTCGCGTGGAAGAGGTCGGTTGCGTACTCCAGCACGAGGAGCAGGCTCTGCCCGCCGTCCTCCCCCGCGAGCTCGGTGAGCTCGGTCGCCGCCAGCGCGAGGTCGAGCTTCGCCGTCGTCCGCTCAGTGGACGGCAGGCGCGCGAGGTGGAGGCCGCCGAGCGACCGCTCCGGCGCGGCGCGCCCCAGCGAGAGCATCGCCTGAACCAGCGGGGCGCGCGACAGGTCGCGCTCCGGCCGCAACTCCTCGACGAGCGCCTCGAACGGCAGGTCCTGGTGCGCGAAGGCGGCGAGCGCCGTCTGGCGCACCGACGCCAGCACGCGGTGGAAATCCGGGTCGCCGGCGAGCCGCACCCGGAGGACCAGGGTGTTGACGAAGAAGCCGATCAGCCCATCGAGCTCCGGCCGGGTGCGGTTCGCGACCGGCGTGGCGACCAGGAGGTCCTCCTGGCCGCCGTGGCGCGCCAGCGTTGCCGCGAAGGCCGCGAGGAGGAGCATGTAGAGCGTCGCTCCTTCCCGCCGCGCCACCTGGTGGAGTCGCGCCGCCTCCGGCGCCCCGAGGAGCCGCGGGCGGCCGGCGCCGCGGAGGCTCGCGACCGCCGGGCGCGGCCGGTCCGCCGGCAGCTCGAGGGCCGTCGGCGCGCCGGCGAGCTGCCCGCGCCAATAGGCAAGCTGGCGGCCGAGCACCTCCGGCGGCCAGGCCCGCTGCCAGGCCGCGAAGTCGGCATATTGGAGGGTCGGCTCGGCAAGGGGCGACGGCGCCCCCGCCCGCGCCGCGTCATAGAGCGCCGGGAGCTCGCGCAGGAGCACGCCCTCCGACCAGCCGTCGTAGACGGCGTGATGGAAGTCGAGGAGGAGCACGTGCTCCTCGGCGCCCAGCCGGACGAGAGCGGTGCGCAGGAGGGGTCCCGCGGTGAGGTCGAACGGCCTTTCGGCCTCCGCGGAGCGCAGGCTCGCCAGCTCGGTGCTCCGGCGCCCGGAAAGGGATGGATGAGCCAGGGCGCTCAGATCCACCAGCGGCAGGAACCCCGGCGCCAATGTCTCCGCGATCTCCAGCTCCGGCTCGCCGTCGCGCTCGACGAAGCGGGCGCGGAGAATCTCGTGGCGGCGCACCACCTCGGCGAGGGCGGCGGCGAGCGCCGCCGGCGCGAGCGGCCCGGCGAGGCCGTAGGCGGAGGGCACGTTGTAGGCCGGGCTCCCCGGCGCCAGGCGGTCGAGGAACCAGAGCCGCTGCTGCGCGTAGGAGAGCGGCGCGGCGGCGTCCGCGGAGCCGGTATCCGCAAAAGCGCGCGGCGCGAGCGGCGGCAGGGCAGGCCCGGCCGCCGCGTCGCCGGCGACCAGAGCCCGAGCCACCGCCTCGGCGAGGCCGGCGATCGTCGGTGCATCGAAGACTTGCTGCACCGGCAGGTCGGCCCCGAGCACCGCACGGAGGCGCGCCAGCAGGCGGATGGCGAGGAGCGAGTGGCCGCCCAGGTGGAAGAAGTCGTCGTCGACGCCGACCGGCTGACCGAGGCCGAGGAGATCCTCCCAGATCCCGGCGATCACCTCCTCGACGGGATTGCGGGGCGGCGTGCGCGGCGCGGTGTCCGCTTCGCTGACCGCCTCGGGCGCCGGCAGCGCCCGCCGGTCGACCTTGCCGTTGGCGTTGAGCGGCAGCTCCGCGAGGGGCACGAAGAGCGACGGCACCATGTGCTCCGGCAGGCTCTCGCGGAGGTGGATGCGGAGCTCGGCCGGCGCCGGCCCGTCCGCGCCTTCCGACACGTAATAGGCGATGAGGCGGTGGCCACCAGCCGCCTCCTTCACCGCCGTCACCACCGCCTCGCGCACCCCCGGATGGAGGAGCAGCGCGCTCTCCACCTCCCCGGGCTCGACGCGGAAGCCGCGCACCTTGACCTGGAAGTCCGCCCGGCCGAGGAAGTCGAGCGTCCCATCCGGCCGCCACCGCGCGAGATCGCCCGTGCGATAGAGCCGGTCGCCGGCCCGCGGGTCCCGCGGGTCCGCCGAGAACGGATCCGGCACAAAGCGCTCGGCGGTCAGCGCCGGAAGGCCCAGGTAGCCGCGCGCTACGCCGGCGCCGCCCACGTAGAGCTCCCCGACGCAGGCGACCGGCAGCGGCGCGAGCGAGCGGTCGAGCACGTAGGCGCTGCTGCCGGAGATCGGCCGCCCGATCGGCACCGACGCCTCGCCCGCCGCGAGCCCGCCGCGCAGGCGGTGGGTGGTCGAGAATGTCGTGTTCTCCGTCGGGCCGTAGCCGTTGATGAGGTCGACGGCACCCGGCAGGGCCGCGAGCGCCCGCTCCACGTGGGGGCGCGACAGGACGTCGCCGCCGGACTCCAGCAGGCGTAGGCCGCCGAGCGGCGCGAGCCCCTCCTCCACCGCGAGGTGGAAGAAGGCGGACGCCAGCCAGAGCGTCGTCACCCCCTGGCGCGCCACCGCCGCGTAGATGTCGGCCAGCGTGTACGGCCCCGGCGGCAGGAGAGCCAGACGGCCGCCGTTGAGGAGCGGACCCCAAATCTCGAGGGTCGCCAGGTCGAACGACAGCGGCGCCGTTTGGAGGTAGACCTCGCC
>JBDSHF010000231.1:0-12675 GCA_039918595.1 Thermoanaerobaculia bacterium
CGACGTCGTCGATCAGGACCTCGCGCTCCTCGACGAGCTTGGGATTGGCGAAGGCGCTCAAGGGGAGGCTGAAGACCTCGGCGATCTCGGCGGGGTTGGGCTTGAACTCGAGGCCCCGGGGGATCGCGCCGACGCAGGGGATCACCCGAAAGCCGGCCGTGCTCTCGATCTCGTCCAGCTCTCCGAGCCTGAGGACGGGCTTGGGCTCGAGGCCGATCTCCTCCTGCGCCTCGCGCTGGGCCGCCTCCCAGGGGTTCTCCTTGAATTCGCGACCCCCGCCCGGAAAGGCGATCTGGCCGCGGTGGCTCGGCAGGTTGTCCGTGCGCTGGGTGAGGACGGTCCAGAGCTCTCCGGCGTCCACGTAAAGCGGCACCAGCACCGCGGCCTGCCGCAGGTCGCTCGCCGCCAGGCGCCGGGGGGGCGGCGAGGCCAGCCGGTGGCGCAGGGCCAGAATCCAACTGTGGGGCTCGTTGTCCATCACTTGATCCATGGCGTCCGTACGAAGTTTTCGGCGGGCCAGAGGCGCATGCCGATCGGCAGGGTCTGCGCTCCCGGCAGGCGGAGGTCCAGCTCGTAGAGATAATAATCGCCCGGCCCCCACCAGAGTGGATGCACGGCGCGCGCCTTGCCCAAGGGGAACTCGAAGACCACGGAGCCGTTGGGCTCGAGCAGGACCGGCCGGATCTCGTTGGCCCCGACCAGGAGCCGCGACGGGCCGTTTTTGTCGAGCTCGACGTCGATGGCCGGGAGCGGCTTCGGGCTGCCGAGGAGCATCTCGACGGGGGAGCCGCCGGCGACCCTCAGGCCGCCCCGGTTGCCGCTCGGCCAGGCGTTGTGGTTCAGCAGCTTCACCCAGATGCCGTTGCCGATCGCGACCTGCTGGCCCGGCACGCTCGCCTGGGTGGTCTCATAGGGGAGCCATTGCCGGGCACGGGCCGAGACGACGCGGCTCTCGCCGTTCTCGGCCACCGGATAGGCGGTCGGCTGCCTCCAGAGCGGTTCCAGAAAGGGGAAGGCGAGCACGGCGAAGACCAGCGCCCCGGCCGCCCCCGCCGCCCGGACCGGCCGCGCGGCTAAAAACCAGAGCGCCGGGTAGAGCGGCAGGAAGTAGCGGTTGCCGAGCGGGCCGCCGCCATAGAAATTGAACGGCCGCAGCACCAGAAAGGCGAGGACCGCGGCCGCCACAGCGAGCGGGATCGCCCACCGTCCGCGGTCCCCCCGGAAGGCGAGGAAGCCCAGGAAGAGCGGCAGGAAGTAGGGGAGGATGCCGACATTGCGCCCGACCAGGGCGTAGACGGCATTCCAGCCGGCCAGCGCGAGGTTGAGCTCCGGCCGCACCGCCGCGGCCTGCAGCCAGGAGGAGTTCCCCCCGCTCACCACCCGCTCGGACCAGCGGGCGGCCGGATACGCGACCTCCGGATAGGCCTCGCGGGCATAGATCCCCTGGCGCTGGCCGCCATAGCCGGTGGGATCGCCGCCGGCGATCCACTGGATCGACATCGAGAGGACGGCGATCGCCAGCGCCCCGAGCACGAGGCCGGCCACCGCTTTCCGACGCCGGGCGGCCGGAGCTCCCCAGGCGGCCAGGAATGCCGGGATCAGCAGCACGAGGTAGACCGGGCGGTAGACGGCCGCGATGCCGAGCAGCGCGCCCGCCCCCAGCCAGCGGGCGAGGAAGGCCCGCGGCGGCACCGTGTCCTCCCCCTCGTAGATCTGGGCTGGCGGCTGGTCGCGCGAGGAACGAGTCTCCCAACGATTTTCCCAATAAACGAGAGCGAAGCCCGCGGCGACGGCCGTGAACAGGAAGAGGTCGGACTCCCCCCAGAAGACGTAGGCGAAGGCGACCGAGGCGTAGACCCAGGCGGCCACCCAGAGCGGCGCCGCGGGGCCGATGCGCCGGCGCAGGGAGGCGGCGGCCAGCAGGGCTGCCGCGGCCAGCAGCAGGGCGTTCGCCACCACCGGCCCGCGGACCGGCGACACCGCCGCAAACGGCGCCAGGACCAGGGCATAGAGGGGCGGCTTGGCATAGACCAGCCGGTCGCCGCCGGCACGGCTCTGGAGGATCAACCCCTCGGGCGGCACCCCCCAGTTGGCGACGAAGCGGTCGTAATCCTGGCGGGTGTAGGTGAGGTCGAGGTCGTGGACGAGGCTCGACGCCTGCATGGCGTAGGTGGCCTCGTCGCCGAGCAGGGGGAGCTTCGCGCGGTCGAGCCGCGCGGCGCCGATCAGCGTCGCCAGCAGCAGCAGGACCAGGACGGCCCAGCCGGTGATTTCGAGGGGGCTTCGTTTCAGATCCATGGTTTTAGATCCATTGTTCCCATCTGGGGCCGCCGAGCTTGGAGAGGCCGAGGCCGCCGAAGAGATGAGGCTCGATCCATAGATGGGCCGGGCCCGGCGGACGCCGCACCTCGGTCTCGAAAATGGCCTCCTCGCCCGGCGCGAGGTCGCGAGGGAGGGCGAGCCAGGGGCGGTCCGCGAGGAGATCCCCGCCCCCCTCCACGAAGAGCTTGACCACCACGGCCACGCCGCCCGGCCCGCGCTCGCCGGCCAGCCAGCGGGCGAAACCGGTGTTGCGCACCCGGAGGCGCAGCCGCCGGCGCTCCCCCTCGGGCCACGGGAGATCCGCGCCTTCTACCTCTAGGTCTCCGGGCAACTTTCCCCAGGTGAGGCTGGAGGGGGATGGAACCTCGGGATAGCCCAGGGGGTCGTCTCCCGGCGGCGGCAGCAGCTCCCATTCGCGGCAGGCCTCGACCACGGCGGCGGCGGCCCGGGCGGGGTCGTGCCGCGAGCGCACGTACTCGCGCGCCGCGCCGCCCATGGACCGCAGCCGGTCGGGATCGGCGAGGAGGTGGCGGAGGAGAGCGGCGAGCGCCTCGGGCTCCTCTCGCCCAAGCGGCACGCGGGGGGCGATCTCCGCGGGGAGATCGGCGAACTGGGCGAAGTCGGAGACGATCGCCGGCCGGCCGGCGGCGAGCACGCGCAGCAGCGAGGCGGAGGTCTCGCCGGCGGTGGGGTAGCGAAGGTTGAGACAGAGATCGACGGCGGCGATGGCCGCCTCGAAATCCTCGAACGTCACGAAACCGGTGACGTGGACGCGGTCCGCCACTCCGGCCCGCCGCGCCTCTCCTTCGAGGTCCATCACCGGCGCCGCCTCGCCCACGATCAGCAGGTGGACCGCTTCGAGCCCCGGCGCGGCGAGGGCCCGCACGGCGGAGACGGTCCGCTTGATCGGAGTCTGGAAGCCGAAGGAGCCGAGCACGGGTTGATCCAGAGGGAGGCCGAAGCGGCAGCGCAGCTCCCGGCCGGCCGCCTCGTCCGCCGCCGCCGGCAGGGGGATCCCCATCGGCACGGCCCGCACCGGCACGTCGAGCTCCTCCTCGTCGAGGAAAGCCGCCGCCCACTCGCTGTGGACGAGCACTCCGCGCTGCCGCCGCAGCAGGGCGCGGTGGGCGGGAAGCTCGAAGATGGGCGCGTCCCCCCAGGCGTTCCAGCGCTTGGCGAGCGCCGCGGCCTCGCCCATCCAGCCATGGTCGCGGGTGAGGCGGGCCTTGTAGTCCCAGAACCCGCTCGGCTCGTTGCGGCCGAGGGTGAGGTCGAGCAGCAGGTGGTGGAGCACGACGTCGTGGAGGGTGAGCACGCCGGGCAGGCGCATGGCGAGGTCGAGCACCGCGATGTGATAGCGGTTGTTCCCCATCTGGTAGAGCGGCAGCCGGCCGTCCGCGCCGGTCTCGCGCATATCGGCCATCGGCCAGCTCCGCTCGATCGCGGGATCGACCGGCTGCCCCTCCAGGCGGATCAGCCGCACGTCCGCCAGCGCCGCGAGGTGGGGGAGGAGGTCGAGGCTGTAGTCCGCGATCCCCGAGCGGACGGGGGGGAGGGGGGAGACGTAGTCGAGCTTCACCGGTGGTGCCTCCGAGCGGCGGCGGTGGCCTGCGACCTCACCCCTTGACGTAAGAAACGCCTCGCCGCCCCGGATTGAAATCCCGGGCTACCTACGGCCGTCCCGTCCGGGACTTCCACAAACCCGTTTTGCAGAGCCCCGGGCAGGGGCGATTGTCGGTAGCCCGGGATTTCAATCCCGGGCGGCGAGGCCGCCATCCTGCCCTGTTCCTCAGGAGGAGAAGGGGATAGGGGATGAGGTCGCAGGCCCCAGAGGCTCCGATTCCTCACACCACCAGATCGTCCTTGTCCGCCGACATCTGCCCCTTGAGGTAGGCCTCGATGAAGGGGTCGAGGTTGCCGTCGAGGACGCTGTCGGCGTCGCCCACGGAGACGCCGGTGCGGTGGTCCTTGACCATCCGGTAGGGCTGGAGGACGTAGCTGCGGATCTGGCTCCCCCAGGAGTTGTCCATCTTCTTCCCCTCGCGGATGGCCTGCTCGGCGGCCCGCTTCTGCATCTCCCGGTCGTAGAGGCGCGAGCGGAGAACCTTCATCGCCATCGCCCGGTTCTTGATCTGGCTGCGCTCGTTCTGGCAGGAGACCACGATACCGCTGGGGAGGTGGGTCATGCGCACCGCCGACTCGGTCTTGTTGACGTGCTGGCCGCCAGCCCCCGAGGAGCGGAAGACGTCGATCCGCAGGTCCTTGTCGTTGACCTCGATCTCGACGGTGTCGTCGACTTCCGGGTAGACGTCCACCGACGCGAACGAGGTGTGGCGCCGGGCCTGGAAGTCGTACGGGCTGATCCGCACCAGCCGGTGCACGCCGTGCTCGCTCTTCAGATAGCCGTAAGCATAGGCGCCGCGGACGGCGAAGGTGGCGCTCTTGATCCCCGCCTCCTCGCCGTCCAGGCGGTCGAGCAGCTCGACCTCGTGGCCGTGCGCCTCCGCCCAGCGCAGATACATGCGCAGGAGCATCTCGGCCCAGTCCTGCGACTCGGTGCCGCCGGCGCCGGGGTGAATGGCGAGGATGGCGTTCTTGTCGTCGTCCGGGCCGGAGAGCTTGAGCAGCAGCTCGAGCTTGTTGAGCTCGCCTTCGAGGCGGCCCAGGAAGTGGTCGAACTCGGGGTCCGCCCCGCCGTCCGCGAGCAGCTCGCGCCAGGTGTCGAGCTCCTCGGAGTCGGCGCGCAGGCGGTTCAGGGTCTCGACGCGCTTTTCGATCTCGCGGCGCTTCTGGAGGATCGCGCCGTTCTTGCCCGGGCTGTCCCAGAAGCCGGGCGTCTCCATCTGGTGGTCGATCTCGGCCAGCTCCCGCTCCAGGTCGGTGGCCTCAAAGATACCCCCGGAGGTTGGTGAGCTGCTCGGCGAGGGTATCGATCTTCTGCTGGACTTCGTAAGCGATCATGATTTTTGGCTCCTTGCTCGCGCGAAATATATCCCAAGTGCCGCCCCCGCGAGGATCGTGCAGAGTGCAGGCACCAGCCAGGGGCAGCGGCTGAACGGCGTCAGGCCCTTCTCCCCGAGCACCCGGGCACGGATCACCCCCTGCTGATTGACCCCGATCAGCTCGCGCACCGAGCCGTCCGGGGCCACGTAGGCGGAGACGCCGGTGATCGCCGCCCGCAGCAGCGGCCGGCGGTTCTCGGCGGCCCGGAAGCGGGCGGCCCGGAAGTGCTGCCAGGGGGCGGAGGTGTCGCCGTACCAGGCGTCGTTGGTGATGGTGACGAGGACCGTGGCCCCGCGCTGGACGAGCGCCGCGACCTCGGAAGGGAAAACCACCTCGTAGCAGATCGACATTCCGATCTGCTCTCCCGCCCAGGGGAGAAGCACCGTCCGGTCCGCCGGCCGGTACTCGCCGGCGTTGCGGGCCAGCTTGTCCATCCAGCCGAAGACGCCGCGGAAGGGGACGTACTCGCCGAAGGGGACGAGGTGGCGCTTGTCGTAGCGGGCCGCCTCCCCCGTGGCCGAGACCAGGAAGGCCGAGTTGTAGAAGGCGTCGCCCACCGGCGAGCTGGAGCTGAAGAGCACCGTGCAGCCGCGGTCGGTGAGGGTGGCGAGGTCGGCGTCGAGCAGCGGCGCGCGGCGGTAGAGGAACGGCCAGGCCGCGCTCTCGGGCCAGATCAGCAGCGAGCCCGGCTGGCAGGACTCCAGCGACTGCGAGATCAGCCTGCGGTAGTTGCGCATCACCGCCGCCTCGTCGAAGACGGTGAGGTTGGGGATGTTCGGCTGCAGCAGGCGCACGGGGTGGCCGAAGCCCGGCATCTCTCTCCAGGCGAGCGCTTCCTGCCGCAGGCTCCAGCGACCGGCGAGGGGGAGGAGCAGGAGCGGGACGAGGAGGCCGACCGCCGCCGGCTCCCAGCGCCGGCGCTGGATCGAGGCGGCCACCGCCGCGCTGGCGAGCACCGCCAGGAACGAGATGCCGTAGGCGCCGATCCAGCCCGAGAGCGGCAGGGCGCCCGGCACCTCGACCCAGGAGTAGCCGGCGAGGTTCCAGGGGAAGCCGCCGGCGAGGTAGGTGCGCAGCCATTCCAGCGCCACCCAGAGCGCCGGCAGCACCAGCAGGCTCTCCATGCCCCTCCGGCGCCAGACGTAGGACCCGAGCCACGCGAAGAGGGCATGGAAAAGGGCGAGGTAGGCGGCGAGCAGGCTGGTCAGCGCGATCGCCAGCGGCAGGACGATGCCGCCATAGGTCTGGAGCGTCGGCACGATCCAATAAAGGCCGGTCATCCACGCCGCGTAGCCATGCACCCAGCCGAGCCGGCCCGGACGCGGCGACGAGAGCAGCAGCATCAGGGGCGCGAGCGCGATCCACACCGCCAGCGAGAACGGGTCCTTGCCGAAGCAAAGACCCCACAGAACGCCGCCCGCGGCGGCGAGGAGATAGCGGACGAGGGGGTGTTTCAGGAACCTACTCCGTCACCCACGTATCCATCTTGTACCCCTTGCGCACCTGGTCGGCCACCTTCTGGGCGTCGTCGTGCGACTTGAAGGGGCCGATGCGCACGCGGTACATGGTGCGGCCGCCGCGACTGATCGGCGACAGATAGGCCTTCTGGCCGCCGCCGGACAGCTTGGCGCGGATGCGATCGGCCTGCGTCTGGTCGGCCGAGGAGAAGACCTGGATCACGTAGGACCCCTTGGGGATGGCGGGCGCCGCGGCGGCCTTGGTGGTCGTCTTGGTCGCGGTCGCCTTGGTCGCGGCCGCCTTGACCGGGTCCGCCTTGACCGGGTCCGCCTTGACCGGAGTCGCCTTGACGGGAGCCGGTTTGACTGGAGTCGGCTTGACCGGCGCAGGGGCCTCCAGCGCATTCTCGGCCGCTTCGGCCGCCGCGGCGGCACGCGCCGCCTTGCGGCGGTTGCGCCGCTCCTGCGCCGGGTTGATCGCGTTGGGATCCGTCGCGGGCTCTTCCCCGGCCGGCTCGGCGGCCGGCGGCGGGGGATTCCTCGCCGCCGGCTTCTTGCCGCCGAGATCCTCGAGCAGGGTGCTGCCCCCGGGGGCGGGCGCGGCGGCTTCCTCCCCGCGCGTCCGGTCGCCCGCCGCCTTCTTGTGGTTCTTGTCGAAGAACTCGAGCTCCTCGAGGTTCTTCCCCTCCTGCGAGGCTTCGGAGGGCGGCGTGTTGCGGACCAGTTGCTCCTGGGCATTGCGGGAGGTGCTCTCGCGCCCGATCCAGACGCCCGAGAAGAAGGCGCCGAGGAGGCAGGTCAGCAGGACCACGAAGGCGACGACGACCTGACGGTTGGTCAGGGCGATCTCGTAGTAGCTAGGCTCGTGCGATTCAGCCACGTCGGTTCAGGCTCCCACGGCAGGTCATTTTTTGAGGAAGGCTTGGAGGAATTCCACCGGGAACGGAAAAATGATGGTCGAGTTCTTCTCCGCCGAGATTTCCGTCAGCGTCTGCAGGTACCGGAGCTGCAGGGTCGTCGAGTTCGCGGAGATGATGTCCGCCGCCTCGGCCAGTTTCACCGAAGCCTCCAGCTCGCCGGCGGCATGGATGATCTTAGCGCGCTTCTCGCGCTCGGCCTCGGCCTGCCGCGCCATCGCGCGCTGCATGTCCGGCGGCAGGTCGACGTTCTTGACCTCCACCATCGACACCTTGATCCCCCAGGGATCGGTGTGCTGGTCGATCATCTCCTGGAGCTTCAGGTTGAGCTTCTCGCGCTCGGTGAGCAGGTCGTCGAGGTCGACCTGCCCGAGCACCGAGCGCAGCGTCGTCTGCGCGAGCTGGCTGGTGGCATACAGATAGTTCTGCACCGCGACGATCGCCCGCGCCGGATCGACGACCCGGAAGTAGATGATCGCGTTCACCTTCACCGAGACGTTGTCCCGCGTGATGATGTCCTGCGAGGGGACGTCGAGCACCACCGTCTGCAGCGAGACCTTGATCATCGTCTCGAACGGCCAGAAGATGAGCACCAGGCCCGGCCCCTTGGGCTTCGCCGCCAGGCGGCCGAGCCAGAAGGTCACGGCGCGCTCATATTCCTTGAGGACGTTGACCCATTTGAAGAACAGGAAAATCGCGACGAAAGCGATGGCGAAGAATCCGAACCCGATGGATGGCATAAGGCCTTTCGGTTGATTTCAATAGGAGGGAATCATGCGACAGGAGGGAATCCTGCGACGACTTCCGGGCGGCGCCGGACCGCCAGGGTGAGATTGCGCACCGCCACCACCTCGACCGGCTCCCCCAGGGCCACCGGCTCCTCCGCGATCGCGTCCCAGAGCTCGCCGTGGACGAAGACCTTGCCATAGGGGGTGAGCGGCGACCGGGCGGTGCCGATCTCGTGGATCAGCCCCTCGACCCCGGTGCGCACCGGCAGGCGCTGGGCGCGCAGGGCCATGAAAGCCAGGAAGCCGACCACCAGGACGGAGAAGGCCGCCACCATGGCGATCAACACCCCGCTGACCCGCAGCGCCGGCTCCGGGGTCTTGAACAGCATCAGGGAGCCGAGGACGAGGCAGGCGATGCCCGCGACCCCCAGCATGCCGTAGCTCGTGACCTTGATCTCCAGAATGAAGAAGAGGACCGCGAGCAGGATCAGCGCCACCCCCGCGTAGTTGACCGGCAGCACCGACAGCCCGTAGAAGGCGAGGACGACGCAGATCGCCCCCACCACCCCGGGGAGGACGGCGCCGGGGTGCATCAGCTCGAAGAGCAGGCCGAGCGAGCCCAGCCCCAGCAGGAGATAGGTGATGTTGGGGTCGGCGATCACGCCGAGCAGGGAGCGCAGCGGCGAGACCGCGAACGGCCGCACCGTGGCGCTCGCCGTGTGCAGGGTGAGCTGGGTGGCGCCGCGCTGGACCCCGCGGCCGTCCAGCGCGCGGACCAGCGCCGGCACGTCCGGGGCGACGATCTCGATCAGCTTGTTCTGGAGCGCCTCGCCGGCCGTGTAGGAGCGGCTCTGGAGGACCGCCTCCTCGGCGAGCTGGACGTTGCGGCCGTTGCGCACCGCGAGCGAGCGGATGTTGGCCGCGGCGTCCTGCTCGACCTTCTTGCCCATCACGCCGTCGATATCCTTCCCCTGGCCATCGACCGGGTGGGCGGCGCCGGCGTTGGTGCCCGGCGCCATCGCGGCGATGTCGGCGGACATCAGGACGAAGAATCCAGCCGAGGCGGCCTGGGCTCCGCCCGGAGCGACGTAGACGACGACCGGCGTCCGCGCGCCGAGGATCGCCGTCGTGATGTCGCGGGTCGAGGTCATCAACCCGCCGGCCGTATCGAGCTCCACGATCACCGCCGCCGCGTTCCGGCGGTCCGCCTCCTGGATCGCGTCCGCGATCAGCTCCGCCGAGACCGGGTGAATGGGCGACTTCACCTTCACCAGCAGCACCTCGCCCGGGGCCTGGGCCGTCGCAGCCATGACGAGCGGCGCGAACAGGCCGAGAAGACCGAGGGCGAGGAGCGCCAGGGCCAGGGGACGGGAGGTTTTTGAATGGGAGCGCATGATGTTGACGATTCAGTATATCAGGGCTGTTTTCCTCTCCCGCTTGCGGGGGAGGCCAGGAGGGGGCTTTCGGGAGTCCGGGACGCCCCGCCCGGGCATTCGTGGCCTGCGACCTCAACCGTCGCCCGGGATTGAAATCCCGGGCTACCCACGGCCGTCCCATCCGGGACTCCCATCAACCCGTTCCTTCCAGAGCCCCGGGAAGGGGCGACTGTCGGTAGCCCGGGATTTCAATCCCGGGCGGCGAGGCTGCGACGCGCCCCCTACCGCGGCACCTCCCCCAAAATCTCCCCATCCTCTCCCAGCGCCGGATACGCCGCCCCACGCGCCCGGCACCGCGCGGCGATCTCGGGATAGACCCATTCGAAGAGCATCCTCGCGTGAGTCTCGGCATCGAGCCGCGGGGCGTCGTAGAAGCCGGCGGCGCGGCGCTGGCGCTGAGCCTCGAAGAGCAGGAGGGCGGCGGCCACGGAGACGTTGAGCGAGGTGCCCATCCCTTCCATCGGGATGGCGACCACGTCGTCGGCGCCGGCCAGGGCCTCCGGAGTGATGCCGTTGTCCTCATTGCCGAGCAGCAGGCAGGTGGGGAGGGTGTAGTCCACCTCGCGGAAGGGGACGGCGCCGGCCCTGGGGTGGGCGGCGAGGACGCGCAGCCCCGCGCCCTTGAGATGGTCCAGAGCCGCGGCGAGCGTCCGGTGCTTGTGAACCGGGAGCCACTTGCGGTTGCCGCCCGAGGCGGGGCGGGAGATTTTGAGCCGGCCGCCGGGCCAGACCGCGTGCGCCGCCAGCACCCCCACGGCGTCGCAGCTCCTCATGATGGCGGCGAGATTGCGCGGCACCTGGACGTCCTCCAGCAGGACCGTGAGGTCCGGCTGGCGGCGGTCGAGGACGGCGCGGAGGCGGTGGTATCTCTTGGGCGTGCTCATTGCATCGAATTCTCCACCGGCGGGCTGATACCATATCCTGGGGCGTCCTTCAGGGCGCGCTGAAACTCAACTCAAGAATTCTGAACGGGAGGGAACATCCTCTATGGCCATCATGGAACGCACGAGCAGCGGCATCGACAAGATCGTCGAGACCCTCGGCAAGGACGCCGACGAGCTCCTCTCCTTCACCTGCAAGGGGATCCCCAAGGAACAGATCACGGCCCCCAGCCCCGACCACGTCGAGCGCATCTGGTCGTTCTCCGACCGCAATCTACCGGTGCTGGTGAACCTGCAGCGGCTCTACGGCAGCGGCCGGCTGGGGAACACCGGCTACCTCTCCATCCTGCCGGTCGACCAGGGGGTCGAGCACTCGGCCGCGGCCTCGTTCGCTCCCAACCCGGCCTACTTCGACCCCGAGAACATCGTCCGCCTGGCGATCGCGGCCGAGTGCAACGCCGTGGCCTCGACCATGGGGGTCCTCGGCATCCTCGCCCGCAAGTACGCCCACAAGATCCCGTTCATCGCCAAGATCAACCACAACGAGCTGCTGACCTACCCGAACAAGTTCCAGCAGATCCTCTTCGGCAACGTCGAGCAGGCCTGGAACATGGGCGCGGCGGCGGTGGGCGCGACCGTCTACTTCGGCAGCGACGATGCCGACCGCGAGATCGTCGAGATCGCCGAGGCGTTCCACCACGCCCACGAGCTGGGGCTCGCGACCGTGCTCTGGGCCTACACCCGCAACAACGCCTTCAAGAAGGACGGGGTGGACTACCACACCGCCGCCGACCTCACCGGCCAGGCCAACCACCTCGCGGTGACCATGCAGGCCGACATCGTCAAGCAGAAGCAGGCGACGGTGAACGGCGGCTTCACCGCGCTCAACTTCGGCAAGACCCACCCCAAGGTCTACGGCGAGCTGGTGAGCGATCACCCGATCGACTGGAACCGCTGGCAGGTGGTGAATTGCTACAGCGGCAAGGTAAGCCTGATCAATTCCGGCGGCGAGTCCAAGGGGGCGGACGACTTCGCCCAGGCGGTGCGCACGGCGGTGATCAACAAGCGAGCCGGCGGCTCCGGCCTGATCTCCGGCCGCAAGGCCTTCCAGCGTCCGATGAAGGAGGGCGTCGAGCTCTTCCACACCATCCAGGACGTCTTCCTCTGCCCCGAGGTGACGGTGGCGTAAAGGTTCCTGGGCCCCCTCTCCATGGGCGACCGGGGAGGGGGAGCGTGGTTCCTTCTGTTCGGAGAGCCTTGAGCAGCCTCACGCGAAAGGCAACGGCCGCAGGATCAATCGGGCAAGGCGGAAGGTGCGGCGCATCGTAGCGGCGGCGTGGCGCGCCGTGAGCGGCAGGTCAGCTTCGCCTGCCACGGCCAACTCGGCGAAGCAGCCCAGGCCGCCCGCGGATACGATCAGTGTGGCCTCGTCCGGGAATGCCGCCCGGAGAGCCCCCACGAGCGTCTCGATCTCTCCGGCCCTTCCGGACTCGGCGAGCACCAGCCCCAGATCAAGGGACACTAGCGCGGCCTCGGCCGGGCAGGGCTCCGAGAGGAGCCTCTGGCGGACCGATTCCAGGATCTGCAAGGCCTCCGTCGGCTCGCCCAGGCAGCCCAAGACCCGCGCCTCAAGCCAGAAGGCGCGGGTCGTCTCGCGCGGGTCCGCGATTTCAGCGAGCAGGCGCCAGGCTTCCCGCAACGTGCTTCGGGCCTGATCCGCCCGGCCCTTCCCGGCCTGGCAGGCCGCCACGGAGAGCCCCACCCGCAAAGCGATTCCTGGACGGATCTCCCGTCCTATCTCGGACCACCCTTCGAGCAGCGCGGGCAGCGGATCTCCCAGCCCGGGCTGCTCCATCTGGAGCAACCCGAGGAGGCCTTGGCAGCACGCCTCGTCGCCGCCGAGCCCTTCGACCGCGAAGAGGCGTGCCGCA
>JBDSHF010000232.1:0-38367 GCA_039918595.1 Thermoanaerobaculia bacterium
GCGAGCGGCCGACGCCCACGACGGCGAACTCCTCCGGCAGCAGCTTGTTCGCCAGCAGGTTGTAGAGCGCCGGAATCAGCTTGCGCTTGGTCAGATCCCCCGTGGCGCCAAAGATCACCATCGCGCATGGAGGCGCCGGATGGCCCACCCACTCGTCCGCCCTTTCGATCTTGTCGTCCCGATCCTCGGCGGCGACGGGGGCGCTCATGGCTTCTCCTTCTTCGCCTCAGGCTGGGGCTCCGCCGGGTGCGGCTCCACGTGACCGCCGAATTTGTAGCGCATAGCGGAGAGCACCTTGTCGCCGAAGGTGTGCTCCTGACGTGAGCGGAAACGGTCGAACAGCGAGGCCGCGAGCACGTGCACGGGCACCGCCTCCTCGATCGCCGCGAGCACCGTCCAGCGCCCCTCTCCGGAGTCCTGCACGACGCCGGTGAAATTCGACAGATCGGGATTCTCGGCGAGTGCGCTGGCGGTGAGGTCGAGCAGCCAGGAGGAGACGACGCTGCCCCGCCGCCAGACCTCGGCGATGTCGGCGAGGTCGAGATCGTAGCGCTGCCCCTCCGGCAGACTCGGCAGGTTGGCGTTGCGGAAGATGTCGAACCCTTCGGCGTAGGCCTGCATCAGCCCGTACTCGATGCCGTTGTGAACCATTTTCACGAAGTGGCCGGCGCCCACCGGCCCGCAGTGCAGGTACCCCTCCTCGGCGGTGCCCGGCTTGCCCTCGCGGCCGGGCGCCGGCGGCACGTCGCCGCGCCCGGGGGCCAGCGTCTTCCAGATCGGATCGAGCCGCTCGACCGCCGCGCGCTCGCCGCCGATCATCAGGCAGTAGCCGCGCTCCAGACCCCAGACGCCGCCGCTGGTGCCAGCGTCGATGTAGTAGATCCCCTTTTCCGCCAGGGTCTGGCCGCGCCGCACGTCGTCCTTGAAGTAGGAGTTGCCGCCGTCGACGATCGCGTCACCCTTCTCCATGCGCTTGCCCAGCTCCTGCACCAGCCCTTCCGTGGGATCGCCGGCGGGCACCATGAGCCATGCCGTGCGCGGCGGCTGGAGCCGTGCGACGAACTCGTCGAGCGTGCCGGCGCCTGTGGCCCCCTCGGCCACGAACGTCGCGGTCACGTCTGGATTGCGGTCATAGACGACGCACTCGTGGCCGCCCCGGAGCAGGCGGCGCACCATGTTGCCCCCCATTCGGCCCAGGCCGATCATGCCGATCTGCATGGCTTCCTCCCTTGTCGTTCCGATGATTCGCCCCCGATCCGCCGGGGGCTTCGTGAGTCTATACCCGCGTTTGGGAGACGGATGGGCCTCAGCCTTGCAGACGATCCTGGGCGCGAGAGGAGGATTTGTGATGAAACGGAGATGGACGCGAGCGCGGTTGATTCTCACGGCGGCCGGTGCCGCCCTGCTTTTCCTGGCCCCTCCCGGACGGGCCGAGGTGGCGATCGCCGGCAAGGCCGGCTCCCTGGGCCTGGGGCTCGAGCTGACAGTGGGGCTCTCCCCGCAGTGGAACGCCCGGGTCGGCGCCAATGGCTTCAACTACACGGACAATCGCCGCCGGGTGAGCCAGATCGAATACGACGCCACGGCCGAGCTGCGCACGGCCAGCGGCCTCCTCGACTGGCACCCCGGCGGGCGCGGCTTCCGCCTGTCCGGCGGACTGGTCTACAACGACACGCGGGTCACGGCTCACAGCCTGCCGCCCGCGTCCGGCGTCTACGAGATCGGCGGCGTCCAGGTGCCGGCCTCCCTGATCGGCACGCTGGACGGCAAGATCGATTTCGACCCCGTCGTCCCCTACGTCGGGCTCGGCTGGGGGAACGCGGTGTCGCCGGGGCGGAAGGTCGGATTCTTCGTCGATGCCGGGGTGATGTTCCAGGGCAAGGGGAAGGTGACGCTGACGCCGAGAATCCCGGCGGGCAGCCCGCTCAACAACCCCACCGCTCGCCAGGCGCTCGACATCCTCATTCAGCGCGAGGAGCGCGACATCGAGGACGACGTGGCCGATTACGACCTGTATCCGGTGGTGTCGATCGGGCTGTCGTACCGGTTCTGAAGGGGGTGCTAAGCTCCCCGATCGCCATGCGACATCTCCTGATCCTGACGATCCCGCTCCTGCTCGCCGGCTGCGCCGCGCGTCAGGCCGCCCCCATGCACAAGGAAGACTCGATGAAACGGATCGCCGAATCCTACGCCAAGCTGGTGCTCGCCGTCGGACAACACGACGCTGACTATGTGGACGCCTACTACGGTCCGCCGGAGTGGCGCACTGAGGCCGAAGCTGGAAAGCGCCCCCTCCCCGAGATCCGCACCGAGGCCGAGGTGCTGATCTCCGAGCTCGCGGCCGCTTCGCCGGCGGCCGGCGGGGAGGAGATCGTCCGCCTCCGTCACCAGTATCTCCAGCGGCAGCTCCAGGCCATGGTGGCGCGGGTCGATCTCCTCGCCGGCACCAGGATGAAGTTCGACGAGGAGTCCAAGGCGCTCTACGACGCCGTCGCGCCCACGCAGGGCGTCGCCCACTTCCAGAAGATCCTCGACCAGCTCGAGAAGAACGTCCCGGGCGACGGCCCCCTCGCGGCTCGCGTCGAAGCCTTCCGGCAGGGGTTCGTCATCCCCCGCGACCGCCTCGACCGGGTCTTCCAGGCCGCCATCGACGAGTGCCGGCGGCGCACGCTCCAGCACGTCGAGCTGCCGCCGGGCGAGAGCTTCGTCGTCGAGTACGTGACCGGCAAGTCATGGAGCGGCTACAACTGGTACAAGGGGGGCTTCCACAGCCTGATCCAGGTCAACACCGATCTGCCGATCTTCATCGACCGGGCGGTCGATCTCGCCTGCCACGAGGGATATCCCGGGCACCACGTCTACAACACGCTGCTCGAAAAGCACCTGGTGCGCGACCGCGGATGGACTGAATTCACGGTCTATCCGCTGTTCTCGCCGCAATCGCTGATCGCGGAGGGGACGGCGAACTTCGGCATCGAGGTCGCCTTCCCCAGCGCGGAGCGGACGGCTTTCGAACGCGAGAAGCTCTATCCGCTCGCCGGACTCGATCCCGGCAAGGCGGCGCGCTACGCCGAGGTCCAGCGGCTGCTCCAGGGTTTGAGCTACGCGGGGAACGAGGCGGCCCGCCAGTATCTGAACGGCGAGATCTCGCGCCAGGAGGCCGAGGCCTGGCTCGTGCGTTATGCCCTGATGTCCCCCGAACGGGCGACTCAGCGCGTCCGCTTCATGGATCAATACCGGAGCTACGTGATCAACTACAACCTCGGCCAGGATCTCGTGCGCCAGTACATCGAGAAACGAGGCGGCACGGCCGATCACCCCGAGAAGCGCTGGCAGGAGTTCGCGCGGTTGATCTCCTCGCCGCGACTGCCGTCCGGGCTCCGCTGAGCTTTCCGTTCGCCAGACGAGCGACGCTCATCCGGCCTTCCGCATGTTCTTTTCCGCCTCTTCCAGGGCCGTCTTGAGGTCTTTGAGCTCCTCGTCCTCCAGCGCCTGGCCGCCGAAGCTCTCGCGCAGGTAGAAATCGATGACGCGGGCCGCGGGCGCCGCGGCGGCCGGATAGCGGGCCGCGGCCTCCCGCCGCACGGCGAGCGGCGGCACCGATTCCGCCAGCGAAGAGCCCTTGCCGAGGCGCCGCCGGAGGCGCCGGTAGGCGGTGGTCGCGGTCAGCGGCGGACGCATCCGGAGATAGAGCGCCCAGACCGCGGCGGCGACCAGAGTGAGGCCGAGCGCCAGGGGGAGCGGGACATCCGGCAGCCCCCGGTGGCCGCCCGGCTTGTCCGCGCTGGGCCCGAGCGCGTCGAGGCCCGGCGAGGAGGGGGTCGCCTTCGCGGCCTTGGCGTCCCGCTTAAAGTGGGCCCAGAAGTCGCTCCACAGCTCGCGCAGGCCGCCGAAGATCCGGAGCTGGTCGTAGAGGCCGAAGGTGAGGACGTAACGGTCCCAGCGGAAGATCATGAAGTCCCAGGCCTGCTGCGCCAGCAGCATCGCTCCCTCGCTGCCGGCGGCCGGCCGGCCGGCGGGGGGCGTGGGATCGAAGATCTGCCATCCGCTGCCGCCGGTGCCGGGCAGGTAGGCCTCGACCCAGGCGTGGGCGTTGTTCCCCCGCACGATGTAGTACCCCTCGAAGGGGTTGTACTCGCCGCCGAGAAAGCCGGTCACCAGGCGCGCCGGCACCCCCTGCGAGCGCAGCATCAGCACCATCGACGAGGCGAAGTACTCGCACTGCCCGCTGTGGTAGCGAAAGAGGAAGTCCTCGATCGGGTTATCAGGCGAGCGCCCCACGAAATCGAGGGTATAGGTGTAGTTGTCGATCAGGTGGCTCTCGAGCCGCCGGGCACGCTGGATGGGCGTCCCCTCCCCCATGACCTTGGCCGCCAGGGCGGAGATCCGCGGCGTCAGGCCGGTGAGGTCGAGCGCGGGGTCTCCGGATCTCGCTGGGGGAGCGCCGGCGAGCACGGGCGAGCGGGCGAGCCCGATCCGGTATTCGGCGACCTCGAGCGGGACCCGCGGGAAAGAGATAGCGCCGCCGGCGTCGATCGACAGCGCCGGCGAGCGGGGCTCGATCACCGCGGTCTCCACCGGCACGGGAACGCTCTGGCTGTGCAACGGCTGCAGCCAGATGGTCGCCCAGCGGACAGGCTTCTCCGGCCCCAGCAGGAAGCGCACGCCCTGGGCGCGCGGCAGAGCTCCGCGCCCCTCCGAGCGGCGCCAGGTCCCCTCCTGGTAGACGTCGTAGGTGGCGGCCTTGAAGCGCATCTCGCGATCGACGCCGGACGCCGCCTCCTCGAGCAGCCGCATGACGACCTCGCGGCTGCCGCGGATGCGGCCGATCGAGTCGAGCGTCACCTGGTCGGAGAAGCCGGCCGCCTCCAGGGTGACGCCGCCGCCGCCGCCGCGGCCGACGATGAACGGCGCGCGCACCCGGGGGAGGAGCAGGAACATCGGCACGGCGACGACCATGATGGTGACCGTGGTCAGCAGCAGGAAGCCGCGCAGGGGGATGCGGGCGAGCGCGGGGTCCTCGCGGCCGAAGCCGGACAGGATGTGAAGGAAGGCGAAGCGCGTCAGCAGCACCAGCGCCAGCATCAGGAACCCGATCAGATAGACCACGATCGTCGGATGGACGCTGGTGCCCATGGCGGCGAGAAAGAGGAAGAAGACGCCGATCGACGCCTGCCATTTGTCGCGCTCGCGGACGATCGCGAAGAGCTTGACCAGCAGGGCGAACATGCAGAGATGGAGCACCGGCCGCACCAGCCCGTGGGAGAGGCCGAAGAGGTCGAGGAAGAAGAGCGGCAGATAGGCCAGCCCGAGGACATTCATCCCCCAGGGCGGCAGCCAGCGCGGCGGGTCGAGGCTCGCCCGGCGCAGGAAGAAGGCGATGCCCGCCATGTAGAGGAGCACCGCCGGCCAGCCCACGACGCCGTTGAACGGCAGCGGGACGGGGGCGAGCAGCGCCATCCACCCGAGCAGCAGCCGCTTCTGCCGCGCGAAGCTCATCCCGCCAGCCTCGCCGGGGATTCGGAATCCAGGTGGACGCGCAGTTGCGGCGCCCGCGGATCGGCGGAATGGAGCGGCTCGGCTTCCCGCGGCAGCGGCTGCACCAGCGCCAGCGCCTCCAGGATGGCCAGCCGCTGGCGGGGGCCGTTGGCGAAGGCCAGCACGCCGTCGCGGGTCACCAGCTCGATCTCGTAGCCGCGCGCCAGGTGATCGACGGCGATCGTCGCCGCCTCGCTGACCAGCCGCTCGAACCGGCTCTTCTCGGCGGCCTCCCGGAGCTCCCCCACCGCGTTGTCGAAGAGGATCGACAGCCGGCGGCTCCGCTCGGAGGTCCGCTCGGTGTAGACCAACTCGCCCGTGCGCGCCGTCTGCTTCCAGTGGATCCCCCGCGGATCGTCCCCGCGGCGGAAAGCGCGCAGGGAGTAGAGGTCGTGCCCGCGGCCGCTGCGGCGGCTCGAATCCTCCCCCGACTGCTCGGATTCCTCGGGGCGGCTGCCGCCGGCCGGAAACAGCTCGGGGAAGACCAGCACCTCGAAGTCCACGCGGTAGCGCACCCCTTTGCGGAAGAAGCCGAACGGGAAGAGGCTGGAGACGTGAACGTGGGGGAAACGGTGGTAGCCGCGCGATCCCACCAGCACCTCGAGCTGGCCGACGCTCTTGCCCCGGCGCGGCAGGTAAGGGATCAGCAGCGGCGAGCCTGAGCGCACGAGAGTGAAGAGGAGAAACCAGCGCGGGAAGACGAGGGCCCGGCTCTTCAGCCGGAAGCCCACCGCGAAGGGGCGGTTGGCGAACACCTCGCCGGGAGGATCGAGCTCCGCCTCGAGGGCGCGGACGTTCTCGCGCGAGGCGACCCCGGAGACGATCAGCGTCGAGAACATCAACGCCAGCACCATGTAGAGGGCGTTGTTGCCGGTGTTGGTGGCGGCGATCGCCACCAGCACCGTGAAGAGAACGTACCAGAGCCCCACCGTGGTGATGCGGATGCCCTCGGGCACGGCGCGGCGGGAGCGCTTCACAGGGGCACCGGCGTTGCCGCCACCACCCGTTCGATCGCCTTCCTCGCCTGGTCGAGGTCGGCCGTGCCGCGCTTGAGGGCGATGCGGTGCGCCAGCACCGGCCCGGCGAGGCGCTGCACGTCGTCCGGAATGACGTAGCCGCGCCCCTCGCAGAGGGCCAGTGCCTGGGCGGCCCGGAACAGCGACTGCAGGCCGCGGGTCGAGACCCCGAGCAGGAAGTCGCCGCCGTGGCGGGTGGCCTCGGCCAGGGAGAGCATGTAGTCCGCCAGCTTGTCGGCGACGCGGACGCGCGCCACTCGCGCCTGCAGGTCGACCAACCCCTCCAGCGAGAGGACCGGCTCGAGACGCTCGAGGAGATCCTCGACGCCGCCCGAGAGCAGCAGATCCTTCTCGTCCGCGCGCGGCGGGTAGCCGAGCGAGAGCGACATCAGGAAGCGGTCGAGCTGCGACTCCGGCAGCGGGAAGGTCCCCTGGTACTCCAGGGGGTTCTGGGTCGCCAGCACGACGAAGGGCTCGGGGAGCGAGAACCGCTTGCGCTCGACCGAGACCTTGCGCTCGCTCATCGCCTCCAGCAGGGCCGACTGGGTCTTCGGGGTGGCGCGGTTGATCTCGTCCGCCAGCACCACGTTGGCGAACAGCGGTCCGGGCACGAACTCGAAGTTCTGGTTCTTCTGGTTGTAGATCGTCACCCCGATGATGTCGGACGGCAACAGATCGCTGGTGAACTGGATGCGCTGGAAGGAGAGCCCGAGCGAGCGGGCCAGGGCCTGCGCCAGGGTGGTCTTGCCGACGCCGGGGACGTCCTCGAGCAGGACGTGCCCGCGGGCGAGCAGGCAGACGGTGGCGAGGCGGATGACCTCGCGCTTGCCGCGGATGACGAGAGCGACGTTCTCCTCGAGCCGGCGGATCGGCTCGGCGGCGTGGAGCACGTCACTGGTTTCGACGGCGATGGCTTCCATCGTGATGTCTTACGCTCAGATCTGGAAAGTTGTTTGCTGCGCGATTATATATAGAGAAGAGCCAGAGAAAGATCTGCGACCGTAGAAGCCTACCGGCTCAGACGCTCCTCGACCTTCTTCCAGAACGCCGGGATGTCGAGATGGATTTCCGGCAGGACGCGGGAGCGGTACTCTGGGCCGGCCGGCACGGCGACTACGAAGCGCCCTCCCTCGTTGACCAGAAACTCGATCTGCCGTTCCAGAGGGTCGACGACCCAGTACTCCCGGACGTCGGACTCGGCATAGAGAGCGAGCTTCTGGACCCGGTCGCGGCGGGCCGTCCCCGGCGAGAGGATCTCGATCACGAAGTCGGGAGCCCCCTCCACACGCTCGCGGAGGATCTCCCGCCGGGACGCCGAGACATAGAGGATGTCCGGCTGAACGACGGAGTGATCCACGAGATGGACGTCGAGAGGGGCCACGAACATCCACCCTCCGGTCTCCATCGCGATGTCGTCCAGCAACCTGGAGAGGAGGAACAGAACGACCTGATGCAGGAGAGACGGGCTCGGACTCAAATAGAACCTCCCAAAGATCAGCTCACAGCGTGGCTCGTCGGGCAGCGCCTCGTAGTCCTTGCGGCGGTACGGACCGAGGTCGGAGTCGGGGGAGAGCGGAGGTTCCTTGAGCAGGGCCACGGCCATGGGCCTAAGTATATCCCGGTGGGATTTGACCGCCGCATTACCGTCTTCTATGATGGAGGGGCGAAACGGTGGAGGAAGCGACGTAGAATACGAGCCAGGGATCCCCAGGGACTTGAAGGAGCAAAAAAGCACATGGCAGACACGAAATTGGACCGCCTGAAAGCGGTCGATAGCACGCTGGCGCAGATCGACAGGCAGTTCGGCAAGGGGGCGATCATGCGCCTGGGCCAGCGCGAGGCGCTGGGGATCGAGGCGATCTCCACCGGCTCGATTTCCGTGGACTTCGCCATCGGCATCGGCGGCTTCCCGCGCGGCCGGGTGGTGGAGGTCTACGGCCCTGAATCCTCCGGCAAGACGACGCTCGCCCTCTCGGTCGTGGGCCAGGCCCAGAAGCGGGGCGGCATCGCGGCCTTCATCGACGCCGAGCACGCGCTCGACGCCGAGTACGCGAAGAAGCTGGGCGTCGACATCGACAACCTCCTCGTCTCGCAGCCCGACAACGGCGAGCAGGCGCTCGAGATCGCCGAGATGCTGGTGCGCAGCAACTCCGTGGACGTGGTGGTGATCGACTCGGTCGCCGCCCTGGTGCCCAAGGCCGAGATCGAGGGGGAGATGGGCGACTCGCACGTCGGCCTGCAGGCGCGCCTGATGTCCCAGGCTCTGCGCAAGCTCACCGCCATCGTCGCCAAGTCCAATACCTGCCTGATCTTCATCAACCAGATCCGCGAGAAGATCGGCGTCATGTTCGGCAACCCCGAGACGACCACCGGCGGCCGGGCGCTCAAGTTCTACGCCTCGGTGCGCATCGACATCCGCCGCATCGCCTCGCTCAAGGACGGCGAGGTGGTGACCGGCTCGCGCGCCAAGGTGAAGGTGGTCAAGAACAAGGTGGCCGCCCCCTTCCGCCAAGCCGAGTTCGACATCGACTACGGCGAAGGGATCTCGAAGATGGGCGAGCTCGTCGACCTCGGGGTCGATCACAAGCTGGTCGTCAAGAGCGGTGCCTGGTACTCCTACGGCGACATCCGCCTCGGTCAGGGGCGCGACAACGCCAAGTCGTTCCTGAGGGAAAATCCGGAGCTCGCCGTCGAGGTCGAGACCAAGATCCGCGAGCGGATGGGCATGCCCTCCCTCTCCACGGCCCCCCTGAACGGCGTCGCGGTCGGCGAGTAGGACGCGCAGCTCACCCCTGGGGTTGAGCCCCAGGGGTGAGGCGGACCCAGGAGACCTGCCGGGAGAAATTCCCCCCGGAGGGCGACTGTTATGCTTTCCGCCATGAATTCCGCAAAGCGACTTTTCCTGGGTAGCGTCTTTTTCTACCTTGCTCTCCCCCTGGCAGCCGCCAATCTTCCGTGCCGGCCCTGCGCCGGCGTTCGCATCGAACCGGCGGCGATCCTGCCGGACGTCGCCAGCACCCTGAAGCCGGGCGGCCTGGAGCCGGGAAGCCCCCTCTTCGTCGCCTGGGAGATCCCGCTGTCGGGAGATGCCACGGCCGACGCGAGCCTCCCGGCCACGATCCGCGACAGCGGCGCGACGCCCTGGCTCTCGCTCGTCTTCAGCACGCCGCCGCCGCTCGCCCAAGGCTCCGAGCGCCTGCAGACGGAGCTGCGCGCCGCCGCCGCGGTGGCGGCGAAAGCTCCGGCCGGGGCCTGGTTCCAGATCGTCTGGCGGCCGGAGACCGGGAGCTTTTCCCCGACTGAATACGCCTTCCTTCTGAAGCGGGCCGCGGTGACGCTCACCGGGGCTCAGGAGCAGGCGAAGGTGGCCACGCAGGCGCTCGCCGCCGATCCCAAGGTCCTCCAGGCGCTCTACGGCGAGGAGGTGGCGGCCTATCTGGAAGCGGTGGCCCTGCAGCCGGCCTCGCCGGAGGCGCTCAAGGCGGCGATCGAGGCGGTGCAGAACCTAGATCCCGGGCGGCCGGTGGTGCTCGACGCCCGGCCCATCGCGGCCGATCCCGCCGAGATGCTGGCCGACGCCGCCCGCGACTCCACGCTCGGAATCGACCTGACGCTGTTCCAGGCACCCGCTCTGGAGACGGCGCGGCTCGTGCCCGTGCTCTCGCCGCTGGTCCTCCTCGCCCGCGAATTCACCGGGGATCTTTCCTGGGACCCCGGCTCTTCCCCCTCCGGCGCCCAGGAGGCCTGGACCTTCGTGCGCGGCAAGGATCTCGGGCTGCGGGTCATCGCCCTCGCTCCGGCGGGGGCCCAGGACCTGACGCTCCGCTTCAGCGAGCCGGAGCTCCGCCGGCCGGTGCGGTTCCCCATCGGCGGCCAGCGGGTGCCGCCGCCCAGCGGCCAAGTGGCCGGCGGCGCGCTCGTGCTGCAGGTGGGCTCGCCCGGGCGGGTGGCGGTGCTCGGCCTCGACCGCCCGACGGCCGCCGAGCGCCAGGGGGTCGAGGAGAAGGTCACCGTCTCCTCCCAGCGCGAGATCCCGGTCGAGGAGATCCTCCGCCGCCTGCAGGCGTTCGAGGACGCCCAGAACCGCCGGCTCGAGCATTACAGCGCCACCAACACGACATCGCTGCGCTTCCAGCCGGCGGCGGGAACCCAGGCGATCGAGGCGACGCTCCAGGGGCCGTTCTTCTTCGATCCGAAGACCGGCACCGACTGGGCCTGGGAGTCGCTCTACGTCAACGGCGTCAAATGGCGCGGCAAGACCCTCCCCGAGATCCCGCTGATTCAGCCCGAGAAGGCGGCGGCGCTGCCGCTCGAGATCCACTTCACGAAGGAGTACCGCTACCGCCTGCGCAGCTCGGACACAATCGAAGGCCGCGACGCCTGGGTGGTCGACTTCACCCCGTCCGGCCCTGACGCCGGTGGCAAGCTCTACCAGGGCTCGGTCTGGATCGACAAGAAGCTCTACTCCCGGCTGCGCACCCGGGCCGTGCAGGTGGGGCTCGAAGGGGAGGTGCTGTCGAACGAGGAGACGCTCTTCTACTCCCCCGTGGACGCCGCCGGCCAGGCCGCCCCGTGGTCGGCGCAGAGCTACATGCTGCCGCTACGGCTGGTCGCCCAGCAGATCCTCTCGGTGATCAACGCCGCCACGGTCGTGGAGCGCGAGACCCGCCTCACCGGCGTGCGGATCAACAGCGCCGGATTCGAGGAGGCGCGCAAGCAGGTCAACGCCTCGGACGTGACGATGGTGCGCGACACCGCCAAGGGCTTGCGCTACCTGGTCAAGGACGACCAGGGGGAACGGGTGGTCAAGGAGGGGTTCAAGGCCAGCAAGCTGTTCGGAGCCGGCGGCCTGTTCTACGACGATGCCCTGGACTATCCGCTGCCGATCGCCGGCATCAACTACTTTTCCTTCAATTTCAGAGGGACGGGCAAGCAGGTCAACGTCCTGTTCGGCGGCGCGCTGCTGACCGCCAACATCGCCGAGCCGCGCCTGTTCGGCAGCCGTTTCGACGTCGGGGCCAACGCCTTTGCCATCGCCCTCCCGCTCACCGACACGATCTACCGCAACGGCAAGGAGATCAAGGACGAGGCGGTCAAGCAGCGTCCGGCCACCTTCAGCCTGCGGCTCGGACATCCGCTCGGCAATTTCGTCAAGATCGGCGCCGAGTACGAGGCCCTCTACTTCCATTTCGCGGAGGCGGACGACACCGCGAAGAGCTTCGTGGTGCCGAGCTCCAACATCACCCACTCCTTCTCCCTGAACACGCACTTCGCCCGCTCCGGCTACCGGCTCTCGGCGTCCGGCAGCTACAACCGCCGCTCGCAGTGGGATTTCTGGGGGCTCCCGGGAAACCCGGATTTCAGCGAAGCCAAGCAGGACTTCCTGCGCTGGGACGCCTCGGCGAGCAAAAACTGGTATCTGCCCAGGTTCCAGAAGGTCGGGCTCGAGGTCGACTACGCCGGCGGGTCGGACCTCGACCGCTTCAGCAAGTATCAGTTCGGCTTTTTCGGCGGCACCCGCGTCCACGGCTACCAGAGCAACAGCGTGCGGGCGGACCGGGTCTACGCCGGCCACGCTTCTTACGGCTTCGAGATCGGCCAGGCGTTCCGCCTCGACGCGGTCGCCGACGCCGCACTGGCGACGGACCCGGAGAGCGGGCTCAAGAATGAGTTCCTGGGCGGCGTGGGTCTCGCGGGCACGTTCATCGGCCCCTGGCAGACGGTGGTCAACCTCGACGTGGGCACGCCGGTGGCGGGCCCGGACAGCGGCTTCGTACTCTACATGGTGTTCCTGAAGCTGTTCAAGTAGTAAATCGCTTCTTCCTCACATCGTCCCGCAGGGCCCGGAGCTGCTCCAACCGGGCCCTCAGCTTCGCCTCGAACCCCTCCCCCTTCGGCTCGTAGAACCGCGTCCCCTGGAGGGACTCGGGGAGGCAATCGAGACCGCCGACGCCCTCCTCGGTATGGGGCGCGTAGACGTAGCCCGAGCCGTAGCCGATCTCTTTCATCAGACGGGTGGGGGCGTTGCGGATCGCCAGCGGCACCGGATCGGCCGGACGCTCCTCGACGGTGCGGCGGGCGGCCTTGTAGCCGTCGTAGAGGGCGACGCTCTTGGGGGCGAGCGCGAGGTAGACGACCGCCTGCGCCAGGGCCAGCTCCCCCTCCGGCGAGCCGAGCTGGCGGAAGGCGTCACGGGCGGCGAGGGTCTGCGGCAGCGCCTGGGGATCGGCGAGCCCGACGTCCTCGCTGGCGAAGCGGATCATCCGGCGGGCGACGTAGAGCGGGTCCTCGCCAGAGGCCAGCATGCGGGCGAACCAGTAGATCGCCGCGTCCGGATCGCTCTCGCGGAGCGACTTGTGGAGGGCGGAGATCAGGTTGTAGTGCTCCTCCCCCGACTTGTCGTAGAGCAGCACCTTGCGCTGAGCAACCCGGCGCACCGTCCCGGCGTCGATCCGCCCTCCTTCCGAGTCTGCCGCCGCCAGTTCCAGGAGGTTCAGGGCCTTGCGGGCATCCCCCGAGGAGAGCTGCGCCAGCTCGGCGAGCGCCTCTTCGTCCGCCTCGATGCCGGACTCTCCCAGGCCCCGTTCGGGATCGGCGAGCGCCCGGCGCATCATGCCGGCCAGGCTCTCGGGGCGGAGCGGCTCCAGCACGATCACCCGGCAGCGGGAGAGGAGCGCCGCGTTGAGCTCGAAGGAGGGGTTCTCGGTGGTGGCCCCGACCAGCACCACGTCACCGCTCTCGACGTAGGGGAGGAAGGCGTCCTGCTGGGCGCGGTTGAAGCGGTGGATCTCGTCGACGAAGAGGAGCGTGCGCCGCCCCTGGGCCTTGCGCAGCCGCACCGCCTCGGCCATCACTTCCTTGACCTCCTTGATGCCGGAGGTGACCGCCGAGAAGGGGACGAAGTGGGACGAGGTGACGGTGGCGATGATGCGGGCGAGGGTGGTCTTGCCCGTTCCTGGCGGCCCCCAGAAGATCAGCGACGGCACGCGGTCGGCGGCGATCGCCCGGCGGAGGAAGCCCCCCTCCCCCACCACCTTCTCCTGGCCCACGACCTCCTCGAGGGTCCGCGGACGCATCCGCTCGGCGAGCGGGGAGACTCCCTTCGTCGTCTCTTCCCGTGACGGGCTGGTGGGTTCTGGAGGTTCCTGGTCGTCGAAGAGCGAGCGCGGCATCAGGAGATCTTATCGATTTCCACCCGCGCGTCGTTGAAGCAGGCGCCTTTTCCGAGATCCGCGAGGGTGTCGGGGGCGAGCGCGTTCGCCGTGGTGCCCGAGAGCGTGTTGTGGCTCCAGAGCCCCTTCGGCAGGTAGGCGACGCCCGGCCGCAGGTCCGGATTGAGCCGCGCCGCCACCCGCACCTCGCCGAGATCGTTCCAGACCCGCACGGCGTCGCCGCCCGCGATCCCCCGCGCCTCGGCGTCCCGGGGGTGGATCTCCACGGCGACCTGGCCCTTTTCGAGCTGCCCCAGGGTCGAGTTGATCCGGCGGGCGGTGGCCGGCGAGATCAGCGCCAGCGGATGGCGGCCGTCCCCTGGCTCCTCCTGGAAGGCGTAGAGGCCGTACGGCGCCTCGCGATCGAGCGCCTCGGGAACGAGGTGGATCTTGCGGTCCGGCGTCAGCGGGAAGGCGTCGGCGAACTGGACGGGCGTGTTGCCGCAATCGGGAAGAGCGGTGCCGTCGCGCTCCAGCTCGCCGCGCACCCGCTCGAAGCGGCTGAGCAGCGCGGCGGTGAGCTCTTCGGCCGTTTTCGGATCGCCGGGCCGGGCGAGCCCGAGCCGCTCGACCAGAGCGCCGAAGACCTCGGGGTTCGGCCGTGCCTCGCCCGCCGGCACCGCCACCGGCCTGGTCTGCTGGAGCATGTACGAGCCGTAACCGCGCACCAATTCCGAGTGCTCCAGGAAGTGGGTGGCGGGGAGCACCAGGTCGGCCCAGAGGGTGGTGTCGTTCCAGACCTGCTCGAAGACGACGGTGAACAGGTCCTCGCGCGCCAGCCCCCGCCGCACCTCTTCCTGATTCGGCATGGTTGCCAGCGGATTGCAGTTGTAGACGAACAGGACGTTCACCGGCGGCTCGGCTGTCAGCAGGGTCCGTCCGAGGAGGTTCATGTTGATGGTGCGGGTGGGCGGCGGCGGCTCCGCCATCGCCGGCGCCTGATCGATCCCCCAGACCCCCGAGTTGCTCATCGTGTAGCCGCCGCCGCGCACGCCGAACTTCCCGGCCACCGCCGGCAGCGCCAGGACCGCAGCCACGGCGGAGCCGCCGTTACGGTTGCGCTCCATCCCCCAGCCGGTGCGGATCAGGGCCGGCGAGGACTCGGCGTAGAGGTGGACGAAGGCCTCGATCTCCGCCGCGGAGAGGCCGGTGACCCCGGCCGCGCGTTCGAACGTCCAGGGCTCGGCCCGCCGCCGCAGCTCCTCGGCGCCGGTCGCGTGCTCGGCCAGGAACGCGAGGTCCGCGCGTCCGTTCTCGAAAAACCAGCGGATGGCGGCCAGCGCGAGCGCCAGGTCGGTCCCCGGCCGCGGCGCGAGATGCAGGTCGGCCTTTTTGGCGAGCGGCGTCCGGCGGGGGTCGATCACCACCAGCCGCGCCCCCGCCTTCTGGGCCTCTTGCACGAACGGGACGAGATGAATTCCGGAGGCCGAGGGGTTCACCCCCCAGAGGACGATCAGCCGCGCGTGCGGGAAGTCCTGGAAGGCGACCCCGGCCATCTTGCCGTAGAGCCCTGCCGCCGCCCGGCCGGTCGGCGCGGCGCAGACCGTACGGGCGAGCCGCGAGGCGCCCAGCCGGTGGAAGAGGCGGGCGTCGGTGGTGTCCTGGGTCAGCAGGCCGTTCGAGCCGCCGTAACAGAAGGGGAGGATCGACTCCCCCCCGAAGCGCTCCCGCGCCTCGCCCAGACGCGCCGCCGCGAGGTCGAGCGCCTCCTCCCAGGAGATCCGCTCGAAACGCCCCTCCCCCTTGGGCCCGATCCGCCGCGCCGGATAGAGCAGCCGGTCCGGGCCGTAGAGATGCTCCGGAGTCCGCCGCACCTTGGCGCAGATGTACCCCCGCGTCACCGGATTGCGGTGGTCGCCGTCCACCTTGACCACCCGGCCGTCCACCACCTGGACCTCCAGGCTGCAGGCGTCGGGGCAGTCGAGCGGACAGGCGCTGGTGAAGATCTCGGGCGGACGGAGGGATTCAGTCATGGGCCGCGATTGTATCCGATGGGGCCGCTCTAGCCTTGACAGGGCATTCCTCCAGATTTATATTTTTTTCTTTAGGACAGGAGGCGGACATGGACCGCAAGCGACTCGCCGGACGTTCGGCCGCGCATCCGCTCAACCGATGGGGGGCAGCCTGCTGTCTGGCGCTTCTCCTGGGCTGCGTCGGCTTGCGCGGCGAGACCGGCCCCAAATCTTTGCGGCTCCTCAGCCGCACTCCTCTCGCCCAAGGGAGCTCGCCGGCCATGGACATCCGCTGGGCCAGCGACGGCTCCGTCTATGTTGCCCGCGCCAGGGACGGGGTGCTGGAGTTGGCGGTGAACGGCACCCGTCTCCGCCAAGCGGTGCCGGACATCAAGACCTTCGGCCGATTCGAACGCTTCGAGCGGCTGGCGGTCTCCCCCCGCGCTCTCGTTTTCGCCTCCGCGGGATGGTACATGGCCTGGCGGCCTCGCCAAGCGGAACCCGGCGGAAGGGTCGTCTTCAACCGCAAGGGGATCGGCATCACCGAAGACATCGATCTCCGGGGCGACCGGCTGCTTCTCCTCGGTATCGCCGAGCACGGGGAGACCTTCGCCCCCAAGGGGGACGTCGCCTGGGTCGGCACGCTGAGCTCCAACTTGGAAGATCTGAAGCCGGTTCTCTATGACGACGGAGGGCCCGGAGCTCCTAACTTTTTCAAATGCAGGAGCCACGAGACGGGCGCCGTGCGCTTCCTCAGCGACGGCTCCTTCGTTATCGTCCCCGGGTTCCAGAAGGGGGTTCACCTCTTCGCCGCCAACGGCGAGCGTGCGCGCTCCTGGACCAGCGAGCAACTAGGCCTCGATACCGACTGCTCCACCCTTACCGCCGAGGAGGAGACCCAGCTCCTCAGGAACCCCGAGGCGTGGCAGCGCTGGCTCAATAGTCATCATGTCGTCGACGACATCCTGCCGCTGCCCCAGGGCCCGGGGCTGCTGGTACGTTCGCTGGGCAGGGACGGCCAGGCTCACTGGGAGCTGAAGGTTTTGAGCCGGGAACGGGTGACGACCTATTCGGTGCCGGTGGCCGGGCGGAGGCCGTTGGACCGGCTGCACGGCGATGTCCGCAACGGCAGAATCGTTTTCCTGCTCTCGGCCTCCGGTTTCAGCGTCAGCCCGGACAGCGCGGACTACACCGGAGAGATCCTGCTGGCCGCGGTGCCCAACCCATGAGAGGAGGAATCATGGCACGGTTCAAGATGAAGACTGGCCTGCTCACGGCCCTCGTTCTGCTGGCGGGCCTTACCCTGGGAGGAGAGACCCTCCACCCGCGGCAGCCCCTGTCCAAAAACGCCGGCTGTTCGCGCATCGACAACGCCACCGCGACTTATGGAAGCTGCACCTTGGGCGGCGGTGGTTGTTATTACTGCGAATACTCCTACCCTGGCGGGCAGTCGGCGTGCTACGAATCGCCCAGCGGAGACTTTCAGTACTGCACCGACTTCCAGTACTGATCTCCAGCCACGGATCGCCTACGTTCCAGCTTCCAGCGCTCGCACGATGGCGTCGGTGAACTGCGTCGTGGTCGCCTCGCCGCCGAGGTCGCGGGTGCGGATCTTCTGGCGGACGATCACGTCGCGCAGTGCCCGGCGCACCCGCTGCGCCGCCTCATCTTTGTGCATGTGGAAGAGCATCATGATCCCCGAGCGGATGATCGCCAGAGGGTTCGCGAGATCCTTGCCGGCGATGTCCGGCGCGCTGCCGTGCACCGCCTCGAAGACCGCCACTTCGAGCCCGATGTTGCCGCCGGGCACCACGCCGAGCCCGCCGACCAGCCCCGCGCAGAGGTCGGAGAGAATGTCGCCGTAGAGGTTCTCCATCAGCAGCACGTCCCACTCCTCGGGGCGCATGACGAGCTGCATGCACATGTTGTCGACGATCCTGTCGTCCGCGATGATCTCGGGGTACTCCGAGGCGACGCGGCGGAAGCAGTCGAGGAAGAGACCGTCCGAGAGCTTCATGATGTTCGCCTTGTGGACGGCTGTCACCCGCTTGCGGCCGTGCCGGCGGGAGTACTCGAAGGCGAAGCGGGCGATGCGCAGCGACGCCTTCTCGGTGATGATCTTCAGGCTCTCCACCACCCCGGGGACCACGATGTGCTCGAGGCCGCTGTAGAGATCCTCGGTGTTCTCGCGCACGACGACGAGGTCGACCCCCTCGAAGCGGCTGGGGATGCTCTCCAGCGACCGCGCCGGGCGCAGGTTGGCGTAGAGGTCGAGCTCCTGGCGGAGCTGCACGTTGATCGACTTGAACCCCTTGCCCACCTGCGTCGTGATCGGCCCCTTCAGCGCCAGGCAGTTGCGGCGGATCGACTCCAGGACCTCGGGCGGCAGCGGGTTGCCGTACTTCTCCAGGGCCTCGGCGCCGGCGATGTGGCGCTCCCATTCGATCTCGGCGCCGGCGGCCTCGAACACCCGCACGGCGGCGTTGCTGACCTCCGGGCCGATACCGTCGCCGGGCAGGAGGGTGACTGTGGTCTTGCTCATGGGATCGGACTCCCTCCAAAGGCTAACGGGTAACGTAGGGTTTTTTGCAACCACTCGCCGTTCTCGCCGACGCTCCGGGAGAGCTCGGCGACCAGCGTCTCGCGATGATCGTAGAGGCGATAGCCATCGGTCGAGCGCAGGTAGCCGGCGGCCTTGGGCTCTTCCTTGAAGAGCGCCTCCTCGCCGATCTCCGTCGCCCGGCGGGCGTAGCGGTCGCGGTTGTCGAGCAGCGCCTTGACCAGGAACGGCATCACCATCGAGTAGTCGGCCTGGGCGCTCTCGGTCGTCTGCTGGTAGGTGTCGCGGTCCACCTTGCCCCAGGTTACGGCCTCGGCCGGCGGGCAGGAGGAGAGGGACCCCTCGGTGACCGGCGCGCTGACGATCTGGACGTCGAACGTGTAGCCGCGGATCCCCTCGAGCCCCAGCACCTGGCCGAGCGCCGGCTCCGGCTGCAGGTTGTAGTTCTTGGGCACGCCGCCGCCCAGGATCAGGGTGGCGAGCGAGTGGGCGGGATGGGAGAACAGCCCCCAGTGGTGATAGGCGCACGACTCGAACACCTCGGCGTGGAGGTCGAGCGAGAACTCATAGTTTTCGAGCAGGCCCGCCTGCCGCATCGCCCACAGCTTCATCGAGTTGAGAAACAGGCTGCCGTCGGCGGGAGCGCCGACCAGGATCGGCAGCGCCAGCCGGTGGCAGGTCGCGAGCAGCCCGGGCTCGGTGGCGTTCTTCTCCTCCTGCGCGGCGTAGATGCCGCCGATGAGATAGCGCAGCTCGGTTCCCGACATCGACTTCTGGAACTCGGGGCGCAGCAGGCAGGCGGTCAGGAAGCGGTCCTGCTGGAAGAGGACGTCCTCGTCGAAGGCCATGTCGGTGACGCGGATCGTCTTCTCGTCGCGCAGCACGCCGTCGTCGCCGAAGATCGGGACCTCGAAGATCGGATTCGGGTGCTCGTCGAGGCTGCGGTGGCCGTCGTGATAGCAGACGGCGTCCGTGGTGCTGAGGTAGGCCACCCAGCCGGTCTCCAGCAGGGGGATCAGCCAGGTCTGGTGCTGCCCGGAGACGGTGACCGGCCCCGCGATCGCCAGGGTCAGCGGGCAGCCCGCCCCGATCGCCTGATCCAGCAGGGTGTAGACCCGCCGCAGGTAGGCGCCGCCGAACGCCGGCAGGCAGGAGCGGAAGATCTCGTCCAGCGTGCCGCACTGGTCGACCCGCCGCACGTCGACGCGCCGCTTCGACTGGAGATGGACGTTGTGGGGGAGGCGGTTGTCGTGCGCGCTGCTCATGGGGGGTAAGGTATAAGGTCCGGGGCGGGGGGCGCAAGGCGGGCGTGGTCTCGGGGGGCGCCGCCACCCCTGACCTCAATGCGACCGGTGCTGGACGAACTTCACCAGATCCCGCAGCGGATCGGCCTTGCGGCCGAGCGGGGCCAGCGAATCGACGGCGAAGCCGAGGAGCTCGTCGGCAAGGGCCTGGGCTCCGGGGACTCCGAGGAGCTTCACGAAGGTGACCTTGCCGGCGTCCTTGCCGGTGTCCTTGCCGGTCTCCTCGGGGGTGCCGAGGACGTCGAGCAGGTCGTCCGAGATCTGGAAGGCGAGGCCGAGGTTCTTGGCGAAGCGGGCGATCACCTCAAGGTCGCGGCGGCGGGCCTCGGCCGCCATGGCCCCCAGCTCGCCGGCGGCCATGAACAGGGCCCCGGTCTTGTGGCTGTGGATGTATTCGAGGACGTCGAGGTTCATCTCCTCAGGCGCCGCGAGGAGATCGAGCGCCTGGCCGCCGATCAGGCCGTCGCTGCCGATGGCCGCCGCCAGATGGTGGACGACGTCCTCGGTGGTGTAGCGGCGAAGGGCCAGGCGGGTGGCGGCCTCGGCCACCAGGGCATAGGCGCGGTTGAGCAGCGCCAGGGCGGCGAGCAGGGCCACGCTCTCGCCGAACACCCGGTGCACCGTCGGGCGCCCCCGGCGTAGCGCGGCATCGTCCATGGCGGGGAGGTCGTCCAGCACCAGGGAGCAGGCGTGGACCATCTCGACAGCGCAGGCGAGGTCGAGCACCGGCTCCGAGCGGCAGCCGAAGAGGTCGGCCACCGCCAGGGTGAGCACCGGCCGCACCCGCTTGCCGGCGCCGGTCAGGGCGTAGTGCATGGCCTGGTGCACGGGCTCGGGCCGCGCGGTGGCCGGGGGGAGAAGCTCGGACAGGCGGCGGTTCACCCGCGCCGCCCAGACCGCGAGCGGACCGGCGAGCGCGGAGGGAGCCGCTACCTCAGGCAAACGACTGGACGGCTTCGGCCTCGGTGTCGAACACGTCGAAGACCGTGATGAGCTGGGTGATCGTGAGGATGTCGGAGACCTTCGCGGGGAGGTTGGCCAGCTTCAGCTTGGCGCCCCGGTTGGTGGCGGTGGTGTAGGCGCTGACCAGCTCGCCGATACCGCTCGAGTCGATCATCGTGACGCCCGCCATGTGGATGACGACCTTCTTGGCGCCGTTGTTCAGGATCTCCTGCGTCGCGTTGCGCAGGGCCTCTTCGCCCGAGCCGATGGTGATCCGGCCGTTGAGGTCGAGGATCGTCACGTCGCCGTTCTGCCGCGTATTGAATTTCATTCAGTTCCCTCCTCCGGGTCAGTCTGTTCCAAAATATCGGTCTTCGGCCCGGGAACCCGTCTGCGCAGCGTGACCACCGTGCCGCCGTCGGGTTTCGAGCCGTAGTGGATGTTGTCCATGAACTTGTTCATGAAAAGGATGCCGCGGCCGTTCCGGTTGAGCAGGTTCTCCGGCGCGAGCGGGTCGCGGACCTTGCCGGGGTCGAACCCCACCCCCTCGTCCTCGACCCGGATCACCAGCTCATCACCCTCGACCATGAGGTCCACATGGACCTGCTTGGCGGGGTTCTGCTGGTTGCCGTGCTTGATGGCGTTGGCCAGCGCCTCGCGCATGGCCAGCTCGACCGAGTGCTGGGTGTCCTTGTCGATCCCCAACTGTTGCATCCGGTCCTTCAACACCACGTGAACCAGCTCGATGTTCTCGAACCGGCTCCCGATGGCGAGGTGAAATCGGTTCTCGTCGGGCATGGGCGCGATCCTCATACGCAGTCTACCAGAGGAAGGCCGCGGCCTTCCCCGCTCCCAGCGCGCGCAGCGCCAGCGGCACGACCACCAGGAGCTGCACGCCGTCGAACAGGGCGTGCGCCGCGATGGCGGGCCAGAGGTTCTGCCGCCATTTCACCAGAAAGGCGTAGATCAGCGACAGCAGCGCGATGCCGATCAGCATGAACGGCTGCCCATAGGAGAGATGGGCGAGCACGAAGAACGTGGTCGAGAAGAAGATGCCGATGCGCGGCTGCAGGAAGCCGCGGAAGAAGCTCTCCTCGACGAAGCCGGCCGAGAGGCTGATCATGAACCGGGTCAGCACCGGCAGCGCGGCGATGAACGGGATCATCGCCGGCGGCGCCTTGGGGACGGCGTTCTCGCCGTACAGCGCCCAGACCGCCCCGGCGACCACCATCAGCGCCACGAGCACGGCGACCCAGGCACCGAGGCCGAGCAGGAGCCCCAGCCCGATCTCGCGAGGGACGTTGGGCGCCAGATAGCCGAACTGCGCCCGGAGCTGCCGTCCGAGGGGGATCCGCGACGGCGGCGGCGGCGCGGCCTCGAGGGGCTCTACCGGCTCGGCCGGGAAAAGCGGCGGCTCGACCAGGGTGTTCATGACGCCGGCTTCGGACAGGGGGAGCGGCGAGGGCTCAACCGGAAGCGCCGGAGCCGCCGGCGGCCGGGCGTCCTCGCCGGCGAAGCCGAGGAGGAACCAGACCCCCATCGTGGCCAGCATCAGCACGTGCAGCAGGAAGAGCTGCGGCGTGGTGACCTTGTCGAGGTCCGGGGTGGAAGCCTTCATCCCCAGGCCGCCCAGGGGCGCGAAGACGCCGATGGCGAGCAGGGTGGCCACGGCCAGGCCGGCGAGCACGCGCCGCCAGAGCACCCGGAACCCCGGGGGGAGCAGGCGGCGCTGGGCGCACATCCAGTCCAGCAGCAGCGCCGCGAGCAGGGAGGGCACCAGCACCGCGGCGGCCCTCAGGAGGTTCTCGGCGGTCATCAGATCTTCTGCCTTTGCCGGAAGCTGCGGAGGATCATCAGGGAGCTGTTGAGCCGCTGCATGCGCCGCTGCCGGAGCTGAATCGCCTGAAGGTCCTCGAGAGCGGGCTGATCGCCGCGCAGCTCGCGCAGGTGGCGATCGATCTCGAAGGTGAGCTGTTCGAGCTCCGGGCGGGTCATCATCTTGAACGTGCGCTCGGTGACCAGGAGGTACCCCTCGGCCACGTCCCGCACCATCGTGTACGCGCTACCCCCCGGGAATCCCATAGGGGAGGGATCATATCCCGAGATCCCCCTGGCATGCCTCCTGCTACAATCCACCCGCCTATGACCGCCACCAGTCCGTTCGCCCGCCGGTTCCATCTGCTCAAGCTGCTGCGGATGAGCCTGGTGGCCGGGGCGCTCTACGACCTCGGATTCGCGGCGCTCATGGTGGCGGCGCCGGGGGTGCCGGCGCGGATGCTCGGCCTGCCGCTGCCGCCGCTCCCCCGCGGCGCCTTCTACCTCTGGATCCTGGCGACTCTGCTCGCCATGCTCGCGATGCTCTACCTGGCCGCGGCCCACGATCCGCGCCGGTACAGCGCGATCATCGCGGTAGCGATCGGCGGCCGGGTGGTGGGCGCGATCGCCCTGGCGACCGCCGCACTGCTCGGCCCGGACCTGCGCGGCCTCCTCCCCCTGGCGGCGGCCGACTTCGCCTTCGGCGCGGTGCATGCGGCCGCGTGGTTACCGATCCGCTCGTGAAAGGCCGCCGCTCGTGAAGCCCCGGGACATCGCGGCGCAGACCGGGGGGCTGGGGATGCTGACCGGCCGGGCGTTCCTCGCCATGATCGCGCCCCCCTACGAGATCGGCCTCTGGGTGCGCCAGATGGAGCAGATCGGCGTCCGCTCACTCGGCGTCGCCGGCATCACCACCATCTTCACCGGCATGGTGCTGGCGCTGCAGACCGCCCTCTCGCTCCCCTCGCTGGGGGTCAAGTACTACATCGGCTCGGTGGTGGCGAAGTCGCTGGTGCGCGAGCTGGGCCCGGTGCTGACCGCCCTGATCGTCGGCGGGCGCATCGGCGCCGGAATGACCGCCGAGATCGGCACCATGAAGGTGACCGAGCAGATCGACGCCCTGCGCTCGATGGCGGCCGACCCGGTCAAGAAACTGGTCGCCCCCAAGCTGGTGGCGACCCTGGTGATGCTCCCCGCCCTGACGGTGATCGGCGACGGGCTCGGCATCCTCGGCGGCCTGATCGTCGCCGTCGGCACGCTCAACCTGACGCCGGGGCTCTACCTCAACGACGTCTTCGAGAAGCTGACCATCAGCGACGTCTTCAGCGGCGTCGCAAAATCCTTCTTCTTCGCCTACTTCATCGCCATCATCGGCTGCTACAACGGCTTGAACACCACCGGCGGCGCCGACGGCGTGGGGCGGGCGACGACCAACACCGTGGTGCTCGCCGCCATCCTGGTCCTGGTCTCCGACTTCTTCCTCACCAAGCTCTTCTACCTGCTGGTCGCCTAGGGAAGCGCGAGCAACGACATGCCGGAAACGCTCTACGAGATCCGCGGCCTGACCAAGAAGTACGGCGACCGGGTGATCCTCGACAGCCTGGACTTCGACATCTACAAAGGGGAGTGCCTGGTGATCCTCGGCCGCTCGGGAACCGGCAAGAGCGTCACCCTGCGGCAGCTCAACGGGCTGGAAAAGCCGGAGGCCGGCACGGTCGTTTTCGACGGCACGGACCTGACCCCGCTCGACGAGCGCGAGCTCTTCCCCATCCGCCGGCGCATCGCCATGCTGTTTCAGAGCGGCGCGCTGTTCGACTCGATGAACGTCTTCGACAACGTCGCCTTTCCGCTGCGCGAGCACACCCAGAGCTCCGAGCCGGAGATCGCCGAGACCGTGCGGCACAAGCTCGCCCAGGTCGGTCTCAAGGAGATCGAGCGCAAGATGCCCTCCGACCTCTCGGGCGGTATGCGGAAGCGCGTCGCCCTTGCCCGCTCCCTGGTCCTCGAGCCGGAGGTGATGCTGTTCGACGAGCCGACGACCGGCCTCGATCCGATCACCTCGGCGACCATCGGCAAGCTGATCAACTCGATCCAGAAGGAGCTCGGCGTCACCTCCGTCGTCGTCACCCACGATATCCCCCTGGCCCGCCGGGTGGGCGACCGCATCGCCCTCCTCGTCGATGGGAAGTTCGTCTTCCTCGGCGACTGGCACGAGGCCGAGAGCAGCAACGAACCGCGGCTGGCCGATTTCCTCGCCGGCCGCGAGGAGGAGGAAGAGAATGTCGCCTAAAGGCCGGGAGATCCGCGTCGGCCTGGTGATCCTCGCCGCGATGGTGGTCCTGGCGGCGGGGATCTTCCTGATCGGCTCCAAGAACAACCTGTTCTCACACAAGACCCGCTACTACGTCGAGTTCAACTCGGTCTCCGGGCTCAAGCCGGGCAGCCCGGTGCAGCTCGACGGCGTGGACGTGGGGGCGATCGAGAAGGTGGTGCTCTCCGAGGACCCGAAGAAGCAGGACATCCGGGTCTGGATTCGCGTCGAGCGCGATTACACGGGGCGCCTGCGCGGGCCGGCCGACCCGAAGGCCGAGGTCTCCGGCCAAGTGGCCTCGCGGGCCCGCATCAAGACCCTCGGCCTGCTCGGGGACAAGTACATCGACATGAACTCGGGCTCGTCGGAATACCCGCCGATCCCCGAGGAGGGGGAGATCCTGGCGGCGCAGCCGACCAACGTCGACGCCCTGATCGCCTCGGGCGAGGACGTGATGGACAACGTCGTCGTGATCACCCACTCGCTCAACTCGATCCTCGGCCGCATGGAGCGCGGCGAGGGGCTCCTCGGGCAGCTCACCACCGACAACCCCGAGGGGAAGCGGCTGATGACCTCGCTCGCCGGCGCCTCGGACAGCCTGCAGCGGATCGCCCTGACGGTAGAGACCGGCAAGGGGCCGATCCCCCGGTTGCTCAACGACCGCGCCATGTCCGACCAGATCACCCAGTCGCTCGACCGCTTCCAGCACCTGCTCGACCAGGCCCAGAACGGCCCGGGGCTCCTCCCCGGCCTGCTCAACGACCCTTCCAGCCGGACCGAATTCAACCAAACGCTCGCCTCGCTGCACCAGGTGGCGCGGGATCTGCAGCAATTTACAGCCGATCTGGAGTCGAGCGACGCCCTGCTCCCGCGTCTCGTCAAGGACAAGGAGTATGGCCGTGAGGTCACCGAGCAGCTTCGGCAGTTCGTGAAGAACCTGAACGACGTCTCGGCGAAGCTCGACAAGGGGAACGGCACGGCCGCGAAGCTGATCAACGATCCCAAGATCTACGACGCCGTCAACGACATCATCGTCGGCGTCAACCAGTCTCGGGCGTTGCGCTGGCTGATCCGCAACCGGCAGAAGAAGGGGATCGAGAAGCGCTACATCGACACGACGAAGGCGATCGAGGGGGCGGGCGGGACGCCGGAGCCGCTGGACACGCTGCCGGAGAGCCGGCCGGAGGAGGGCAAGCCCGACGCGGCGGCTCCTCCACCTCTCCTGGCCGCTCCGCCGCCAGCCGATCCGAGCCCACCGCCACCTATGAAGGGGAACTAGAGCTCGCCTATGCCATCTCATATCCTGGTGACCGGAGGAGCGGGCTTCATCGGCTCGCATCTGACGCGGCGCCTGCTCGCCCGGGGGGACCGGGTGACGGTGCTCGACGACTTCAACGACTATTACGACCCCTCCCGCAAGCGGGAAAACGTGGCGCCGCTGCTCGGCCGCGACGACTACCGCCTGGTCGAGGGGGACATCCGGGACGACCGCAAAGTCGACCGCCTGTTTTCCGAGGGGCGCTTCGACGCCGTGATCCATCTGGCGGCGCGGGCCGGGGTGCGGCCGAGCCTGGCGGAGCCGATCCTCTACGAGGACGTCAACTGCATCGGCACCCTGCGCCTGCTCGAGGCGGCCCGCCGGCACGGGCCCGACCTCTTCCTCTTCGGCTCCTCGTCGTCGGTCTACGGGATCAACCAGAAGATCCCGTTCGCCGAGAGCGACGAGGTCAACCAGCCGATCAGCCCCTACGCCACGACCAAGCGGGCCGGCGAGCTGCTCTGCTACAACTACCATCACCTCTACGGCTTCCGCACCGCCTGCCTGCGCTTCTTCACCGTCTACGGCCCGGCGCAGCGGCCGGAGATGGCGATCCACAAGTTCACCGACCTGATCGCTCAGGGCAAGACGGTGCCAATGTACGGCGACGGCGGCAGCCTGCGCGACTACACCTACGTCGACGACATCGTCGACGGCCTGGTCGCCACCCTGGAGCTGGCGCCCGGTTTCGAGATCCTCAACCTGGGCGGGGCGGACACCACCTCCCTGCGCGACCTGATTCACTGGATCGCTGAAGAGCTTGCCGTCGAGCCCCGGATCGAATATCTTCCGGCGCAACCTGGGGACGTGCCGATCACCTACGCCGACGTTTCAAAGGCGGCGCGGCTCTTGGGGTACTCCCCGAAGGTCCCCATCCGGGAAGGCTTGCACCGTTTCGTTTCCTGGTACCGCGAGCGCGCCGAAGCGCGCAGAACCTGACAACCCTTCCAAACGAGAGCTTCAGCGATGAACATCTGCGTCATAGGTAGCGGTTACGTCGGCCTGGTGACGGGCGCCTGCCTGGCGGACTTCGGAATGAACGTGGTGGGTGTGGACAAGGATCATTCCAAGGTGGAGGCCCTCTCCCGAGGCAAGGTGCCGATCTACGAGCCCGGCCTCGATACCCTGGTCCAGAAGAACATGGCGGAGGGGCGGCTGCGCTTCACCACCGACCTTGCCCCCGCCATCGAGGAGGCCCAGGCGATCTTCATCGCCGTGGGCACGCCGCCGAAGTCGGACGGCTCGGCCGACCTCACCTTCATCCGCGAGGTGGCCGCGTCGATCGCCCAGCATCTCAACGGCTACAAGATCATCATCACCAAGAGCACGGTGCCGATGGGCACCGGCCGGATGATCGAGGCCATCGTGCGCGAGGGGGCGGGCGGCAAGCACACGTTCGCCGTGGTCAGCAACCCCGAGTTCCTGCGCGAGGGGTCGGCCATCGAGGACTTCATGCACCCCGACCGGGTGGTGATCGGCACCCGCGACGAGCGGGCGGCCGAGATGATGCGGGACGTCTACTCGCCGCTCGACGCCGCGGACGTGCCGTTCATCGTCACCGACATCGAGACGGCGGAGCTGATCAAGTACGCCTCCAACGGCTTCCTGGCCACCAAGATCTCGTTCATCAACGAGGTGGCGCACATCTGCGAGGCCTGGGGCGCCAACGTCGAGGTAGTCTCCAAGGGGATGGGGCTCGACAACCGGATCGGCCCGAAGTTCCTCTCGGCCGGCCCCGGCTACGGCGGCTCCTGCTTCCCCAAGGACACCCGCGCGGCGGCCCAGATCGCCCGCGACTCGGGGCTGAAGTTCCGCATCATCGAGGCGGTTCTGGAGGTCAACGAGGTCACCCAGAAGCGGATGATCGAGAAAGTCGAGCAGGCGCTCGGTGGCGGCATCGCCGGCAAGACGATCGGCTTCCTCGGCCTCTCCTTCAAGCCGAACACGGACGACATCCGCGAGTCGCCGGCACTGCCGATCGTGCAGGCGCTGGTCGACGGCGGGGCCACCGTCCGCGCCTTCGATCCTGAGGCGATGCCGGCCTGCAAGCCGCTGTTCCCCACTCTGGTCTACACCCGCGACGCCTACGAGGCGGCCGAGGGAGCGGACGCGGTGGTCATCGCCACCGAGTGGAACCAGTTCCGCAAGCTCGACCTCGACCGCCTGCGCAAGCTGGTGCGCGAGCCGCTGGTGATCGACCTGCGCAACCTCTACGAGCCGGAGACCATGGCCGCCGAGGGGTTCCGCTACGTCTCGATCGGCCGGCCCGAGGGGGTCCCGGACCTCCGGCCGCAGGCCGTGGGCAAGCCGGCGGCCCATGCCGCGGGGGCGCGCTCATGAGCCGAGTGGTCATCACGGGCGGCGCCGGCTTCCTCGGCTCTCACCTCTGCGAGCGCGCGCTCGCCGAGGGGCACGAGGTGGTCTGTGTCGACAATCTGGTGACCGGCCGGCTGGAGAACCTCAAGCACCTCCTCGATCGCGGCGACATCGAGTTTCTCGAGCACGACGTCACCAAGCCGTTCGAGGTGGCGGGGCCGGTGGACTACATCCTCCACTTCGCCTCGCCGGCGTCGCCGATCGACTACCTGGAGCTGCCGATCCAGACCCTCAAGGTGGGCTCGCTCGGCACCCACAACAGCCTCGGCCTCGCCAAGGCCAAGGGGGCGCGCTTCTTTCTCGCCTCGACCTCCGAGGTCTACGGCGACCCCCAGGAGCACCCGCAGAAGGAGACCTACTGGGGGAACGTCAACCCGGTGGGGCCGCGCGGCGTCTACGACGAGGCCAAGCGCTTCGCAGAGGCGATGACCATGGCCTATCACCGCTACCATCAGGTCGACGTGCGGATCGTGCGGATCTTCAACACCTACGGCCCCCGCATGCGGGTGCGCGACGGCCGGGTGGTGCCCGCCTTCGTGCAGCAGGCGCTGACCGGCGAGCCGATGACCGTCTTCGGCGAGGGCAAGCAGACCCGCTCCTTCTGCTACGTCGACGACCTCGTCGAGGGGATCTGGCGGCTGCTGATGAGCGACCTCCGCCAGCCATGCAACATCGGCAACCCGCACGAGATGACGATCCTGGAGTTCGCCGAGACGATCAGGGCCGCGGTCGGCAGCTCGAGCCCGATCGTCTTCAACCCGCTGCCGGTGGACGACCCGCAGACGCGGCAGCCGGACATCACCCAGGCCCGCGAGAAGCTCGGCTGGGAGCCGAAGGTGCCGCTGGCCGAGGGCCTGCGGAGCACGATCGCTTATTTCCGCTCGGTCCTCGAGAGCCAGGGCGTTTCTGCCCCGCTTTCTACTCAATAAGACGGCGCGTGTAGAATCCACCCATGCCGAATCAGAACCCACTGAAAGCCTTGACCTACGCGCTGGGGAAGTACCCGGAGCGGGTGGAGCTTGTGCCGCTCGAGCAGCTCGTCACCGACAGCGCCCGGCAGAACGCCAAGCGCCCGGCCTACGTGACGCTCTCGGTGCCCGACGAGGTGGTCAAGAGCCTCAAGGGCAACCGGGACGACCGCGACCTGGTGCTGCTGGTGCGGGTGCCGAAAGAGATCCTGGAGCGCTCGGAGAGCCTGATCGTCCTCCCCGGAGAGGTGCGCTGATGTCCGCGACCGTGCACTGCGTCCGCTGCGGCCGGCCGGAAGCTCCGGCGCTCACCCGCCAGCCCTACCCCGGCAAGCTCGGAGCGGAAATCCGCGAGAAGATCTGCGCCGATTGCTGGGCCGAGTGGCAGAAGATGGAAGTCATGGTGATCAATGAGCTGCGGCTGAACTTCATGGAGCCCGCCGCCCAGGAGACCCTCAGCCGCCACATGCGGGATTTCCTCTTCGCCGGCGGCCCCGAGATCGGGAAGAACCCTGATCCCAGGTAAACTCAGGCCCATGAAAAGCACCGAGCCTGAGGAAGAGACTCCCTTCCTCTCGATTTCTGATTGGCAGAGACGGATTCTCGACGAGCGGCTCGCCGATACAGAGCGGGATCCCAACGACGAACAAACCTGGGCAGAGGTTAAGGCAGAGCTCTGGCCCGAATGAAGGCTGTACCCCGCCACCTCCTTTTACGCTTCGTGGTGCTCGTGGCGATCGTCGTCACGGGCTTCGCCGTCCTGCGCTGGACTCCGCTCGCCCAGTATCTGACCCTCGAAAAGGTCTCCGCCCTGCTCACCCGGCTGCGAGAAGCCTGGTGGGCGCCGCTGGCGCTGATCGGCTCCTACATCGTGCTCTGCCCCCTGTTCGTGCCGGCCTCGCCGATGATGATCGCCGGTGGCGTGGTGTTCGGCCCGGTCTGGGGCTCCCTCTACAACATCATCGGTACCTTCCTCGGCGGCTCTCTGACCTACTTCCTGGGTCGGGGTCTGGGGCGCGACTTCGTGCGCCATCTGCTGGGCCACAAGCTGAAGCGGGTGGAGCGGGCGATCTCCCGGCGGGGGTTCTGGCGGCTAGTGGGAATCCGGCTCCTGCCGATCCCCTATCCGCTGGTCAACTACACCGCCGCCCTGGCCGGCATCCGGCCGAGCCTCTTCCTGACCACGACGGCGGTCGGCCTGATCCCCGGCTGCACTGTCTTCACCTACTTCTTCGCGCTCATCACCCGCGCGGCGAGCGGCAACCGTACCGGCCTCTACCTCCAGCTCGTCGTCGCCTCCTCGCTGCTGCTCCTGCTCACCTTCATCCCGCAGATCTGGACGGCGCGGAAGCGGCGGGAGCGGTATCGGGAGCTCTGCGCGCGGCGGCAGATGCGGATGGTGGCTGAGTGATCTCAGCCAAGCGCAAGTCTTTCACGCTCGAGTACTGGATTGATGAAGACTGGTATATCGGCAGGCTGAAGGAAGTTCCCAGCGTTTTCAGCCAGGGTGAGACGCTTCTAGAACTGGAAGGCAACATTCGGGACGTTTATCAGCTCCTCTTTACCCCTTCCCCAGCACCGCCTCCACCTCCGGCAGGTCGATGAGCAGCGCGCCGCCGTTGACGAACTTCGCCGGCTCGAACTCGTAGTCGCGGATCACCCGGCGGAAGACCTCTTTCAACGCCCGTGCTCCCAGGCGGGGCTGGAGGCCGGCCTCGGTGGCGACGCGGCGCACCGCCGCCGGCGAGATCGCCAAGTGGATGCCGCGGCTCTCGAAGTAGGCGCGGCTCTGGTGGAAAGCCGACTCGGGCGTCTCCAAAAAGATCCGGACCAGCTCGTCCTGCCCCAGATCCCGCAGCAGCACGACGGCGTCGAAGCGGGAGAGGAACTGCGGGCTCATCCCGTAGTCGAAAAGGTCCTCGTTGCGCAGCCAGTCGCGCAGGCTGAAGATCAGCTTCTCCATCACCTTCCCGCCCTCGACGACGGTGACCGGCTGCAGCGAGCCGCGGTCCTTGCCGATCGTGACGCGGTCGAAGACGGAGTCGTAGAGCCCCTCGAAGGCGCCGGCGCAGACGAAGAGGAGATCGGAGGAGTCGACCGTCCTCGCGCCGCCGCCGGCCCAGGCCGGCAGGGTGAGCGGCACCGCCTCGTTCTCGATCAGCGTCAGCAGCGCCTCCTGCGCCCGGATGCCCGCGACGTTCGGCTGGCCGCCTACCTGCGAGCGGATCTTGTCCACCTCGTCCACGAACACCAGCCCCGAGGTGGCGCGCCGGAGCAGCATGTCGACCGGAGCGGTCGGCCCGAGCTGCTCGCGCGCCCGCTCGAGCAGGCGGCCAAGCACGGCCTCGCCCGGCCGCCCGCGCTCCGCCTCCTCGCCGAGGACGTTGGCGTGGATGCGGATGACCGCCGAGCGGGCGGTGAGCACCGGATCCGAGGCGAGATAGGACTCGACGGCGCGCATCAGCGTCGTCTTACCGGTGCCGGAGGAGCCGATCATCAGGATGTTGCCTACCCGCAGACCGGCGAGCTGCTTGGAGAGAGCCACCGCCATCTCGCGGATGGCCTCGTCCTGGCCGAGGATGCGGCGGGAGATGGACTCGGCGATGGAGGCTGGATCGGGGGCGGACAGAGAGGGTGGGGAGCTCATCAAGGCAGACCTGTTGTATCTATCGAAGCCCAAGATCCCGACAGATCTTCCTGGCCAAATGGTCGTTGATCTCGGAGTGCCTCGGCACCGATGACCTCTTGTTCAGAGCCGGGTTGTGCCACCAGGAGTGTCGGCCTCCCTCCCGGAGGAGCTCACAGCCATGGCTTCGCAAATAACGCAGGAGGTCCCCGCGCTTCATACAGCGATCTGTTCTTCCTCGAAATCGCCGCCCGCGGCTCCGACAGCCTCTTGCCGGTTGAGCTCGAGCGCCTCTTGGAGCGTTACGCGCAAACTTGCCAGCAACTCCTCACGGGAGGATTCCTGGCAGTTGATCCCCGGAATTTCCTCGATCCAGCCGATCCACCATCCCGCATCCCTTTTGACGAGAGCCGTATATGTCTGGTCCATCGACGAAGTCCTCCGTCCGGAATCCTACTCTAGTCAGACCCGCATCAGCACCGAGCCCCAGTGGAGGCCGGCGCCGAGGGCGGTGAAGGCGACCAGCGCCCCCTCTGGAGCCAGCCCTGCCTGGCGGGCCTCGTGGAAGGCGAGCGGCAGGGTGGCGGAGGTGGTGTTCCCATACTTCTGGATGTTGTTGTAGACCTTGCCGTCCGGCAGCCCCAGGATCTGCTGCGCCTTCTCGTTGATGCGCAGGTTGGCCTGGTGCATGATCAGGAGGTCCAGATCCTTCGTGGTGTAGCCGCAGCGCTGGAGCACCTCCTGGGTCACCTCCGGCATGCGGGTGACGGCCAGCTTGAAGACGGCCTTGCCGTCCATCACCGGCACCGTCTCGGCGGCCTGGATCATCTCGACGCTGACGAACGGCCGCCGCGCCGAGCCGCCGCCCGGGACGTAGAGGATGTCCCGGTGGTTGCCGTCGCCGTAGAGGGCCGAGGTGAGGATGCCGCGGCCGCCGGTGCCGCTCTCTCCATCCTGGGCCCGGAAGACCATCGCGCCGGCGCCGTCGCCGAACAGCACGAGGAGATTCCGGAAGCGCGAGTTCCACTCGAAGTCCTCCGTGGAGAGCGGGCCGGGGTCGCGGCCGTGCAGCACCTCGAAGGTGCGCTCCGAGAAGGGCATCAGGGAGGTGTGGACGTCGGTGCCGACCAGCAGCACGGTGCGCGCGACGCCCCCCCGGATCAGCGCGTCGACCACCTGCAGGCCGTAGGCGAAACCGGCGCACTGCTGGCGGATGTCGAGCGCCGGCAGCGGCCGCAGGCCCAGCTTCTGCTGGATCAGGGTGCCGGTACCGGGGAAGTAGTGGTCCGGGGTCATCGTGGCGCAGACCAGATAGTCCACCTCGCCGGGGGCGATGCCGGCATCCGCGAGGGCCGCGCGCGCCGCCTCGGTACCGAGGTCGGAGGAGCCGACGCCAGGCTCGACGTAGTAGCGGGTCCGGATGCCGCTGCGCTCGCGGACCCAGTCGTCGCTCGTCTCGATGATGCGGGAGAGCATGACGTTGTCGACCTCGAGCGGCGGGACGCAGATCCCGGTTCCCGCGAGCACGGCACGAGCTTGGTTCGTCAAGGTAAAATCTCCTGTCGGGCTCTACTGGGAGGGCCCCCCCTCCAGAGAGGGGAGCAAAGGGCCGGAAGCGCCGCGGCCGTTGTACAGCACCGTCCGGTCGCCGCTCTTCACGAATCTGTAGACCGGGGACGGGCGCTTGCCGTCGAGCCCGGAGGGCGCTTGCGTCCCATAGATCCAGACCTCGATCGGTGGCCCGTTGGGGATCGGCGACACCTCGTGGTCGATCTTCTGGGGCAGGCCGTAGAGCACGCGCAGAATGCCGCGGTCGGAGCGATGCCCGAGCAGGCCGCCCTCGCTGTAGGCGCGGTCGGCGTTGGCGGCGCGCTCGTCGAAGGTCTGGCGGATCGGGTTGCCGGGCGTGTCTGGACTGGGGTCGCGCCGCTGCCAGAACCGCTCGACGAAGGCTGCCGCCTGCTGGTCGTCCTGCAAAGTCAGGTACTCGTTGATCTCCTCGGGAGTGGCAAGGCGCGAGGCCGCTCCCACCATCCAGCCAGAGTATTCCAGCCCCAGAGCGGGGTTGATCAACTCGGCCGCCGAGCGAGACGCGGAGGCGCCGCCGCACCCGGCCGCGAGGACGGCCAGCAGCAGGAGAAGCGGAGCGCGCTTCAGGTCAGTCATGGCGGCGCAGCAGGTCGAGGAACTCTTCCCGCACCGGCTTCTGGTGGAAGATGCCGCGCAGCGCCGAGGTCACCGTGAGCGCGCCCGGCTTCTTGACGCCGCGCATCTCGACGCAGAGGTGCCGGGCCTCGATGACCACCATCGCCCCGAGGGGCTGCAGCTTCTGCTCCAGGTAGGTCACCACCTGCTCGGTCAGCCGTTCCTGGAGCTGCGGCCGCTTGGCGTAGAACTCCAGGATGCGGGCGAACTTCGACAGTCCGAGGATGCGCTCGCGCGGGATGTAGGCGATGTGGGCGTGGCCATAGAAGGGGACGAGGTGATGGGCGCACATGGAGTAGAAGGGGATCTGCTTCTCCATCACCATGTGGCTGTACCCCTCCTCGTTGGGAAAGGTCGTCACCTTGGGCTCGGCCCCTTCCGCCAGCCCCCCGAACATCTCGAGGTACATCTTGGCGACCCGCAGGTCGGTCTCGGCGAGGTTGGGGTCCTGCAGATCCAGCCCGAGCGCCGTCAGAATCCCCCGCACATGGTGGGCGATGGTGCCGAGCTTGTCCTGCTGCGCGTCGTTCAGCTCGGCCAGCGCGACCGGCGGCACATGTCCAGGGACGATGACTTCGGGCTCCTGACTCATGAAATCGACTCCTCTTCGGTCCGCTGAAAGCGGTCCTCTATCCTACACCAGGGCGGCCGGCAGGGCTTTGCGGACGCCCCGGCAGAATCCGGTCCGCCTTTTGCAGTAGTTGGGAGGAGGCCCGCTTCCGCGGGTCCCTTCAATGAGGAGAGAACGTCATGGCTTCAAAAACCGCGAAGAGCATCATGACCGATAGCCCGGCCGTCTGCACCCCGGACACCACCGCCCAGGACGCCGCCCGGATGATGGAGGAGAACAACTGCGGCAGCCTGCCGGTGGTCGAGGGGCGCGACTCGATGAAGCTGACCGGGATCGTGACCGACCGCGACCTCGCGATCCGCGTCCTGGCTCGCGGCCAGGGCCCCGGCACGGCGGTCCGCGAGGCGATGTCCAAGAACGTCTCCTCGATCAAGGTGGACGACGACCTCAACGACGTCGAGCGCGTGATGACCGGCCAGCAGGTGCGCCGCGTCCCCGTGGTCGACGACCAGGGGCGCGTGGTCGGCATCATCGCCCAGGCGGATCTCGCCCGCGAGCTCGGCAGCTCCCAGGAGGTTGGCCGGGTAGTGGAGAAGATCTCCCAGCCGTAGGAAGTCTTGGGGGGCGCCCACTGGTCCCCCCGCTCCTCTATCGCTATGATGCGAGGGGCAAGGAGGGCGCCCATGCTCTACGACCTCTCGCCCATCATTCGCCCGGAGACCCCGGTCTGGCCGGGCGACACTCCGTTCCAGTCCCGGTTGAGCTGGTCGATCGCCGATGGCGCCAGCGTCAATCTCTCGGCGATCACCACTACCCCTCACCTGGGGTCGCACGCCGATGCCCCGTTTCATACCGAGCCGCGCGGCGACGGGATGGCCGAGATGCCGCTCGACCGCTACCTCGGCCCCTGCCGGGTGGTGCGGGTGCCGCCGCAGCCGCTGATCGAGCCGCGCCATATCGAGGGGATCGACCTCACCAATCCCCGGCGTCTCCTGTTCAAGAGCGAGAGCGTGCGCGACCGCCGGAGCTTTCCCGAGCGGTTCACCGCCCTCTCGCCCGAGCTCGCGGCCCTGCTGGCCGAGCGCGGCATCCTTCTGGTGGGGATGGACACCCCCTCGGTCGACCCGTTCGACAGCAAGACGCTCGACGCCCATCACGCCCTGTTCCACGGCGGCGTCGCCATTCTGGAGGGGCTGGTGCTCGACGGCGTCCCGGAGGGGGTCTACGAGCTGATCGCCCTGCCGCTCCGGCTCGCCGGGCTCGACGCCTCGCCGGTGCGAGCGGTGCTGCGGACCCTGGAACCCGGCTTCACCGGCTCGGCGTGCGGATAGACGGATAGAATAGCTGCAGGATTTTGGAGGAGGGTTTTCTCATGACCGGTAAAGAATTCGTCGCGCGACTGATCGACGAGATGGACCAGCTCTTCGCGCGGCTGGGAGAGACCGAGACGCTCGAGGCGGAATCGGAGGGGAACGTCGACGTGGTGACCCTGCTCCGCCTTGCCCTGAAGAGTGAGCTCGAAGCTAGCGAGCTCGCCGGCTTCTGGCTGCCGACCACCCCCGAGGTGGACGCCAAGATGGCCCTCGCCCTGCAGTGCGGGGACGAGATGAAGCACTACGGCATGATCAGCCAGCGCCTGGCCGAGCTCGGCGCCGACCAGACGGACTTCGACCCCCTCGCCGAGGGGCACAGCCCGCTCTACCAGTACCTTCGCGGGCTGCGCACCACCGTCGAGCGCATCGCCGCCGGGCCGTTCGCCAGCGAGGCGATCGCCAAGGTGCGCAACGCCCAGTTCGTGAAGTTCTGCCTCTCGGTGGGCGACCTCGAGACCGCACGGCTCTACGACGAGACGATCCAGGTCGAGGAGATCCACCACTACCACCTCGGCAAGGAGTACCTGGAGAAGCACGCCACGAGCCCTGAGCTTCAGGAGCTCGCCGCCTCCGCCGTGCGCAACACGCTGGCGATCGCCGACGAGCTGAGCAACCTGGCCGCTAAGACGACCGGCGTCCACAACATCCCAGTTTCTTAAAGAGAGGCCACGGACTTGCAGATCTCGACGATCGCCGTGCTGGGCGCCGGCACGATGGGCCGAGGCATCGCCCACGTCGCCGCCCAGGCCGGCTATGAGACCTATCTCTACGACACCAGCGCCGAGGCCCTGAAGAAGGCCGAGGCGAGCATCCACAAGAACCTCGACAAGGGGGTCGAGCTGAAGAAGGTCGACGCCGGGGTGGCGGAGCGGGCCAAGCAGGCCCTGCATCTGAACGACAACCTCGCGCAGGCAATGGAGAAGGCCGACCTGGTCATCGAGTCGGTACCCGAGACGATCGCGCTGAAGGTCGAGGCCTTCCATGCCGCCGCCCTGCACGCCCCGAAGCACGCCCTCTTCGCCAGCAACACGTCGGCCCTCTCGATCACCGAGATGGCCGCCGCCTCGGGCCGGCCCGAGCGCTTCGCCGGCATGCACTTCTTCAACCCCGTGCACGTCATGAAGCTGATCGAGCTGATCCGCGGGCTCGAGACCTCGCAGGAGACGATCGACGCCCTCCACGAGGTCGGCGTGCGGATGGGCAAGGAGATGGTGGTGGTCAACGAGGCGCCGGGGTTCGTCACCAGCCGGATCAACGCCCTGATCGGCAACGAGGCCTTCCGCATGCTCCAGGAGGGGGTGGCGAGCGCCCCGGACATCGACAAGGCCCTGAAGCTCGGCCTGAACCACCCGATGGGGCCGTTCGAGATGGTCGACCTGGTGGGGCTCGACGTCCGCCTGTCGATCCTCGAGTTCCTCCACCGCAGTCTGGGCGAGGCCTACCGGCCCAACCAGATCCTGATCCAGCACGTCCGCGCCGGCCGGTTGGGGCGCAAGGTCGGCCGCGGGGTCTACGACTACGACGAGAATGGGGCGCGGGTGAAGTAGGAAAGGACAAAGAACACGGACGTAAAGGACTGACAAGGACGAACAGGGACTACAGCCGAACGGGGGATTTCTTTTCCTTGCTGTCCTGTTCGTCCTTGTCAGTCCTTTACGTCCGTGTCTTCAAGCCCTACCGGCCAGCTCCGCGATCCCCCGTTCCAGCCTCTTGGCCAGCTCGGGCAGCGCTGCCTCGTCCACCGAGCAGTGGGCGATGCGGAGATAGCGCGGGGCGATCGAGACCAGGCCGGTGTCGTGGCGGGCCAGCAGGTGGCGGCGGGCGGTCTCGGCGTCGATCCCCAGCGCCTCGGGGATCTCCACCAGGGCGAAGCAGCCGGAGTTGAAGGGGAGCACCGTCAGGAGGCCGGGATCGACCCCGGCGAGCGCCTCCTTCAACGCCCGGTATCTCCCTTCGAGCAGGAGCCGCACCGCCTCGATCTCGCGCTCGATCCCCTCCGTGCGCAGCGCCTGCAACAGAATCACCTGGCTCGCCGCCACCGGCGCGCAGAGCCCCGAGCGCACCAGCAATCTCACCTTGCTCTCGAGCGCGCGTGCCACTTCCGAGTCCGGCTCGACTCCGAAGGTGAGAAAGCCCACCCTCCCGCCGAAGAAGGAGAACTCCTTGGTGGCGCCGTCGACCTTGACCGCGATCAGATTAGGGTGCGCCCCGGCGAGGTCCCAGAACGGCGACTCGCGGGGGATCTCCGGCTCGAAGACCAGGCCGGCGTAGGCGTCGTCGC
>JBDSHF010000233.1:0-14658 GCA_039918595.1 Thermoanaerobaculia bacterium
ATTGGAGATCCTCCGCGAGGAATGATGTCGCATCGCGCTCCGGCATTGCAAATGCCGGAGGCGTTAGAATGCCGGCCCAGGGCGCTGCCCTGGGCTAAAGAAGGACGGCCCGTTGGGCCTCAGGGTGATCCCGCAGGATGGGAGTTCCAACACGAGACGATAGATGGTTCCACACAGACTCCGGGCTGAAGGCCCGGGCTCCTTTAGCCCAGGGCATCGCCCTGGGTTCGGTTCAGAGAGGAATTCCCAATGCCGATCACCCCCGGCCGCGTCGCCTGGTATGTCACCGGCCGCTTCTATCTGGATGAGCAGGGCCAGTTACAGGACCTGGGCTATTTCCTTCACCTGGAGGGGGTCCGGGGCGCTCTTTTCAATGACGGTCCTGTCGGGGAGGCGACCGCCCGGCTCACCTTCCGCTCGGCGCCGTTCGGCGCGCAGACGGTCACCAACGGCAACATCTCGATCGGCCTCGACGTGAGGGGGGATTTCAGCGTCTACCTGAATCCGGCGGGAGGTGGGGACTTTGGCGATCCAGATTCGTTCTCTAGGGGTAGGTGCGTCGCCGTCTTCCGGCGGACGAGCGTGGCGATGGGGGCTACCCTGGCGTCGCCCATCCCGGGTGGGTTCGCGATCGCGATGAATGTCTTCTCGGCGGATCTCGTCGAGAGCACGCCGTTCGTCCTCGACGGCGTCCGGCACGATCTCCGCGACCTGCTCCCGAAGGGGGTCACCCAGTGGGGGACCATGAACGCCGATCCCCTCGCCGTGTTCCCGCCGTTCACTCGAATCGCCGCGTTCACCGGCTCGGCCGTCGCGGCGGGTTAAGGAGAAAGCATGAGCTTCCGATTTCTTTGCATGATCGTGGTCTCGCTGGCAGGGGCTCTTCCGCTCGCGGCGCAGCAGCCGGAGCCGCGGCAGCCGATGGTGCAGGTTTTCGAGGAGGCGGTCGACGTCCGGGTGGTCAACGTCGAGGCGGTGGTCACGGACGAAAAGGGGGCGCGCGTCCGCGGGCTCTCGGCGAAAGACCTCCGGCTGCTGGTGGACGGCCACGAGGTGCCGGTCGAGTATTTCGCCGAGGTGGAGGACGGCAAGGCGGCCGCCGTGCCTGCCGCCGCCGCGCCGGCCGGCGGAGCCCAGGCGCCGGCTTCGCCCGGTGAAGCGGTGCAGCGGAGCTACCTGATCTATATCGACGATTCCTTCTCGATCGCCGGCATCCGTAACGAGGCGCTGGCGAAGCTCGAACGCGACCTCAAGCTTCTGCGACCCGGAGATCAGATGGCCGTGCTGGCGTTCGACGGCTCCCGGATCGACGTCCTCAGCCGCTGGACGGGGGATGCCGCCGCGCTGGCCGCGGCCCTGGAGCGGGCCCGCCGGCGCCCCGCCACCGGCGGCCAGCAGCTCTCTCATCAGCGGGCGCTCCAGTCGGACGTCAAGGTCGTGCACGAGAACGATATCGGCGACGGCGACACCAATCCGCTCACCAACAACCTCGACAGGGAGATGGAGGCCCTCGAGCCGCGGGTCAGCCCCGAGGCGCGCACCCAGCTCGGCCGGACCGCCGCCGCCGTGGCCGGCGCGCTGCGCGGCTTCGAGGTGCCGGCGGGCCGCAAGGTCCTGCTCCTGCTGTCCGGCGCCTGGACGATGAGCGTGGCGCCGCAGCTCTATCAGCCCATGATCGAGGCCGCGAACCGGCTCGGCTACACGATCTATCCCATGGACCTGGCCCAGTCGAGCTCTTCCCAGATCACCGCCCTGGGCGCTCTGGCGGAGCGGACCGGCGGCCGGATGGTGGTCTCCGCGAAGATGGACGTCCTCAGCGAGGTCGCGGCGGACACGGGCTTTTATTACTGGCTTGGCTTCACCCCGGCCTGGAAAGCGGACGACCGCGGGCATCAGGTGACCGTCGAGGCCCGGCGGCGGGGCCTGCGGATCCGCGCCCGGAGCGGCTTCTCGGACCTCTCGAAAAAGACGGAGAACGCCATGCGCGCCGAGAGCGTGCTGCTCTTCGGCGGCGCCGAGCGGGACCGGCGCCTCATCGTCCAGCTCGGCACGCCGAAGCCGGCGGGGCGCGGCACGATCGAGATCCCGGTGACTCTGGGCGTGCCGGTCGAGTCGCTGGCCTGGACGCCCAAGGATGGCGGTTACGTCGCCGAGACGCCGGTCGCGATGGCGGCCCTGGATGAGAAGGGGGGGCGCGCGGACCTGCCGGAATCGCACCTGAAGGTGAGCCTCAAGACGTCGCCGCCCGCCAGAACCTATGCCCGCTTCCAGACCACGATCCGCGTGCGCGACGACGTTCGCCAGCGGCTGGTCTTCTCGGTCCGCGACGCGGTGGACGGCACGGCGATCTGGGGCGAGGCGGAGTCCAAGCCCCAGCCGGCGGGTTGAGAATTTCCTGTGAGTACCGCTTTCTCTTATGCCTGCGGCTCGCGGACGAAGCTGCGAGTCACGATCGGCGTGCCGGTCTGGTACGGATCGCCGATCACGTAGGCGGCACCCGGGTGCTTCAGGGTGATCGTCTCGATCTCGGTGCTGCCGTCGAGGCTGGCGCCGATGTACTCGTCGTCCTCGGAGTAGAAGCCGATCCACTGGCCGTGCTCGAAGGCCGGCATGGCCCAGGTCGAGCCCACGTCGCCGGCGGCGGCCAGATCGCGGCTCTGAACCTCCGCCTGGCCGACCGGCAGGACGTCGACGCGGATCGGGATGTCGAGCTCGTTGGCGATGGTGAGCGGCGCGTTGACGTCCGCGCGGAGCAGGATGTCGTAGGGCTGCTCGAGGAGGAGTTGGGCGCTGGCCGTGCCGGCCGGCAGCTCGGCCTCGGCGAGCAGCTCGCCGCTCTCCAGGAGGAAGAAGGCGATCCAGATCTGGCGGTTCGCGGCCGGCGCGGTCCACACCGCGTTATAGGCGAGGTCCCGGGTCTCCAGGCCGTCCCCGCGATCGAGCGCCGCGGTCACCACGAACGGCTGCGGGTTGGAAATCGTCAGATCCGCCATCACACCCCTCCTTTCCGGAAAGGCGCGAAGTATACCGCGATCGAAGATCGCAGGCTCGGATCGATGCGATACTTGGCGCAGACCCCTGTTGACTTCGAGAGGAGGCGGCTTGGACCTCGATAAATATGGCCCGGTTCCGACGGCGAGTGATCCTGATTTCGTGGTTTGCCCCGAGTGCGGCTCAGAGTTTCAGCCCCATATCAAGGTCTGCATCGACTGCGGCGCCGCGACCGTGCCGCCGGACGTCGCCCGGGCGCAGGGCTCCAACGAGCTCGGCGACGTACCGGTGGACGAAACCTCCGCGGTTCACATTCGCACGGATGACTTCGAATGGATCGAGAGCCTGCGAGAGCTTTTCGAACAGCACGGCATCTCCTGCTGGATCCATCCGGTCCCATCTTCCGGCCGGCCGCAGAGATATAATCAGCAGAAATACAAGATCCTGGTGGCGAAGGAAGATGAGCGGCTCGCTTTCGAGCTGGACGGCGAGCTCCTGCGCCAGAGGCTCGGCGACGAGGGGGAGGATCTGGTGGAGGTCTCCGTGCCGGGCATCTGCCCGTCCTGCCACTCGCAATTGCCCGCGGGCGCCGTCGAATGTAAGGGTTGCGGACTGATGCTCGCGTCGAGCAACCTGGAGATCGTCCAGGATCTTTATGAAGCCTTCGCAACCCAGGACCGGGACGAGATCCTGGATATTTTCGATCCGAACATCGAGTGGATTCAGAATGAAGGTTTTCCGGGTGGCGGCCGGTACGTCGGCGCGGAGGAGGTCCTGGACCATGCGTTCGGCCGGCTGGCCACGGAATGGGAATCCTGGAAGGCCGTCGTCGGCAGGTGGCTGGTCGCGGGAGAGTCGATCGTCGCGCTCGGTTCTTATCAGGGAACCCACAGGGCCACGGGAAAATCGATGACCGCCGCGTTCGCCCACGTCTACTGGCTGTGTGACGGCCGGGTCGTCCGCTTCGAGCAGTACGCGGACACCGCGATGGTGGCCGCGGCCTGCGTGGAAGATCAGATCCAGGCGGGGGGGCCACGTTGACGGTGACGCCGGCCTGGGAGAGGATCTGGCCAGCTCAGGGAGGTCACCAGAATGCACGGTCCGTTCACGCTGTACGCCTTGCTGTCCACCGCCGCCCTCGGCGCTCTGGCCTGCGTTCCGGCCTATGGGGCCCCGCCCATGGCCCGTTCGGTGACGATCTATCGGGACACCTACGGCGTTCCCCACATCTATGGCCCCACCGACGCGAGCGTCGTCTTCGGGCTTGCCTTTGCGCAGGCGGAGGACAACTTCGCCCATCTCGAGGACAACTTCATCCGCGCCCTCGGCCGGGGCTCGGAGGTGCACGGCGAGGAGGCTCTGCGCGATGATCAGGCCGCCCGCGCCCTGGAGATCCCGCGGCTCGCCAGGGAGGAGTACGAGCGGGCGTCTCCGAAGATGCGCGCGCTGTACGACGCCTATGCCACGGGGCTGAGCTTCTATCTCGCCCGGCATCCGGAGGTGAAGCCGCGGCTCCTCCAGCGCTTCGAGCCCTGGTATCCGCTGGCCCTGATGCGCTTCAAGTACGACCAGGGGGAGTTCCTCGGCTACGCGGGCCTCGACGACAAGGATCTGCGCGTCGGAGTGGAGGAGAAGCCAGCCGAGCTCCCCCAGGGGTCCAATTCCTGGGCGGTGGGCCCGGGCAGGAGCGCCTCGGGGCACCCTCTGCTGCTGATCAATCCCCACGTCGCCTTCTACGGGCCGGCCCAGTACTACGAGGCCCACCTGCACAGCGACGAGGGGTGGAGCTTCTCCGGCGTCGGCCGCTACGGTCTCCCTTTTCCTTACATGGGGCACAATGAGGCGCTCGGCTGGGCGCACACCGACAACTATCCGGACACGGGGGATCTGTACGTCGAGACCTTCGATGATCCGGCCCATCCGCTGGCCTACCGCTACGGCGGCGGCCACCGCACTGCGGTGCGGTGGACCGAGGAGATCCGCGTCAAGACGGCCGGCGGGGTGGTGGCGCGGCGCTTCACCTTCCGCAAGACGCACCACGGCCCCATTCTCACCGGGCACGAGGGGAAGCCGGTCGCGGTCCGGCTGGCGAAGATGCAGGAGGGAGGGTGGCTCGATCAGGTCTATGAGATGACTCGCTCCCGCTCTCTCGCGGAGTTCAAAACGGCGCTCCGGCACGGGGCCATCCCCTATATGAACATCACCTACGCGGACCGCGATGGAAACATTTTCTATGCCTACAACGGCGCCGTGCCGCGCCGGTCGCCGAAGTTCGATTGGCGACGGCCGGTGGACGGCAGCGATCCGGAGACGGAGTGGCAGGGGTATCACTCGTTCGACGAGCTGCCGCAACTCCTCAACCCGGCGAGCGGGTTCGTGCAGAGCTGCAACTCCTCTCCCTTCGTCACGACATCGGGCGGGAACCTCGACCCGGCCGGCTATCCTGAATACATGATCGGTCCGGAGCCGGACACTCCGCGGGCCCAGGTTTCGCGCCAGATCCTGGGCGGCCAGCCGAAGTTCACCTTCGAGGAGTGGACCCGCGCGGCGACCGACACGCGGGTGTTGGAGGCGGGGAAGCGGCTCCCCGGCCTGGCCGCCGAATGGGAGCGGCTCCACGCGGCGGACGCCGCCCGCGCCGAAGCTCTCGCGCCGCTGATCGCCGAGCTCAAGGATTGGGACCGGGTCAGCCGCAACGACTCCGTGGCGATGACCCTGTTCACCGGTTGGCTCCGGCTCTACAAGCCCGAGGGGGCGGCCGATCCCTGGCCCGGCGTCCATGCGCTGGAGCAGGCGCGAGGGGATCTGGAGCGCGAGTGGGGAACCTGGCGCGTGGCCTGGGGCGAGATCAATCGCCTGCAGCGAGTGGATTGGAGCGCGGGCGAGACGTTCAGCGACGCGCGCCCCAGTCTGCCCGTCCCGGGGGGACCGGGCTGGGCGGGGATCGTCTTCAACTTCTATCAGCGGCGGGCGGACTCGCCGTTGAAGGCCGCCCCCGGTTCCAGACGGCATTACGGTGTCCTGGGCAACTCCTACGTGAGCGTGGTCGAGCTCGGGCCGGCCGTGCGGGCGCGTTCGATCGTCTATTTCGGGGCCAGCGGAGATCCGAAGTCCCCTCACTACTTCGATCAGGCGCCGCTGTACGCCCGGGGGGAGCTCAAGCCCGCGTGGTTCACGCTCGACGAGATCAAGGCCCATCTGGAGCGGGCCTATCATCCGGGCGACCTGTCACATCCCGGCGAGAAGTGACCCGCGGGGCGGCCTGTGCGACCGCCCCGCGGAGAAAAACTACGGCTTGCGATAGACCGGCGGGAGCGGGTTCTTGACGTCCTTGTAGCGGTCGCGCAGCTCGAGCTGGCGGCTGGTCATCGGGATCGCCTTGCCGCGGATGAAGACGGCGGTGGGGAAGCTGGTGACCTCCAGCGGGTCGCCGTCCCAGATCACCACGTCCGCGTCCTTGCCCGGCTCGAGGGTGCCGTAGCTGCCGGCGATCCCCCAGATGCGGGCGGGGACGGAGGTCATGGCGGCGAGGGCGGCGTCCCAGGGGAGGCCGTAGGCGACCGCGTTGCCGGCTTCCTGCTTGATGTTGCGGCTGTTGTGGGCGTCGCCGCTCATGAAGGCGATGGTCACCCCGGCCTTGTAGAGCCGCGCCGGGTTCTCCAGCGTGGCGCCGAGGGTCTCGAACCTCTCCGGCAGGTTGTTCAGCGTGTTGAGCAGCACCGGCACCTTGGCCTCGGCGATCTGGCGGGCGACCACCCACCCCTCGGCGGCGCCGGCGAGGATCAGCTTGAGCTTGAACTCCTTGGCCAGCCGCAGAGTGGACTCGATGTCGCTCGCCCGGTTGACCCCCACCACCAGCGGCAGCTCCCCCTTGACCACCGGGATCAGGGCTTCGAGGTCGAGCCGCGACAGGAGGTAAGGACGCCGGTCCCCCTGCTCGAAGGCCCTTCGGTTGGCGATGTAGTCGAGGGTGTCCTGGAAGGCTTCGCGCAGGCGGAGGATCGAGCTCTCCCGCGCGCCTCCCGAGAGGTTGGCTCCGGCCTCGCCCAGCACCGCGAACATAGCGGCCGGAGAGCGCACCAGGTAATCCCCGGGACGGTCGCCGGGGCCGCCGAGATCGATGACGGCGCCCTGGCCGGCGATCAGGCTCTTGCCGGGGTTGGGTGCCGCGACGACGCGGGTCAGCCCCTCGACACGGTTGACGGGGATCAGCATCGAGCGCGGGTTGATCGCGTCGGCGACGTTGAAGGCGGCGGTGATGCGGTCGTCCTGGCTGTGCGCGTCCTCGGTGTCCTCGACGGCGTTCACCTCGACGAGGCCGATCTGGGAGTACGAGTCGAACAGGCCCGGCGTCACCACCTGGCCATGGGCGTCGATCCGGCGGACCGAGGCCGGCAGGGGCACCGAGGCCCCGACCGCCCGGATCTTGCCGTTCTCGATCACCACGGTGCCGTTCTGGATCGTCCCCTGGGGCCCCATTGTATGGATGGTGGCGCCGGTGATCGCCACGGTCTCGGGCCTGGCGGCCGTGGCGCCGGCCAGCGCGAGGCCGGCAAAGAGAGTCAAAGCCGTCCGCGCGTTCATGGCTGCACCTCTTCCCGGGTATCCCGGATGCCGAGCTCGAAGTCGGTCTTCAGTTGCCGGGACGGATCGTTGCGGTCGTAGGCCAGGGCGCCGTCGATGTAGACCTTGTCGGGGCGGCTGTAGACGCTGAACGGGTTGCCGCTCCAGAGCACCACGTCGGCCATCTTGCCCGGCTCGAGCGAGCCGGTCTGCCGGTCGACCCCGATCGACTTCGCCGGATTGATCGTCAGCCAGCGGATGGCGTCCTCCTCGCGGAGATTCATCCCCATGCGGTTGCCCGCGGCCATCGACTTGGCGGCCTCCTGGTTGAGCCGCTGGATCCCCTCCGACGAATCGGAGTGAATGACGACGCAGGCGCCGGCCTTCTGGAGCAGGGCGGCGTTCTCGCGGATGCCGTCGAGGGCCTCCATCTTGAACCCCCACCAGTCGGCCCAGACGTCGGCACAGATGCCGTTGGCCGCCAGCACGTCGGCGATCTTGTAGGCCTCGACGGCGTGGTGGAAGGCGGTGACCTTGTAGCCGAACTCCTTGGCGATGTCGATCATGGTGAGCATCTCGTCGGCCCTGTAGCAATGGTTCTGGACCAGGATGTCGCCGCTGAGCACGCCGGCCAGGGTCTCGAGCTGGAGGTTGCGGTCGGGCTGTTCGGCGTCGTCCTCGCCGGCCTGGCGCTTGCGCTCGTATTCGGCCCAGTCGGCGCGGTACTTGGCGGCCTTGATCCAGGCCCCGCGGTAGCCGGCGACGTTGCCCATGCGGGTGGAGGGGGCGCGCCCCTTGCCGCCGTAGACCCGCTTGGGGTTCTCGCCGCAGGCCATTTTGAGCCCGTAGGGGGCGCCGGGGAACTTCATCCCATAGACGTCGCGGGCGGGGAGGTTCTTCACCGTCACGCTGCGGCCGCCGAACAGGTTGGCCGAGCCGGGGAGGATCTGCATCGTGGTCACGCCGCCGGTGGCGAGGGCCAGCGGGAACTGCGGGTCCTGCGGCCAGACGGAGTGCTCGGCCCAGACCTCGGCGGTGTTGGGATCGGTCGCCTCGTTGCCGTCGGAGCTGGCCTCGACGCCGGGGGCGGCGTAGACGCCGAGATGGGAGTGGGCGTCGATGATCCCCGGCGTGACCCACTTGCCGGCGCCGTCGACGACCACGGCGCCGGCCGGGGCCTCGACGGTCTGGCCGACGGCGGCGATCCTGCCGTCGCGCATCAGCACCGAGCCGCGCTCGATGCGCTCGCCGGCGGCGGTCAGCACGGTGGCGTTGGTGATCAGGACGGACTGCGAGGGGAGGGGCTGGTAGGTGGAGGTGTAGGCGGACTCGCCGGCTCGCCTCGATTCGACTCCGCTCGCCGGCCCGGTGAAGGGAACCTGCGATGGCTTCTCCCCCCTTTTCATCGCCCCGGACCTCGCCGCTTCGGGAGCGGCGGTCTGGGGAGAGAGGGCAGAGCTGCTGGCGCAGGCGAGAGGAGCGAAGCCGAGGAGGAGCGCGAGGGCGCCGAAAGCGGTGCGACGGAGCGTTTCGGTCATAGCCTCCCTCAAGGGGTTCGAGTTCGAGGCGGGATCGTAGCACGTGCTAGCATTTCTCCTCTGGATCGAGTCCGGCCGGGAGACCGGTCCGTCCTACCCTTTATTGGAGACTTCAGCATGTCACTGCCCATTACGGATCGGGACACCTCGTCCCTGCCGGGAGCCGGGGGCTCGCAGTTTACGAGGGAGAGCATTCTTCGCGACTACCGGATCGCCTTCCAGAGCCGGCAGGCGAGCCTGATCGGCCGCAGGGAGGTCTTCACCGGCAAGGCCAAGTTCGGCATCTTCGGCGACGGCAAGGAGGTCGCCCAGGTCGCCCTCGCGCGCGCCTTCCGTCCGGGCGACTTCCGCTCCGGCTATTACCGCGACCAGACGCTGATGATGGCCCTGGGGCTGCTCACCCTCGAGCAGTTCTTCGCCCAGCTCTACGCCGATCCCGACATCGAGCGCGAGCCCTGCTCGGCGGGGCGCTCGATGACCGCCCACTTCTCGACCTGCATGCTGGAACCCGACGGCAGCTTCCGCAATCTGGTCGACCTGCTGAACTCCTCCTCGGACGTCTCGCCCACGGGGTCGCAGATGCCGCGCCTGGTCGGGCTCGCCTACGCCTCGCGCCTCTACCGCGAGCTGCCCGAGCTGCGGGAGATCGGGGCGCCGTTCTCGAACCACGGCGACGAGGTCGCCTTCGGCACGATCGGCAACGCGAGCTGCGCCGAGGGCCTGTTCTGGGAGGCGGTCAACGCCATCGGTGTCCTCGGATGCCCGGCGATGATCTCGATCTGGGACGACGGCTACGGCATCTCCGTCGCCAACGAGCACCAGATCACCAAGGACGACCTCTCGGCCGTCCTCTCCGGCTTCCGCCGCGATGCGGGGAGCCGCCAGGGGTACGACCTCTACACCGTCAAGGGGTGGGATTACCCCGGCCTCTGCGAGACCTACCTCTCCGCGGTGCAGATCGTCCGCGCCGAGCACGTGCCGGCCCTCGTCCACGTCGCCGAGATGACCCAGCCGCAGGGGCACTCGACCTCCGGCAGCCACGAGCGCTACAAGTCGAAGGACCGGCTGGCCTGGGAGATCGAGTTCGATCCCATCCACAAGATGCGCCAGTGGATGGTCGAGCAGGGGATCGCCACCGTCCAGGAGCTCGAGGAGGCCGAGGCGGAGGATCTGCGGACCGTCCGCGAGGCGCAACGCCGGGCCTGGGAGGAGTTCCGCGCCCCGATCGACGAGGAGAAGCGGACCGCCCTCGGACTGCTCGACGAGATCGCCCGCCAGGCCGCGAACCCCGCGGAGATCCAGAAGATACGGCAGGAGCTCGAAAGGCAGCCGATGACCCCGCGCCGCGACCTGATGGCCGCCCTTCATTCCGCCCTGATCGCCACGGCGGGCGAGGAACCGCCCGCGGCGCGCCGGATCGTGGCCTGGAAGCGGGAGCAGGACCGGGCCAACGCGGACCGCTACAGCTCGGACCTCTACAGCACGACGGAATTTTCCGCCTTGAAGATCGCGCCCGTGCCGGCGGTCTACGCGCCGGACGCGCCGGTGCTCAACGGCTTCGAGGTGCTCACCGCCGCTTTCGACGCGGCGCTCTCCCGGATGCCGAACCTGATCGCCTTCGGCGAGGACGTCGGCCAGATCGGCGACGTCAACCAGGGGTTCGCCGGCCTGCAGGCCAAGTACGGGCCGCTGCGGGTCGCGGATGTCGGCATCCGCGAGGCCACGATCATGGGGCAGGCGATCGGCATGGCGCTGCGCGGGCTGCGTCCGCTCGCGGAGATCCAGTATCTCGACTACGTCCTCTATGGCCTGCAGATCCTGTCGGACGATCTCGCCAGCCTGCGCTGGCGCACCAAGGGGCGGCAGAAAGCGCCGGTGATCGTGCGCACGCGCGGCCACCGGCTGGAGGGGATCTGGCACTCGGGGTCGCCGATGGGGGGGCTGCTGAACCTGATCCGCGGCATCTGGCTCTGCGTGCCGCGCAACATGACCCAGGCGGCGGGGTTCTACAACACGCTGCTCGCGAGCGACGATCCGGCGCTGGTCATCGAGGTGCTCAACGGCTATCGCCTGAAGGAGAAGCTGCCCGCCAACATCGGCGAGCTGCGGGTGCCGCTCGGGGTGCCGGAGGTGCTGCGGGAGGGGAGCGACGTGACGGTCGTCACCTACGGCGCCTGCTGCCGGATCGCCCTCGAGGCGGCCGAGAAGCTCGCCGAGGTGGGGATCGAGGCGGAGGTGATCGACGTCCAGACCCTGCTGCCGTTCGATCTCCACGGCCGGATCGTGCAGTCGCTCGAGAAGACCAGCCGCGTCCTTTTCCTGGACGAGGATGTGCCCGGCGGCGGCACCGCCTACATGATGCAAAAGGTGCTCGAGGAGCAGGGGGGGTACAACTGGCTCGACTCCGAGCCGCGTACCCTCGCCGCCAAGGAGCACCGCCCCTCCTACGGCTCGGATGGCGATTACTACTCGAAGCCCAACCGGGAGTCCGTCTTCGAGACGGTCTACGAGCTGATGCACGAGGCCGACCCGAAGTCGTTCCCGATCTTTTACCGGTAGACGGGTGGGGGGCCGCCCCCGAAGGGGCGGGAATCGGGAAACTTTTCTACTTCCGCCGCCGCCTGCGCCGGCGGCGCTTCTTGGTTCCGGGGGCTCCGGCGGCGGCCACCGTTCCGTCGGCGTTGACGGTCTCCACACCCTCTTCGAGATCGTCGTCGTCGTCCTCGTCGTCGTCCTCATCGAAGAGATCCGCGGGCTCGTCGACGAACGCGGGACCCTCGAGGACCGGCGCCAGGTAGGTTTCGGCCGGCTCATTTTCTCCCGGGGCTCCCGAGGCGGCCTGGTCGTTGGAGCCGGTCTCGTGGACGCCGTTGCCGTTCTCGCCGGGGGCCTTCTTCTTCCGCTTGCGCCCGCCGCGACGCCGGCGGCGTTTCCTGGCGGCGGCATCGCTCTCGGCGCTCTCGGCGCTCTCGCCACTCGCGGCCTGGCCGTTCTCCTCGCCGTGGTCCTCACCCTCCGCGGCGAAGTCCTCGTCCTCGTCGTCGTCCTCGTCTTCGAGGGAGGCGAGATCCCAGGGCTGGAAGGTGATCGCGGCCTGCTTGGGCTTCGGCGGCGGCACGGGCTTCTCCCGCTTCCGCCAATCGATCTTCTCGTCCGGCCGGTGGAGACCGGCGGTCGCGATGACCTCGATCTCGATATCGAACTCGGTCTCGAGGTCGGCGAGCTCGCGCCGGTAGTTGTTCTGGAGCGCGTCGGCGAGCTCCGGGTGGAGGCCGATGCGGGCGCCCTGGATCGAGCCGGTGGCGGCGCGGGCCTCGACCCGGCGCAGCAGCGACAGGCAGACCATCTCCTCGCTCGCCAGACGCCCGACGCCGTTGCAGGTCGGGCAGGGGCGGTGGGTGCGGAGCTGCAGCGCCTGCTGAATGCGCTGGCGGTTGATCTCGAGCAGGCCGTTGGGGGAGACGCGGCCGATCGTCGAGCGCGCCTTGTCCACCTTCATGGCATCCTTGAGAACCTTCTCGACCTTGCGCTGCCCCTTCGAGGAGCGCATGTCGATGAAGTCGACGACCACGATACCGCCGATGTCGCGCAGCCGGAGCTGGCGGGCCACCTCGGCGGCCGCCTCGACGTTGGTGTTGAGGGCCGTCTCCTCCTGGGTGGCGGCACGGGTCGAGCGGCCGGAGTTGACGTCGATCGCGGTCAGCGCCTCGGTGGGGTCGATGACGATCGAGCCGCCGCTCGGCAGCTCCACCCGGCGTTCGTAGATGCGGTCGATCTGCGACTCGAGGTCGTAGCGGCTGAACAGCGGGATGCGCTCGGCATAGCGGATCAGGCGCGTCTTCGAGCGCGGCATGAAGGCCTCGATGTAGGCCTTCGCCTTGTGGAACGCCTCGTCGTCGTCGACCAGCACCTCCTCGATACTGGTGTCCAGGTAGTCCCGGAGCGCCTGGAGGATCAGGTCCTGGTCGGTGTAGAGAAGGCGGGTTCCCTTGCCCTGCATCGCCGCCGTCTGCACCCGTTTCCACAGGCGCAGCAGGGCCGAGAGGTCGCGGTTGAGCGTGATTTTGGTCTGGCCCAGGGCGTTGGTGCGCAGGATCACGCCGCACCCGTCGGGCAGATCGAGACCGTTGGCCAGCCCCTTGAGCTTCTTGCGCGTGTCCTCGTCCTCGACTTTGCGCGAGACGCCGCGCGTGTCCTCGAAGGGGGTCAGCACGAGATAGCGGCCGGCGAGGGAGAGGCTGGTGGTGAGCGCCGCGCCCTTCGTCCCGATCGGATCCTTCTCGACCTGGACGACGATGGGCTTGTTCTTCTCCAGCACCTCGTCGATACGAGGGTGGCCGCCGGAGGGGCGCCGGTAGTAGGCGTCGGGGACGACGTCCTGGATCGCCAGGAACCCGTGCCGCTCGGCGCCATAGTCGATGAAGGCGGCGTTGAGGCTGGGCTGGATGCTGGCGATGACTCCGCGGTAGATGTTGCCGCGGGTCAGGCCCGCTTCGGCGACGTCCACCTTGTAGTTCTCAAGGACATTCCCCTGGACGATGGCGACGCGCAGCTCCTCCGGACGCTGCGCGTTGATCAGCATTCTACGAGTCAAGATGTCTCCGTTTTGGCTAGATCATGAGAAAAGGACGGGGGTGTAGAAGGCGGGGCGGCATCTTTCGCGGGAGCATATTCTGACCCACATCTCGGAAACCCGCAACCCCGCCCCCTCCAGGGCTGCTAAACTTGCCCGGACAGTTGCCCTGGCAGCAGGGAAGGAGCGGCTTGAAAAAGTACGACGTGGTCATTCTGGGAGGCGCCTTCAGCGGCGCCGCGGCGGCGATCCTGCTCCGGCGGGACCGGCCGGATCTGTCGGTGCTGGTGATCGAGCGCCAGGAGGCGTTCGACGCCAAGGTGGGGGAGGCGACCACGGAGATGTCCGGGATGTTCCTCACCCGGCGGCTGGCGATGTGGCAACACCTGGAGAACGAGCACCTGCCCAAGGAGGGGCTGCGCTACTGGTTCCAGAACGAGAAGGTGCGCGGCCACGCCGACGCCAGCGAGTCCGGCGCCTTCCAGCGCAGCACGGTCCCCTCGTTCCAGCTCCGGCGCGACACCCTCGACGAGCACCTGCTGGCGACCGCCGTGGCCGAGGGAGCGGAGCTCGTCCGCCCGGCCCGGGTGCGCGACGTCGAGGTTGGCGACTTCGACCACCGCGTCACCCTCGAGCACGAGGGGGAGACCGAGACGGTCGGCTGCCGCTGGGTGCTCGACGCCACGGGAAGGGCCAACTTCCTCGGCAAGAAGCTGGGGCTGATCGAGCGCAACCGCGATCACCCCACCGCCGCGGTCTGGTGCCGCTGGGAGGGGGTCCGCCACATTGACGACTTCGCCGCCCGCGGGCCGCTCAAGCTCGCGCGCGGCAACGTCTCCTCCCGCCGCCTCGCCACCAACCACTATATGGGGTTCGGCTACTGGGTCTGGTTCATCCCCCTGGGCAACGGCGAGACCAGCATCGGCATCGTCTTCGACACCCGCCTGGTGAACCTCGACCGCGGCAGCAACATGGCGAGCGACTACCAGGCGT
>JBDSHF010000234.1:0-15060 GCA_039918595.1 Thermoanaerobaculia bacterium
ACGACCTGATCTTCGACGCCGTGGGGAACCATTCGCTGTCCGAGAACCGGCGCGTGCTGGGACCCAAGGCGGCTCTCGTCCTGGTCGGAGCGCCAGGAGGTAATTGGCTCGGGCCTCTGCTTCCGTCGCTCAAGGCGCTCGTGATGTCACGGTTCGTGAGCCAGAGGCTGGCGACATTGGTGGGGAGGGCAGGGAAAAAAGAGGATCTGATCACCCTGCAAGGGCTCCTCGAAGCAGGCAAAGTGGCCCCGGTCATCGACAGAACGTACCCGCTGAGCGAGGTCCCCGAGGCGATCCGGTATCTGGAAGGGGGGCACGCTCGCGGGAAAGTCGTGATCACTCTGATGCCGTGATTGACTCCCCTAGACCCCGAAGTACCGCGCGTCCGGATGCTGGAACACCAGCGCCGAGACGCTCGCCTCGGGGTCCATCATGTCCCCTTCGGTCAGTTGAACGCCGATCTCCTCGGGGCGCAGGGCCTTGAACAGCTCGCGCTGGAAGGCGAGGTCCGGGCAGGCGGGGTAGCCGAAGCTGTAGCGCTTGCCGCGGTAGCGGGCGGCGAGCTTGTCCTCCAGCGCCTGGCCTTCCGCGTCGGCGAAACCCCAATCCTTGCGGATGCAGGCGTGGAGGTATTCGGCGGCGGCCTCGGCGGTCTCCAGGGCCAGCGCGGCGAAGGCGTGGCTCTTCAGGTACTCCCCCTGGTGCTTCCACTCCTCCACCCGCTCGCGAATCCCCTCCCCCGCCGTGGTCACGAAGAGGGCGATGTGGTCCCCGGGCAGAACGTAGTCGGCCAGGCTCAAGCCCCCCTCGCGGTTCTGCCGCGGCAGCTCCCAGGCGGCGGCTACTTTGCCGTTCTCGGGGCAGCGCAGCGTGATCCGGTTGCCGTCCGCCTCAGCCGGGAAAAAGCGCCAGACGCCCCGCGCCTTCATCGCGCCCCCGCGGGCGATCGCCTTGAGCTCGTCCACCACCGCCTCGAGCTTGGCGAGCTTGGGGTCCCCCTCCTCCCGCAGACGCTTGACCGACCCCTTCAGCCCCAGGTGCTTGCCGTAGATCATCTGCGGATTGAGGTACTCCCAGACGCGGTCGAGGTCGAGCTCCGCGACGTGCCGGTCGACGTCGGCCGGCGCGGGCACGGGGATGTCCCGCCGCACCTCGGCCGCGGCGTTGCGGCCGGCCTCCACCACTTCGGTGGGCTCCGGCACGGCGTCGGCGTTGTCGGAGGTGAGGAAGTCGGCGACCTCGCGCTCGAGGTCCGGCTTCTGCCCGGGATCGAGCAGACGCTCGACCAGCTTCAGGCCGTGCATGGCGTCCTTGGCGTAGGTGCAGAGGCCGGTGTAGGCCTGGGCGATCTTGCGGTGGGTAAAGCGCCGGGTGAGCGCCGCGCCCCCCACCAGCAGCGGCGTGTCGATGCCCACCGCCGCGAGGTCGCCGGCGGTGAGCACCATCTGCTGGGCGCTCTTCACCAGCAGCCCGGAGAGGCCGATGATGTCCGGCTGGTGCTCGCGCACGGCCTGGATCAGCCGCTCGGAGGGCACCTTGATCCCCAGGTTCACCACCGTGAAGCCGTTGTTGGAGAGGATGATGTCCACCAGGTTCTTGCCGATGTCGTGGACGTCCCCCTTGACGGTGGCGAGCAGGACCTTGCCGCGCGAGGAGCCGCTGCCGTCGGTGGCCTTCTCCATGTGCGGCTCCAGATAGGCGACCGCCGCCTTCATCACCTCGGCGCTCTGCAACACCTCGGCCACGATGAGCTGGTTGTCGTTGAACAGCCGGCCGACCTCGCTCATGCCGGTCATCAGCGGGCCGTTGATGATGTCGAGTGGCGCCGGCCAGCGCGGATCGGCGAGGGCGGCTCCGAGGTCGTCCTCGAGGCCGGTCTTGCTCCCCTCGACCACGGCGCGGGCGAGACGCTCCTCGAGCGGCAGCTCGGCCCGGGGGCGGACGGCCACGCCCGTGCGGCCGCGGAAGTGGGCGGTGAAGGTCTCGACCGCCTGGTTGCCGGCCTCGATATCTCCCACCGGCAGGAAGATCAGCGCCTCGGCGAGCTCGCGCTCCTCCGCCGGGATGTCGGCGTAGCGGGCGAGCTTCTCGGTGTTGACGATCGCCGCGTCGAGCCCGGCCTTGGTGCAGTAGTAGAGGAAGACCGAGTTGAGCACCTCGCGGCCGGCGTTGGGGAGGCCGAAGCTGACGTTGGAGATGCCGAGGATCGTCTTGCTGTCCGGGAACAGCTCCTTGACCGCCCTCACCCCCTCGATCGTCTGCGCGGCTGAGCCGAGGTAGTTGGAGTCGCCGGTGCCGCAGGGGAAGACCAGCGGGTCCCACCAGATGTCCTCGGGCTGGACGCCCATCTCCTCGACCAGGATCTGGAAGCTCCGGCGCGCCACCTCGACCTTGCGCTCGACGGTGACCGCCATCCCCTTCTCGTCGATCAGGCCGACGACCAGGGCGGAGCCGAAGCGGCGGGCGAGCGGCACCACCCGCTCGAAGCGGGAGCGGCCGTCCTCCAGGTTGATCGAGTTGAGAATCGACTTGCCCTGGCAGTAGGTGAGGGCGCGCTCCATGACGGCGGCGTCGGTCGAGTCGATCATCAGCGGCGCCTTGACCAGGCGGACCAGCCGGTCGAGGAACGCCTCGACGTCGCCGATCTCGTCGCGGTCCGGGTCCTGGAGGCAGACATCGAGGATCTGGCCGCCGGCCTTGACTTGGTCGCGGCCCACCTCGGCGGCGGCCTCGTGCTGCCCGGCCTGGATCAGCGTCTTGAACTTGCGGCTGCCGAGGACGTTGGTGCGCTCCCCCACCAGCACCGGCCGCTGCGCCTCGGAGAGCTCGACGGCCTCGAGGCCGGAGATCATGGAGCGCCGGTGGTGCGGAACGGTCCGCGGCTTCCGCCCCTCTACCAGCCGGGTCAGGGTGGCGATGTGGTCCGAGCTGGTGCCGCAACAGCCGCCGACCAGGTTGAGCCAGCCGGCGTCGAGGAAGCGGCCGAAGACGCGCTCGAAGACGTCCGGCCCCTCGGTGTAGCAGCCGTCCTCGTTGGGCAGGCCGGCGTTGGGGACGCAGGCGACCCGCGTGCGGCAGATCTCGGAGAGGGTGCGGACGTGGTCGGTCATCAGGTCGGGGCCGGTGGCGCAGTTGAGGCCCACATAGAGAAGGTCGGCGTGGAGCAGGGAAGTGGCGAGCGCCTCGGCGTCCTGGCCGCCGAGCATGGTGCCGGTGGTCTCGATGGTCGCCGAGACGGCGACCGGCAGCTTCCACCCGGTCTGCGCGAACGCCTGCTCGATGCCGATCAGGCCGGCCTTGATGTTGCGGGTGTCCTGGGCGGTCTCCAGCAGCAGGTAGTCGGCGCCGCCGGCCATCAGGCCGAGCGCCTGGACGCGGAAGTTCTCGACCAGCCCCTCGAAGGTGATGCCGCCGGTCACCGAGATCGCCTTGGTGGTCGGCCCCATGGAGCCGCAGACGAAGCGGGGTTTTTCAGCGGTCGAGTGGCGGGCGCAGGCGCCGCGGGCGATCGCGGCGGACAGGCGGTTGAGCTCGAAGGCCTGATCGGAAAGGCCGTACTCGCCCAGCACCAGCGGAGTGCCGCCGAAAGAGTTGGTCTCCACGATGTCGCAGCCGGCGGCGAGGTACCCCTCGTGGACGCCGTCCACCACGTCGGGGCGGGTGGCGCAGAGGTTCTCGTTGCACCCCTCGAGCTCGGGGCCGCCGAAGTCGTCGGCGGTCAGGATGACTCCCTGGAGCGCCGTGCCGGTGGCGCCGTCGAGCACGAGGATGCGGGTGTCGAGGGTCGCCAGCAGGAGGGCGGTGCGCTCGTCCACGTCGTCGGGACGCGGGGGAAACGGTACGTCGAAAATCGGATCGCTCACTCTCTCTCCTCTTGGCCGGATGGTCCAGCCCATACAAAAAGCCCGGCTCGTAGGCATCACGAGACGGGCTTTCCGCTCCGGACACTTAATTGTCACACCGTGTTGGGCGACCGCATCCTCGCTCGTCTGGAGCGAGAGGGCACCTTGGGTGTCCGTCCCAGGTTGCCGAGCCCGGCTGGAGCCGGACCGCTCGTAATGCAGAGAACAGCATAACGAGAGGAGGCGGGGGATGTCAAAGGGGCCTTCCGCCCTCGCGATCTTCCGCCCGTCCTACTCGCCGGCGAGGACGGTTCCCACCAGGCGCTCACTGCAGGCCGTGGGATCGGCGGTCTTCTGCCACGTGAAGACGATCCAGCGGCCGTTCGGCAGGCTGGCGGCGTCGGCGGCGATGCTGAAGGAGCTGGATCCTCCGGCCTGCCCGGAGGCCGCCACGGCCACCGCCGCGCCCCGCGGGGCACCCTTGGCGTCGAGCGCCTGGGCGAAGAGGGTGTCGCGCGAGGGGTTGCCGGCTCTACTCTGCAAAAGGAGGAGGTAGCCGCCCGCCGGCGAGGCCGCCAGGTCGACCAGGCTGGGGCTGCCGGTCGCCCCGGGAGGAGTGGGAATGAGGGTGGGGCCGAACACCTGCCCGTTCACCACCCCCCGCGTGTAGCTGCCGTTGAACCCGCCCCCCGCTTTGAAGACCATCCCCCCCACCACGAAGTCGCCGTCGCCGCGCGCAGCGAGCACGAGGCTGCCGCCAGCGAAGTTGCCCAACCCGGCCGGCTGCGGGAGGTTGAGCGGGTTCCCCACCGGCGCGCCGGCGGCGTTCAGGCGGCGGGCGACCAGGCCGTTGAACTTTTCGCAGGTGAGGTAGACGGCGACGAAGGTGTCGTCGGGCAGGCGGTCCGTCAGGAACTGGGAGTTGCCGAGGCTGAAGGCGGAGGCCCGGCGGGTGATCCGGCTCTCGGGGCCGAGCGCGGCCCCTCCCGCGTCGACGCGGCGGGCCAGCAGCCCCTCGCTCTGGCAGGCGGGAGGACCGAAGATCGGCGGCTCGACGCGAAACTGCAGCGAGTCCCCGCCGGCGGCCGGGGCGAGCCTGAAGAAGTGCGGCGGCTTGAAGCGGACGGCCGGCGCCAGCGGAGCGCCTTCGAGGTCGAGCGACACCCGATATCCCGCCGCGGGGTCGCCCGGATCGTTTCCGAAGTCCAACGCGTTCATCGCCACCTCGTAGCGGCCCGCCCAGGTGCCCAGGAAATTGGAGAAGAAGAGCCCGCCATGAGTGGGCAGCAGGGTCCGCGGCGAGCCCGTGGGCAGCAGGTCGCGCGTGAAGCGCTGGCCCTTCACCTCGAAGTCGTCCCCCTCATCGGCCCAGACGACCTCGAAGGCTCCCTTCGGGGTGGCGGTCACCTCCACCAGGTCGAGGTTGGAGGAGCAGGAGGGCAATTCGGAGATCACCAGCGGGGCCCCATGCGGAGTCAGCGCCGCCGCGGGCAGCGGCAGGAGAAGGGGCAGGAGGATCAGAGAGCGGGATCGGTGATTTTGCATGGGTCTTCTCCTTGGGCTCGGAAGATTCCCACAGTATGTCATCATCTCATTCTTCGTTCTCCAAGGCCGGCGTCACGATCCGGTATCCGGCACAAGCGCGCACCGGCAGCGGTGGATATTTCAGGAACCGCGGATCCACCGCCGCCAGCCCGCAGCGCACGAAGACACTGCGCCGGGAAGCCAGCAGGCGCAGGTGCTCGCAGCTCGCGCAGAGGCCGGGGGGCACGGCGAGCCGGTCGAGCAGGCGCCGCTCCTCCCCAGTCGCCTGCCGTTCCTCGCCGTCGCTCATTTCGCCTCCCGCAGCCGCCGCGGCCGGTCGACCGAGCGCGTCTCCATGGCGGGGACTGTATCAAGGCTCCAACTCTCCTAGAGCTCAAAGGTTAGCTGGAGATAAAGGACTGCTCTTCCATAGACATGCTCATTGCTGTATAGTCCATCTCGAGGTCGCCTTTCGAGGCGACCAGGATCTTTCCGGGATTCCGCCGACGAGCGTCCGCCGCCGGTTCTTGGAATCCCACGGCGGAAGTTTCGCCCCGCGGTACCCAACCCACCTACCGCGGCGCTTCCGTATCGGCGTCGCGCGCCACACGCCCGAGGGGGACCGGAGTTTTCCGGTCCCCTTTGCCTTTTCTGGAGAGATTCTTCTTACGCCCCTTTCCCCACTGCTGGAGAGGCCTCGGCGAGGACGGCGTTCCCGTTCGTCGGCTGCCGCCGCTCCGTTCGGGAGGTGAGGAGGGTGGGGACCGCCGGCCGCGGCGCCTCGGCGCGAGTGGCCTCGGAGCGCTTCTGGCCGACGATGCGGGCGTAGACCGAGAGCGCCTGCGCCACCACCTGGTCCATGTTGTAGTACTTGTAGGTGGCGAGCCGGCCCACGAAGTGGACGTCCGACCGCTCTTCCGCCAGCGCCTGGTACTTCTTGTAGAGCTCGTTGTTCTCCGGGCGCGGCACCGGGTAGTAGGGGTCCCCCTCCGCCATCGGGTACTCGTAGACCAGGCTGCTCTTCCGGTGCTCCTGGCCGGTCAGGTGCTTGAACTCGGTGACCCGCGTGTAGAGGTGCTCGTTGGGGTAGTTGAGCACCGCCACCGGCTGCACCCACTCCTGGTTCACCGTCTCGAACTCGAACTTCAGCGACCGGTACGGGAGCTTGCCGTAGCGGTAGTCGAAGAACTCGTCGACCGGACCGGAGTAGATCAGCTTCTCGTGGGGGATGAACTCGAGGACCTCCCGGTAGTCGGTGTTGAGCAGGACCTTGATGTTGTCGTGGTCGAGCATGTTCTCGAACATCCGGGTGTAGCCACGCAGCGGCATCGCCTGGTAGGTGTCGGAGAAGTAGCGGTCGTCCCGGTTGGTGCGCACGGGCACGCGGGCGGTGACCATGGCGTCGAGCTGCGAGGGGTCGAGCCCCCACTGCTTGCGGGTGTAGTTGCGGAAGAACTTCTCGTAGAGCTCGCGGCCGACGCGGCCGACGACCACGTCCTCGGAGGTGCGGACGGTCTCCTGGGGCTCGGCCACGGAGGCGAAGAAGTCCTCGACCTGCATGCTGGTGAGCTGCAGCCCGTAGAGCTGGTTGATGGTGTCCAGGTTGATCGGGATCGGCACCAACTGGCCGTCCACGCTCGCCCGCACCCGGTGCTCGTAGGGGCGCCACTTGGTATAGGTCGAGAGGTACTCGAAGACCTCTTTCGAGTTGGTATGGAAGATGTGGGGCCCGTACTTGTGGACCAGGATCCCCGCGTCGTCGTAATGGTCAAAGGCGTTCCCACCAATATGCGGCCGGCGGTCCACCACGAGAACTTTCTTTCCAGAACCCCGGGCCAGCCGCTCGGCGAGCACGCTGCCGGCGAAACCTGCACCCACGATCAAATAGTCGAACATCGAACCGGCTCCTTTCGAGTGGTCATTCCAGAAGCACACGGAGCGGGCCATCCGCCGTGAACTCAATCCGTAAAATCTGTCAAATCGTTCCGCCGGACCGGCCGCGGCGCTTGGAGACTGCGCCTTCGATCAGGTCCGACATCTGCCGGAACGTGCGGCTCCAGGAGCCGCGGGCGATGAAATCGTCGACCCGGCGCAGCCATTCCGCGCGCCCGGGCGCCCCCTCGCCATAGCGGGTCATCGCCCGCTCGGCCGCGGCGACGAAGGACTCGGGGTCCTCGGCGATCTCCACGAGCTCCAGCTCGCCGTAGGGGCGCACCACGTCGCGGATAGGGGTCGAGACCACCGGCCGCCCGCCCGCCAGATACTCGGGCGTCTTGGTGGGGCTGATGAAGCGGGTGGAATCGTTGAGCGCGAACGGCATCAGCGCCGCGTCCCAGCCGGCGATGTAGGCGGGCAGCTCGTCGTAGGACTTCATCCCCAGGTAGTGGATGTTGCTCCGCCGCGGCAGGCTCTCGGGGTCGATCTTGACCACCGGGCCGATCATCACCCACTGCCAGGCGGGCCGCGCCTCGGCCGCGGCCGCCAGCAGGTCGAGATCGATCCGCTCGTCGATCACCCCGACGTAGCCGAGCCGCGGGTGCGGGATCGCGGCCTGGTCGGCGGGCTCGGGGGCCACCGGCCGGCGCGCCCGCCCGAAGTGCTCGGAGTCGATGCTGCTCGGGAAAGCGTGGACGGCGGAGTGGCGCTCGCGCTTGGCCTCGTAGAGGCTCTGGCCGCCGGTGAAGACGAGGTCGGCGAGCTCGAGCAGCCGGCGCTCGCGGTCGAGCAGCGACGGCGGCGCGCCGCGAAAGAGCGACAGCTCGTCCATGCAGTCGTAGACGACGGCCGAGGGCTTGAGGCCGCCGGAGAAGCCGAGCGCCATCGGCGTGTAGTACCAGAGGATGTAGTCGGCGATGCCGTGGTCCGCGAGCAGCCCCTGGAGGAGATCGCTCTGGGCCGCCTCGACCTGCTCGGCGGAGAGCCCATGCGGCAGGCGCGGCACGGCGACCCGGACCCCGCCGGGACGCTCGCTGATGTCGAGCCGGGCCGGACGATCATGAAATTCGGGCTCTTCGAAGAAAAAAACCCGGTGGTCGCGGGCGAAGCGGCTCATCAGGTGCTGCGGCCGCTGGTAGACGAAATCCCACCGCAAATGAGAAAGGCAGACGACGTCCGGCTTGGTGGTAAGGCCGGTCACGGGTCGGGTGGCCTCCTCAAAAGGATGCATTTTCGCTCTCCTCCTCGCCCGGCTCGCGGCGCGCGTCCGGGTCCTGATCTCTGGCAAAAAACTCCGGCTCGTCACGGAAGCGCGCGGTCTGCAGGGCCAGCTCCTCGGCGAGCGGAAGGTGGATCTCACGATTCCCCATCGGGTCGGGATACCCCCAGAGACCGCTCTGGCAGTGGCGGTCGTCATCCCAGCCCGGATAGTTGAGGATCGGATAAAGACAGAGGCCGTGGACGGGAACCCCGCCGCGGATGGCCGCCAGGGCCTCGTCGGCCATGTAGCGGAGCCACTCGGCGCGCGCGCGGTCCTCGGCCCCGGTCTCGGCGATCACCAAGGGGCGGCCATAGCGCTCCCAGGCCTCGCGCAGAATCTCCCGGAAAGGGCGGTAGAGCGGCTCCCCCCGCTCGATCCTGGGTCCGTCCAGAATCCACTGGTTCGCCGGGTAGTAGTTGAGCCCGACGACGTCCAGGTAGCGCTCGTCGCCGCCGAGCTGCGGCCAGAGGCTTCCCACGATCATGTCCCAGGCCTGGAACTGGGCCAGCCGGTGCTTCTCGGCTTCGGCCGGCATCGCCGGGCGCTTCGGATCGGCCACGATGTGGATCGCCGGATCGCAGTGAAGGATACGAGCCCGCGAGTCGACGCTCCAGACGGCGTCGATCGCCGCCAGGGCCGCCCGCGCGAGCTGCGCCTTGAGCTCGAAACCCCGCCCCGTCTGCCGGGGATTGAGGTAGCCGACGTCCCCTCCCGCCCAGGACCAGAAGGAGATCTCGTTGACCGGGCAGTACCAGGGAGCCTCGTCGGTCTCGGCGGCGATCAGCCGCGCGACCTCACGGGCGTAATCGGCGAAGCGGTCCACGAACTCGGGCCGGAAGATGTCGAGGCCGTCCGGCCAGCCGTAGTGGCAGAGATCCCAGATCACCTGCACCCCGGCCTCCCGGGCCGCCCGCACCATCGGGAGCAGCGAGGAGAAATCGTAGCGGCCCGGAGAGCGCTCGATGAGATGCCAGCGCGCGCCGTCGCGCACGGTCTCCATCCCGAGGCGCCGCGCCCGTACGTAGTCCTTCCCGGCGAACAGGTCGTGCCCGGTCGCCGCGATCATATCGAGCCGCCTGCCGTCAGAGCGACGGTGACAGGAACACTCGAAACCAGCCATCCAAAAGCTTCGGAAGATCACTCGTTCATACTCCTCGCGGGGATACAGGCTGCAAGATGCGGACCACGAGCGGACCACGGCTGACTCCAAAAGGGCGGCACGGAAAAACTCTCCTGGGGACGGTTCCGGGCCGTCCCGGTCTCAGGACCTCTTGCGGAAAGCGGCTAAAAAATTACGGGAGTCGGACACCGGCGGCCTTGCAAGAGCTACAAGGAGGATCTCCGCTGTTTTAGCGTTCCAGCCCGGGGTTGAACGCGCACCTTAAGGGGTAAGGGCGACCGCAGAGGCCGTAGTGGCCGGACCGGATCGCCCGGCCCTTGGAGGGGATTTCATGTCAACCCGCGCTTTCCGGAAGGTCGTCATCGCCCTGCTCGTCTCCACCACCCTTGCCGCCGCCACCGGCGCCGCGCCGTCGCAAGCCCTCTCGCTCCGCCCCCACCGCAACGTCGAGGATCCGGCGAGAACTGACTCTCCCCGGGGGCTCTTCGCCTCGCTCCTGCACTACTTCTTCGAGCTCGCCGGCGGGGCCATGGACCCCAACGGCTCCCACTAGAGACGGCTGATTTCTACGATCGACACCGGTGTTTTGGCGCCGGTGTCACTTTTTTCGCCCTAGCAGCAACTTTAAAGATAGAGGGGCTCACTCTCACTGGGCGGACAAGCCCGATCGTGTTGCTGTTTCCCTGGGAGGAACAGGTTGATGAATGTGTGTCACCCGGATCGGAACGCCTTCGAGAGGTTCTCGCGCGGCGCGGCGTCCATGGCGGAGGAGCGCTGGATCGAGGACCATCTGCGTTCCGGGTGCGCGCTCTGCCAGCGGCAGGTGGACGACCTGCTCCGGCACGCGTTCGCTCCCGCCATGGACGAAGCCGGCCAGGACGCCGCCTGGGATCGCCTGTTCTCCGCGCTCGGGGAGCGGCTCTCCCGCGCCGGGTCCGAGCGGAGCGAGGCGCCCGCCCGGCTTGCCGAGCTGCTGGACCAGCCGTGGGAAGAGTGGCCCGTCCTGCTCCGCCTCGACCGCCGCCTGCAGACCCTCGCCGTCTGCGAGCTGCTGATCGAGAAGAGCTTCGAGGAAGGGTTCCGCGACGCCGCCCGGGCGATCGGGCTGGCCGAGCGGGGGCTCCTGCTCGCCGGCCTGCTCGACGGCGAGCGCTATGGCCGCTCTGTGGTCCAGGATCTCCAGGCCCGCGCCTGGGCCTACCTCGGCAACGCCCGCCGCATCGCCTTCGACCTCGCCGGCGCCGAGGAAGCGCTCACCCGCGCCGAACGGCTGGCCGAAGGGGGCTCCGCCGATCCGCTCGAGGAGGCCAGGATCCTCGACCTGCGGGCCTCGCTGCTCAGCGACCAGGGGCACTTCGAGCAGGCCGCCGAGCTGCTCGACGTGGTAATCGACATCTACAGCGAGCTCAACGAGCTCCACCGCAAGGGGCGCGCGATGATCAGCAAGGGGGTCTTCCTCGGCTACTCCGGCTGGCACGAGGAGGCGATCCGCCAGCTCCGCAAGGGGCTCAGCCTGGTCGACTGGCACCATGAGCCGCGCCTGGTGCTGATGGCCCGGCACAACCTCGCCTGGTTCCTGACCGACTGCGGCCGCGCCGAGGAGGCGCTCGGCCAGCTCGAGCGCTTCCGCCACACCTACCAGGAATTCTCCAGCTCCTGGACCGGGCTCCGCCTCGCCTGGCTCGAAGGGCGCATCGCCGGCCGCCTCGGCCGGTTGGACGAGGCCGAGTCGACTCTGGGCGAGATCCGGCGCCGCTTCCTCGCCGAGGGGCAAGGGTACGACGCCTCGCTGGTGACGCTCGACCTCGCCCGCCTCTACCTCGAGGAAGGGCGCACCGCCGAGGTGCGGACGCTGGCGGCGGAGATGCTCGAAGTCTTCCTCTCCCACGACATCCACCGCCAGGCCCTCGCCGCCCTCGCCGTCTTCCAGCGCGCCGCCGAAATGGACAGCGCCACCCCCGGTCTGGTGGCCGAGATCTCCTCCTACCTGGTGCGGGCGCGCAAGAACCCGCTGCTGCGGTTCGAGCAGGCGGCGGCGTAGGGCGGGGTTCCGATATCCTCTCCCCCGTGCCGCCGAAATCCTCCCCCCTCCCCACCGTCCCCACCGCCACGGCCCGGCGCCTGCTGCTGGGCGCCCAGGGGCTGCTCGACGATCCGCGCCGCAAGGCGACCGCGGGCGCCCTCTACGAGGTGATCGAGCGGATGGGCTTCGTCCAGATCGACTCGATCAACGTCGTCGAGCGGGCGCATCACCTGACCCTCGCCGCCCGCTTCCAGAGCTACCAGCCGCGCCTCCTCGAACGGCTCCTGGAGCGCGACCGGCGGCTCTTCGAGCACTGGACGCATGACGCCTCGGCCATCCCCACGGTCTGGTACCCCTACTGGAAGGTCCGCTTCGAGCGCTACCGCCGGCGCGTGCTCGAGCACCCCTGGTGGATGGAGCGCATCGGTCCGGACCCCGAGCGGGTGATCGGCCACGTCCGCGAGCGCATCGCCTGTGACGGGGCTTTGATGACCCGCGATTTCGAGGACGAGCGCCCCGAGGGGACCGACAAGGCCTGGTGGGGGTGGAAGCCGCAGAAGGCCGCGCTGGAGTACCTCTGGCGCACCGGCGAGCTGGCGATCGCGGGGAGGGCCAGCTTCCACAAGGTCTACGACCTCGCCGAGCGGGTCCTGCCCGCGGCTCACGCGGCCCCGCGGCCGAGCGACGAGGAGCACCGCGACTGGGCCTGCCGCTCGGCCCTGGAGCGGCTCGGGATCGCCAGCGCCGACGAGCTCGCCGGCTTCTGGCGCGCCGTCTCGCTGGCGGAGGCCCGCGCCTGGGGCGAGCGCGCCGCGGCCGCCGGGGAGATCGCCGCCGTGCAGGTGGAGACCGCCGACGGCTCCCGTCCGCGCGCCTCCTGGGCTGTCCCTGACTGGGAGGCCCGCGCCGCCGCCCTGCCGCCCGCCCCGCCGCGCGTCCGCCTGCTCTCCCCCTTCGATCCCATCCTGCGCGACCGCAAGCGCACTCTCCGCCTGTTCAACTTCGATTTCCGCTTCGAGGCCTTCGTGCCGGAGGCCCAGCGGGTTCACGGCTACTACGTGCTGCCGATCCTGGAGGGGGAGCGTCTGGTCGGCCGGCTCGATCCCAAGCTCCACCGCGAGCGCGGGGTGCTGGAGGTCAAGAACCTCTGGTGGGAGCCCGGCGTGAGGGAGAGCAAGGCGCGGCGGGCCTCGCTGGAAGCGGCCCTCGATCGGTTGGTGAAGCTGGTGGGCGCGGAGCGTTGGGAGATGGGTTGAGGAGGACGGCGATGCGTTGAGGGCGACCGCAGGTCGCCCCTACAACCTTCGCCCAACATCTACCTCATGCCGGAGGTTGTAGGGGCGACCTGCGGTCGCCCTCAACGCACCGCCATCGCCTACCGCCCCGCCCGCTCCAGCGCCTGCTGCATCAGCAGCTCCTGGCTGCCGCGCGGCTCCTCGCCCGGCGCCGGGTGGCGCTGGACGTAGGAACCGTCGGCCCGCATGTCCCAGGCCTTGCAGTTGTCGGCGAGCTGGAGGTCGAGGATCGCCTGGATCTCCTCCTGCAGCCGCGGGTTCTCGATCGGCACCGCCGCCTCGACCCGGGCGTCGAGGTTGCGCGTCATCCAGTCGGCGGAGCCGATGTAGTACTCCGGCTTGCCGGCGTTGGCGAAATAGAAGATGCGGGCGTGCTCCAGCATCCGCCCGACGATGCTGATCACGCGGATCGTCTCGCTCTTGCCCGGCAGCCCCGGCCGCAGCCGGCAGATGCCGCGGACGATCAGGTCGATCTCCACCCCGGCGGCCGAGGCGTCGTAGAGCGCGTCGATGATCTGCCGGTCGTCGAGGGCGTTCATCTTGGCGATGATGTGCCCCCCCTTCCCCGCCCTGTGGTGCTCGACCTCGCGCTCGATCATCTCCAGGAAGCGCTGGCGCATGCTGCTCGGCGCCACCAGCAGCTTCTTGAACCGCGGCTGGAAGACGAAGCCGGTCAGCATGTTGAAGAGCTGGGCCACGTCCTGGGCGATCTCCTCGTCGGCGGTAAACAGGCCGAGGTCGGTGTAGAGCTTCGCCGTCTCCGGGTTGTAGTTGCCGGTCGCGATGTGGACGTAGCTCCGTAGCGTCTCCCGCTCCTGGCGCACCACGAGGGCGATCTTGGCGTGGGTTTTCAGGCCCACCACGCCGTAGCAGACGTGAGCCCCCACCCCCTCCAGCGCCTCCGCCCACTCGATGTTGGCCGCCTCGTCGAAGCGGGCCTTGATCTCCACCGTGATGGCGATCTGCTTGCGGGCCTCGGCCGCCCGGATCAGCGCCTGCATGTTGGGCGATCCCGCCGAGGTGCGGTAGAGGGTCTGCTTGATGGCGAACACCGCCGGGTCGTCCGCCGCCGTCTCGATGAACCGCTGGGTGCTGGTGGCGAAGGAGTCGTAGGGGTGATGGACCAGGATGTCCCCCGCGGCCACCGCGCCGAAAACGCCGCCCGCATCGTCCGCCTCGAGGTGAAACCGCGGGTGGGTGACCGGCGTCCAGGGGCGGAAGCGCAGCGACGGCAGGGGCGCCGAGCCGGCGAGCGACATCAGGTCCTTGAGGGCGAGCGGGCCCTCCACCTCGTAGAGCTCGGACTCGCCGAGCTCGAGCTCCTCGAAGAGCAGCTCCAGCATCCAGCGCGGCATCCCCCGGGCCACCTCCAGCCGCACCACGGTGGCGAACCGGCGCTCGCGCAGCTCCTCCTGGATGACTTCCAGAAGGTCCTCCGCCGTCTCCTCGTTGCGATGGACGTCGGCGTTGCGGGTCACCCGGAAGGGGTAGGACTCGACGACCTCCATGCCGGGGAACAGGCGGTCGAGGTGCCGGGCGATCACCTCCTCCAGTGGCACGAAGCGCAGCGTCTTGGGCACCTGCACCCAGCGCGGCAGGATGTGCGGCGCCTTGACCCGGGCGAAGCGCGGCGAGAGGTCCCCGGGGGCCTTGATCGAGACGGCGAGCGACAGGCTGACGTTCGAGATGAACGGGAAGGGGTGGGCGGGGTCGACCGCCAGCGGCGTCAGCACGGGGAAGAACTGGCGGTCGAACTCCTCGGCGAGGTGGCGCTGCTCGCTCCCCCGCAGCTCGTCCCAGCTCACCATCTCCAGCCCGTGCTGGCGCAGGGCGGGGAGCAGATCGGCGTTGAGCAGCCGCCGCTGGCGCGCCACCATCGGCCGCACCTTCGCGTTGACCGCGGCGAGCTGCTGCTGGGGCGTGCCGTCGGTGCCCGGGGCGAGCTCGCGCACGTTGCTCGCGAGCTGCTGCTTGAGCCCGCCCACCCGCTTCATGAAGAACTCGTCGAGGTTGGAGTCGAAGATGGCGATGAACTTCAGCCGCTCGAGCAGCGGGTTGGC
>JBDSHF010000235.1:0-5888 GCA_039918595.1 Thermoanaerobaculia bacterium
ACTCGTCGCACCACTTCTTGTACCGCGGATAGACCTCCGGGCCGAACGGCTCGCAGGCCGCGCGGGCGGCACGGTGGAAGTGGACGGCGTCCTCCTCGAACCCGTAGTAGGGGGTGAGGTCGAAGCCACCGCCGAACCACCAGACCGGATCGTGCCCTTCCTTCTGGGCGAGGAAGAACCGCACGTTCATGTGCGTCGTGGGGGCATAGGGGTTGTGCGGATGGAAGACGAGAGAGACGCCGACCGCCTCGAAGGAGCGACCGGCCAGATCCGGCCGCTGGACGGTGGCCGAAGGGGGGAGACCCGGGCCGAAGACGTGAGAGAAGCCGACCCCCGCCTGCTCAAAAACGGCCCCCTCCGCCATCACCCGCGACCGCCCGCCGCCGCCACCCGGCCGCTCCCAGGCATCCTCGGCGAAGCGCGCTCCCCCATCCTCCGCCTCCAAGGCGGCGCAGATGCGGTCCTGGAGACCGAGCAGGTACTCCCGGACCGCCGCGATGTCGACCTGATCGCTCAAAGCGGCAGGAGTCTAGCCCAGACAGGCAATTTGAGAAACGCCGTTCAGGAACGATCGTCAGGAAGAACCCAGTTCCCGAATGGCGACTTCTCCTCCTTCGATGATCTGAATGGCCAACTCACTGCCATGAAGCAGGCTCGTACCCAAAAGAGGGGTGTTTTCGATCTCCCCTACAGGCACGCGCAGCAAGCGGCCATTCCAAAGAACCAACGCTTCATAGATGTCGAAGGTTCTCTCCGTTCCGTCGGCCAACACACCCAGGCCTTGAGTCCTGAGGCGGAGACCCAATTCCGCAATCAACGTAGAGGGCAGACTCAAAGCCCCATTGAAACCAGTGTCTATGACAGCCTCAGCAGCAGTCTCCCCTTCCGGCCCTCGAATCGAGAGGCGAACTGTGGGCTCCAGCTTGGAGTTGACGATCCCGTGGATCACGAGGCTAAGCCGTCTGGCGGTGGTACCCAAAGCGGTAAAGATGACGTGAACCAACCCGCCGGAGCCAGAGTTGCGCTTCAGGATGACGAGCACACACGCCGTCCGCGGCGCTCAGCTCGTCCGCGGCCAACTCGTAATCCGCAGTCTCGACGTCAATGGCGACGAATTTACCGGCGTCTTCAGGCTTCAGCTTCGGAAGAATGTCGCGGTCGTAGATCTCGTCACCGCGCCGGGCGAACTCTTCCTTGCTGAAACGGGATTGCGTCGGTCCGGTAGCCATGTCGCGAGTATACGATACACGCGCCCGCTTCGCCCCTACTCCCCCTCCGCCCGGATCGGAAACAGCTCGGCCTGGCGGCGGTCTTCCGGGACGACGCGGTAGTCGCCGGTCCAGCAGGCGGTGCAGTAGCTGTCGCGCGGGCCGCTGACGGAGCCGAGCATGCCGTCGAGCGACAGGTAGGCGAGGCTGTCCGCCTCGACGTAGCCACGGATCTCCTCGATGCTGTGGCGCGCCGCGATCAGCTCGTTGCGGTTCGGGGTGTCGATCCCGTAGTGGCAGGGCCATTCGGTCGGCGGCGCGGAGATGCGGAGGTGCACCTCGGCCGCCCCCGCCTCGCGGATCATCCGCACGATCTTGCGCGAGGTCGTGCCGCGCACGATCGAGTCGTCCAGCAGCACCACCCGCTTCCCCGTCAACAGCTCCTTGACCGGATTGAGCTTGATCTTCACCCCGAAGTTGCGGATCGACTGCTTGGGCTCGATGAACGTCCGCCCCACGTAGTGATTGCGGGTGATGCCGAACTCGAGCGGCAGGCCCGACTCGCGGCTGTACCCCATGCCGGCGTAGAGGCCGCTGTCGGGCACCGGCACGACGATGTCCGCCGCCGCCGGCGCCTCGCGGGCCAGGCGCGCGCCCATCCGCAGCCGGGTCTGGGCCACCGAGTCGCCGAACAGCCGGCTGTCCGGGCGGGCGAAGTAGACGTGCTCGAAGATGCAGCGGGTCGGCTCGGCGCGCTGCGACAGGCGATAGCTCTCGACCCGCCCATTGCGCGCGACCACCACCTCCCCAGGCTCCAGCTCGCGCACCAGCCGTGCGCCCAGCAGATCGAAGGCGCAGGTCTCGGAGGCGAAGCACGGGCAGCCGTCGAGGTCGCCGAGGACGAGCGGCCGGAAGCCGTTGGGGTCGCGCGCGGCGATCAGGCAGGTATCCGTCACCAGCAGCAGCGAGTAGGCTCCGCGCACCTCTTCCAGGGCGGCGATGAACGACTCGACGATGTCCGCGCTCGGCTTGCGCGCCATCAGGTGGAGGATGACCTCGGTGTCGCTGGTGGTCTGGAAGATCGAGCCCTCGAGCTCCAAGCGCTCGCGGATGCCGTTCGGGTTCACCAGGTTGCCGTTGTGGACGATGCTGACCGGGCCCATCGAGGTCTTCACCGCGATCGGCTGCGCGTTGGCCACCACGCTCGACCCGGCGGTCGAATAGCGGGTGTGGCCGATCGCCCGGCGGCCGGGGAGGCGGGCGATCACCTTCTCCTTGAAGATGTCGGAGACGTGCCCCATGCCCCGCTCCAGATGGAGCTGCTGCCCGTCCCAGGAGACCATGCCGGTGCTTTCCTGGCCGCGATGCTGGAGGGCGTAGAGGCCCAGGTAGGTCAGGTTGGCCGCGTCGTCACAGCCGTCGATGCCGAAGATTCCACACATGACGTTTTATCCCGAAAGAAAACTCGACCCCCTGCCGTCAACGAAAGATCGCGCCGCGAAATTCTCGCATTCACCCACCTGCCGGCCTACATCCCCAGAGCCTTCGGCAGGGCCGTCGACCAGATCTCGTGCAGGCCGGCGACCGGAGCCCTGAACGTCTCCCCCGCCGACCGCACCGCTAGCACATCGCCGCCGACCTCGCCGATCTCGCGGGCCGGCACCCCCGCCTCCTCCGCCGCCCGGAGCACCGCGTCGAGCGCGGCGGGGGGGCAGGCGACGATCGCCCGGCCTTGAGACTCGGAGAACAGGTCCGCCCCCGCCAGGGGGACCTCCACCCGGGCTCCCAGCAGGCGGCCGAAGCACGCCTCGGCCAGGGAGATCAGGAACCCGCCTTCCGACAGGTCGTGCGCCGTATTGAGAATCCCCCTGGCGACGAGCGAGCGCAGGAGACGGGCGAGGCGCAGCTCGGCGTCGAGGTCCACCGCCGGCGGCCGCCCCTGCTCGAAGTCGTGAAGCAGCCGCAGGTAGGCCGAGCCGCCGAACTCGGAGCGGTCCTCGCCGAGGAGGACGATGCGGTCCCCCGGGTTCCGGAACGACGCCTCGGGCACGCCCGCGAGATCCGGGATCACGCCGACCATGGCGACCGCCGGGGTCGGATAGATCGACGCCCCCTCGGTCTCGTTGTAGAAGGAGACGTTGCCCGAGATCACCGGCACGCCGAACGCGCGGCAGGCCTCGGAGATGCCGCGGATCGCCTCGCGGAACTGCCAGGAGACCTCCGGCCGCTCGGGATTGCCGAAATTGAGGCAATCGGTGAGGCCGACCGGCTCGGCGCCGACGCAGGCAAGGTTGCGCATCGCCTCGGCCACCGCCTGGGCGCCGCCACGGCGGGGGTCGAAGTAGCAGTAGACCGGATTGACGTCGCAGGTCATGGCGAGGCCGGCCGGCGTCCCCTTGAGCAGCAGCACCGCGGCGTCGCCGCCCGGGCCCTGCACGGTGTTGGTGCGCACGGTGTGGTCGTACTGGGTGGTGATCCAGGCCTTGCTGGCGAACTCCGGAGTGGCGAGCAGGCGCTCGAGCGCTTGCCGCGGATCGGCGGGCTGCGGCACCTCGGGGGCGCGCCAGCGCTCGGCGAGGTCGGACGGCTCGGCCACCGGCCGGCGGTAGACGGGCGCCTCCTCGGTAAGCGGGTGGATCGGGATGTCGGCCGCGGTCTCGCCGTGCCAGAGGAGGACGGCGTGACCGGTGTCCGTGACCTCGCCGATCTTCGCCACCTCCAGCCCCCAGCGGCGGAAGACCTGCTCGAGCTCCCCCTCGCGCCCCTTCCTGGCCACCAGCACCATCCGCTCCTGCGACTCGGAGAGCATCATCTCGTAGGGGGTGAGACCCGGCTGGCGCAGGGGCACGTGGTCGAGGTCGAGGCGGAGGCCCGTGCCGCCGCGCCCCGCCATCTCGAAGGTGGAGCTGGTCAGCCCGGCGGCACCCATGTCCTGGATCGCCACGATCGCGCCGGTGCGCATCGCCTCCAGGCAGGCCTCGAGGAGGATCTTCTCGGTGAACGGATCGCCCACCTGCACGGTCGGCCGCTTCTGCTCGCTCTCGGCGTCGAACGACTCGGAGGCCATGGTGGCGCCGTGGATGCCGTCCCGCCCGGTGCGGCTCCCCACGTAGAGGAGGGGATTGCCGGCGCCGCTCGCCCGGGCATGGAAGACCTGGTCATGCCGGGCGATGCCGAGGGCGAAGGCGTTGACCAGAATGTTGCCGTTGTAGCAGCGATGGAAACCGGTCTCGCCGCCAACGGTGGGGATGCCCATGCAGTTGCCGTAGTCGCCGACGCCGCGCACCACGCCGTCGATCAGGGAGCGCATGCGGGGCGCGTCGATCTCGCCGAAGCGCAGGGCGTCCATGCAGGCGATCGGGCGGGCGCCCATGGTGAAGATGTCGCGCAGGATCCCGCCGACGCCGGTCATCGACCCCTGATAGGGCTCGATGAAGCTCGGATGGTTGTGCGACTCCATCTTGAACACCGCGACCCAGCCGTAGCCGATGTCGACCACGCCGGCGTTCTCGCCCGGACCCTGGACGACGTGCGGCCCCTCGGTCGGGAACTCCCGCAGGTAGATCTTGGAGGACTTGTAGGAGCAGTGCTCGCTCCACAGGGCGGAGGTGATGCCGAGCTCGGTCCAGTTGGGCTCGCGGCCGAGGATCTTCCTCAGCCGCTCGAACTCCTCCTCGGTGAGACCGATCGAACGGGCGGTCTCCGCGCTGACCAGGGGCTCCTGCAGCACCGTCATTTGACCCCCTTCATCGCCCGGTCTCCAGGAGGACCCGGCTCCCCGCCTCCACCGCGCTCGCCAGCAGGGCGAGACCGTCGGTGTTGCCGAGGATCGGCTCGGAGCAGCGCTCCGGGTGGGGCATCATGCCGAGGACGTTCCCCCCGGGATTGCAGATGCCGGCGATCCCCCGCGCCGCGCCGTTGGGGTTCCACTGTGGATCGTCGTCCGCCCGCGCGCCCTCCGGCGTCACGTAGCGGAAGACGACCTGGCCGTTGGCCTCCAGGGCGTCGAGCCGTTCGGGGGAGTCCTCGTAATTCCCCTCGCCATGGGCGATCGGGATCCGCATCACCTTCCCCGCCGGGAGCTTCCAGGTGAACGGCAGATCGTTCCGCTCGGTCTTCAGGTAGACGTCCCGGCAGAGGAACCGGAGGTTCTGATTGCGGCGCATGGCGCCGGGGAGCAGGCCCGCCTCGAGCAGCACCTGAAAGCCGTTGCAGATGCCGAGCACCAGCCCGCCGGCCTCGGCGTGGCGCCGGACCGCGCCCATCACCGGCGAGAGGGCGGCGAGGGCGCCGGCGCGCAGGTAGTCGCCGTACGCGAAGCCGCCGGGGAGCACTACCAGATCGCTCCCCTGGAGGCTGTCGTCCTGGTGCCAGAGGAAGTTGGCCTCCTGGCCGAGCACGTGCTTGAGGACGTGATAGACGTCGTGGTCGCAGTTGCTGCCGGGGAAGACGACGACGCCGGCCTTCATGGCCGAATCCCGTTCTCGCCGTCGAGGAGCTCGACCGCATAGTCCTCGACCACGGTGTTGGCGAGCAACTTCTCGCACATGTCGCGGAGCTGCCGGCGGGCCGTCTCGGGGTCGTCGGACCCCAGGGAGATCTCGAAGCTCTTGCCGGCGCGGACGTCGTCGACGCCCGAAAAACCGACGCGGGACAGCGCGTCGCGGATCGCCTTGCCCT
>JBDSHF010000236.1:0-13265 GCA_039918595.1 Thermoanaerobaculia bacterium
TCGGGACACGCGGGAGAAAGAAAAACGCCGGTTCCCGGAACCGGCGTCTTAAGAAGCGGTAACGAGGCTCTAGCCGTCGGGGTCCATCGCCCCGCCGGAGTCCGACGTGGGGAGTGGGGCGGGGAGGTTGTGAGGGGCTCCGTTGGGGTCCATAGAGCTTCCGGACTTGGTGGTGTACCCGTTGGGGTCCATCATGCCTCCCGCCTTGGTCCAGGCGGGGAGGTACGAGGCTACCCATTGCCAGAGCGCGCCGAGGGAACCGGTGGGGGAGGGGCGGGCGGCGAGGGGGTGGGCGTGGACCGCGCCGGACGGCAGGACCAGCAGGGCCAGGGCGAAGGCGAGGGAACGGATCGCTCGATGCATCGAGGTCTCTCCTCTCTGGGGCGGCCGCGGAGCCGGCCACCATGGCCGGGCGGGCCGCCCATCAGGAAAGAGTGGCACCTTTCTGCTGGGGCGAGCCCGCTCCTTCTCTCAGGCGCCCGTCGGGAATGGCGCTCCGGCCCCGCGGGATTCCGCTTTCGCTCAATGGACCGGCGCCTCGGCCCTCAGGACTCGCGACGCGCCTCTTCGCCTCGGCGGCACGGCCCTCCGAAATTGCGGCCGCGCCCCGTGGAGCGTAAAGGCTGCCCCCTGGATCCCCGGCACGGCCCTCTGGCCCTGCAACGCGGCCCTCCCGGTGCGCGGCACGGCCCGCCGGAAGCGCGGCGCTCCCCTCGCGAGCCACGTCAGGGCGTTCGGCAGGGCGCTATGGCAGTACCGGAGGGCCGGCTCTCCCGTCGAGAGGGCGCGCTCACCCTTGCGCCGGGCTGCTTGGCGGATCGAGAGGGCCGCTACGCGGATCCACCAGGCGCAACCGCAGTCCGGCAGGGCGCTGCCGCGGCTCCGGAGGGCCGTAGCACGCATCCAGATCGCGCTGCCGCGGATCGGGAGGGCGGAACGGGCGATCCCGATTCCACCGTCGGAATTCACGCCGCCGCGAGCTGCGAGGTGCAATGCGGGCAGCGGCTGGCCTGGATCGGGATCGGGGAGAGGCAGTACTGGCATTCCTTGACCACCGGCGGCGCCGTCTCCTCGCCGCGCCGCATCCGGTTCACCGCGCGGACGATCAGGAAGACCACGAAAGCCACGATCAGGAAGGTAATTATGGCGTTGAAGAAGAGGCCGTAATTGATCGTCGGCGCTCCGGCGGCCTTGGCCTGGGCCAGGCTGTCGTAGTGCTTTCCCGTCAGGCTGATGAAGCGGTTCGAGAAATCGACCGGGCCGAGGAGCATGCCGAGCGGCGGCATGAGGACGTCGTCCACCAGCGAGGTGATGATCTTGCCGATGGCGGCGCCGATGATCACCCCGATCGCCAGATCGAGGACGTTGCCGCGGACCGCGAATTCCTTGAATTCCTTGAACATCGCTCTCTCCTCCTTGGTTCAGGAAAGTCTAAAGGAATTCCGCCGCTCTTGGTTGGGGCAGCACGAAGATCTGCCGCGCCCGCTCGGAGTCCAGCGTCTCCGGATCGTAGTAGCGGTCGAGCACGGACGGCTTCCAGGCGAGCAGGTCCGGGTTGCGGGCCGCGAACTCCTCCCAGGTTTCCTCCGCGGCGCCGCCGGCCATCCGCTCGTGGATCAGGAAGAGGTAGGCCCAGGTGATAGTCTCGTGGTAGAGGCCGGGGTGGCCGTTGAAGGCGGCGAAGCTCTTCAGCCCCTCGGCGAAGCGCGCCAGCGCCTCCAGCGGGGCATGGCGCCGTAGGTAGATCCACGCCAGGCGCACATGGTCGCGGTGGTGGAACGCGACGGCCGGGAGAGTGCGGTCCTCGAAGCTGCTGACGAATTCGGTGTCGGTCATTTTTCTTTCCTCGATTTTTCCCTTCCAGACAAAAGGAAAAGCCCCAGGGGGTAACCCTGGGGCTTCGTGGAAAGGAGATTTTAGCACGGCCGTGTCCTTCCACAGCATCTTGCCCGTCGGAGCGTCCTGCCCTTCGAGGCCTCACCCTCGGTCCCTCTCCCGGGGGAGAGGGAGGGCCCGCTGGTGGGGCGACAACCTTGCCCGAAGGGCCCTCCCTCTCCACGGAGTGGAGAGGGACCGAGGGTGAGGATTCGGAGGGCAGGACGCTCCAGCCGGCACCCCCGCCCCCATGCTACACTCTCATAGCCGACCGGCTAATCTAATGCACGACGGCGGGGCTTTGTCCCGTCTGGGAGATCTTCTTCGATGAACGTGACGAAGCTCAATGCCTTCCGTAACTTCGATCAGCTCCTGGAGATCGGCATCTCCCACGAAGCCGAGGGGGATCACGGGGAGGCGTTCGCGCGGCTGGTGGAGGCGATGGAGAGGATGTCCGACGAGGCGGACCTGCTGAGCTCGGCGGACGGCGCGGCCCTGTTCCTCAATCTCGCCCTGGTGGCCGGCCGCCTGGGGCGGGCCGACCTGGGGATCGAGCTGCTGGAGCGCTCCCGCGAGGTCTTCGCCCGCCTGCTCGGCCGCGGGCGGGTGGTCGGGCCCGCGTAAAATAGGTGCCCGCGTAAAGAAGCTCCTCCCGCTGTAGAATTCTCCCGCCGCCGGAGTGGCGAAACGGTATACGCAGGAGACTTAAAATCTTCCACCCGCAAGGGTTTACGGGTTCGAGTCCCGTCTCCGGCACCAGCTTTTCCCCCGCTCATTGTCCCCGCCGTCCCACTCTTCTGCTGGCATGTTTCTTGGATAGATCGGGTCGTTTCAACCGAGCGGCCAGAGGGGTTATGGGATGACGGACCTGATAGACGGGCAGGGGGAGGAGCGGGACCAGGCGGCCGAGGCCGCCGAGGGCTGTGGCAATGAGGGCCCGAACTCCCACCCCTGCCCGGTGGTGGCGATCGGCGCCTCGGCCGGCGGCCTGGAGGCGTTTCAGGAGCTGTTCCGTCAGATGCCGGCGGACACCGGCTTCGCCTTCGTACTGATCCAGCATCTCTCCCCCCGCCACGAGACGCTGATCCCCGAGCTGCTCGCGCCGCTGACGCCGATGCCGGTGCGGACGGTCGAGGACGAGACGGTGATCGAGGCGAACCAGATCTACGTCATGCCGCCGCACGGCACGCTCACCGTCGACGACTGCGTGCTCTACCTCTCGAAGCCGGCGCGCATCCGCGGCCGCCGCTCACCCATCGACCGATTCTTCCGCTCTCTCGCCGAGGACCAGGAGGACGATGCCGTCGCCATCGTCCTCTCGGGCACCGGCACGGACGGCGCCCTGGGCCTCAAGGCGGTCAAGGAGCGGGGCGGGCTGACGCTGGTGCAGACTCCGGAGACGGCGCGCTACGACAGCATGCCCCGCGGCGCCGTCCTCACCGGCGCGGCCGATCACGTCCTGGAGATCGGACAGATGCCGGCCCGGCTGATCGAGCACCAGAAGCGGCTACGGGAAGGGCAGGGGGGGAGCCCCGAGCGGCTGCGCGAGGAGGTCGTGGGCTATCTCGGCAAGATCTGCGCGATCCTGCGCCGGGTGGCCGGGCACGACTTCCGCCACTACAAGCAGAGCACCCTGGTGCGCCGCGTGCGCCGCCGGATGACCGAGTCGCGGTCCGCTTCGGTATATGATTACGTCGAGTCGCTGAATAACGACACCAGAGAAGTTGAGCAGCTCTTCCGTGACCTGCTGATCAGCGTGACCCACTTCTTTCGCGATCCCGAGGCCTTCGCTCTCCTGGCCGCCAAGGTCATTCCTCATCTGTTCGAGGGGAAGGACGCGGACGGCTTCGTGCGCGTCTGGCTCCCCGGCTGCGCCACCGGGGAGGAGGCCTACTCGCTGGCCATCCTGCTGCGCGAGCACATGGCGACGCTCGCCGCGCCGCCGCAGGTGCAGATCTTCGCCACCGACATCGACGTCCAGGCGCTGGAGGCGGCGCGGCAGGCGCTCTATCCGGAGGGGATCGCCGGCCAGATCTCCCCCGAGCGGTTGGAGCGCTTCTTCGTCCGCCACGGCAACATGTACCAGGTCTCGCGCGAGATCCGGGACCTCTGCCTGTTCTCGCTCCACAACCTGATCGCCGATCCGCCGTTCTCGCGGCTGGACCTGGTCTCCTGCCGCAACCTCCTGATCTACCTGGAGGGGGATCTGCAGAAAAAGGTGATCTCCCTCTTCCATTACGCCTTGCGGCCGGGGGGCTTCCTCTTCCTCGGCCCCTCGGAGATGGTGGCGGGGCAGCCGGCGCTGTTCCGCACGATCGACAAGAAGCACCGCGTCTTCCAGTCGCGCGATACCGTCAGCCGTCCCCCTTTCAGCTTCCCGCTGAGCGAGCGGGGGCGCCTGGGCATCCGTCCCACCGAGGAGTTGCAGCGGCGCGCGGCGCCCCGCCAGCTCGAGGTGGCGCGGACGTTCGAGGCGATCCTGCTCGACAGCTACGCCCCGGCCTGCGTGGTGGTCCACGAGGGGGGGGACATCATCTACTTCTCGCCGCGCACCGGGCGCTATCTCGAGGCGCCGCCGGGGACCCCGACGGTCAACGTCGTCGACATGGCGCGCAAGGGGCTGCGGCTCGACGTCCGCACGGCCCTCCACAAGGCGGTGAGCTCGCGGGTGATAGTCGTCCACGAGAACGTCGCCTTCGAGCTGGACGGGGGCACGCAGCGGGTCAACGTCGTCGTGCGGCCGATGCCGGAGCTGGGCGAGGACCCGGGGCTGTTCATGATCGTCTTCCAGGAGGTCGTGACGGCGGTGGGGGAGGCGCACTTCGAGGCGATGCCGGGCGAGATCCTCGCCGACGATCCGATCGTCCGCCGCCTGGAGGCCGAGCTGCGGTCGACCAAGGACCACCTGCAGGCGACGCTCGAGGAGCTGGAGAGCTCGAACGAGGAGCTGGTCTCCTCCAACGAGGAGCTGCTGTCGATGAACGAGGAGCTGCAGTCGGCCAACGAGGAGCTGCAGACGTCCAAGGAAGAGCTGCAGTCGGTCAACGAGGAGCTGGAGACGGTCAACGCCGAGCTGAAGAAGAAGCTCGACGAGCTCGACCGCGCCAACGGCGACCTGCAGAACCTCTTCCAGAGCACCCGCCTCGCCACCGTCTTCGTCGACCGCGAGCTGCGGATCAAGAAGTTCACCCCGGCGGCGGTCGAGGTCTTCCGGCTGATCGACGGCGACGTCGGCCGGCCGATCGCCGACGTCACCCCCCGCTTCCAGGGGGGCGACCTGGTGGAGGACATCCGGAAGGTGCTGCGGACGCTCGCCACCCAGGAGCGTCAGGTTAACGTCGAGGAGTCGGGCTGCTGGTATCTCCTGCGGATCCTCCCCTACCGGACGATCGAGGACGTCATCGACGGCGTCGTCGTCACCTTCCTCGACATCACCGAGCTCAAGCGGACGGAGGAGGAGCGCGAGAGGCTCGCTTCCATCGTCGACTCGTCGCAGGACGGGATCATCGGCAAGACCCTCGACGGCGTCATCACGAGCTGGAACGCCGGGGCGGAGCGGCTGTACGGCTACTCGGCCCGCGAGGCGGTCGGCCGCATGCTGGACCTGATCGTCCCCCCGGACCAGCGCCCCCTGATGACGGCGGTCTTCGAGAGGCTCCGGCAGGGGATCAAGGTCGAACCCTTAGAGACCTCCCGCGTGCGCAAGAACGGCGAGCGGCTCGACATCTCGCTGACCTTCTCGCCGGTCCGCGACGCGGGCGGACGGCTGGTCGGAGCCTCCGGCATCGACCGCGACATCTCCGACCGCAAGCGGACCGAGGAGGAGCTATTGCGCCGGACGGATCAACTGGTCGAGGCCGACCGCCGTAAGGACGAGTTCCTCGCCATGCTCGGCCACGAGCTGCGCAATCCGCTCGCCCCCATCCGCAACTGCCTTCACCTCCTGCGGTCTCCCAACCTGACCGAAGAGCAGGAGAGGAGGGCCCTGCGCACCATCGAGCGGCAGGTGTTCCACCTGACCCGCCTGGTGGACGACCTGCTGGACATCGCCCGCGTCTCGCGGGGGAAGATCCTGCTCCGGCGGGAGCGCCTCGACCTCGTCGAGACGGTCCGCGCCATGGTCGAGGACCAGCGGCTCGACCTGGAGGACGCGGGCCTCGGGATCGACCTCGACCTCCCCGGCGCGCCCCTCTGGGTCGAGGGGGATCCGACGCGGATCTCCCAGATGGTCGGCAATGTGATGAACAACGCCGGCAAGTTCACCGAGCCGGGAGGGCGGATCTCCTTCGCCGTGCGGGAACCGGAGCCCGGCACCGCCGCCGTCGTGGTGCGCGACACCGGCATCGGCATGGAGCCGGAGCTGCTCGCCCGCGCCTTCGAGCCGTTCAGCCAGGCCGAGCGCGGGCCGGACCGCGGCCGCGGGGGCCTCGGCCTCGGCCTCGCCCTGGTCAAGGCGATGATCGAGATGCACGGCGGCGCGGTCGAGGCCGAGAGCCCGGGGCTGGGAGGCGGGACAGAGGTGACGCTGCGCCTGCCGCTCGCCGGCGCCGTCATCGGCTCCACAACATCGGAGGAGACGACCCTGCCCGACACCGGTCCCGGGGGGGCGCGCGCCCGCCGCTGCCTGATCATCGAGGACAACGTCGACGCCGCCGAGAGCCTGAGCCTGCTGCTGCGGCTCACCGGGCACGAGGCCGACGTGGCTTTCGACGGCGCCACGGGACTGGAAAAGGCGCGCGGCTTCCGCCCCGAGGTGGTGCTCTGCGACATCGGGCTGCCCGGGAGCCTCGACGGCTACGGCGTGGCCCGCGCTTTCCGCGCCGACCCCGAGCTGCGGTCGGCCTTCCTCATCGCGCTGACCGGCTACGGCCAGGAGGAGGACCGCCGGCGCGCCCTCGAAGCGGGTTTCGACACTCATCTCACCAAGCCGGCCGACCTCGATAACCTGCGCCGTCTGCTCTATGATTTTCCCCAAAGCGGTGGGGAATAACCCCCCCTTGAAGCGGAGGAAATGTTGAAGCATCCCAGTCTCTCGGAGACCTTGATGGTCCTGTCCTTTGTGGCCGCGGCCGCTCCGGCGTACCCGGTCCAGCAGGATCAGCTCGCCCAGTCCTCCCGGCTGAAGGGCCTCAGCATCGAGGAGCTGATGGAGATCGACGTCACCTCGGTCTCCCGGCGCAGCGAGCCGGTCTCGGGGGCCGCGGCGGCGATCGTCCTGATCACCGGCGAGGACATCCGCCGTTCCGGCGCCAACAACCTGCCGGACGCCCTGCGCATCGTCGCCTCCATGGAGGTTGCCCAGTCCGACGGCAGCACCTGGGCGATCAGCTCGCGGGGCTTCAATATCACCACCGCCAACAAGCTGCTCGTGCTGATCGACGGCCGCACTGTTTACACGCCCCTGTTCTCGGGTGTCTTCTGGGACGTCCAGGACGTGATGCTGGAGGACGTCGACCGCATCGAGATCATCCGCGGCCCCGGCGCCACCCTCTGGGGGGCCAACGCGGTCAACGGCGTCATCAACATCCTCACCAAGAGCGCCCGCGACACGCAGGGGTCGCTGGTCAGCCTCGGCGGCGGCACCGAGGAGCGGGCCCTGGCCAGCTTCCGCCAGGGTGGCAAGCTGGGGGAGGGGACCGCCTACCGCGCCTACGGCAAGTACTCCTATCGCGACTCGCTCGCCTTCGCGAACGGCGACAGCGCCCGCGACCCGCTGCGCCGGGGGCAGGCCGGATTCCGCGTCGACCGTTCCGACCGCGGCGCCGGCGCCCTCACCCTCCAGGGGGACGCCTACCACGGGCTCGCCGGGCAGCGGGTCATCAGGCGGGCCGACACCGACCTCGACGGCGCCAACCTGCTGGGCCGCTGGACCCATACCTACGCGGAAAATTCAGGCTCGAGCATCCAGGTTTATTATGACTACACCCACCGCCAGATCCCCCTCTGGTTCGAGGAGCACCGCCACACGCTGGACGTCGACTACCAGCACCGGCAGCCGATCGGAGCTCGACAGGACCTGGTCTGGGGAGCTGGTTACCGGGTCACTCACGACCAGGTGGGCAACAGCCAGGGGGTGTCGTTCCTCCCCGAAAGCCGGACCCAGAACCTGTTCAGCGCCTTCGCGCAGGACGAGCTCGCGCTCCAGCCTCACCTGCGATTGACCGTGGGCACGAAGGTCGAGCACAACGCCTGGACCGGGTTCGAGGTGCAGCCGAGCGCGCGCCTCGCCTGGGTCCCCAACGAGCGCCGCACCCTGTGGGCGGCGATCTCCCGCGCCGTGCGCACGCCCACCCGCCTTGACGAGGAGATCGCCTTCTACGACGTCGAGGGGCGCCCCTTCCTCACCGGCTCGCACGACTTCAAGCCCGAATCTCTGCTCGCCTACGAGATCGGCTACCGCCTGCAACCGCGGACGGGAGTGCAGATCGACCTCGCGACCTTCTACAACGTCTACAACGACCTGCGGACCGTGGAGCGTCTGCCGGACAGCACGCAGGTGATCGCCAACCGGCTGAACGCGGAGACCTGGGGCGCCGAGCTGCGCGCGAGCTGGCAGGCGACCCCCTGGTGGCGCCTGCACGCCGGCTACGCCTACTTCGACAAGCAGCTCAGCCTCGACCCCGGCAGCACCGATCCGAGTGGCGGCAGGAATGAGGGGAACGATCCGCGCAGCCGCCTGGTGCTGCGCTCGCTGATTGACCTGCCGGGCGGCTTCGAGCTCGACGGCACCGTGCGCTACGTCGCCCGGCTGCCCGCGCCCGTGGTGCCGGCCTACACCGAGCTCGACCTGCGGCTCGGCTGGCAGGCCTCGGATCGGCTCGAAGTCTCCCTTGCCGGCCAGAACCTGCTGCATGCCCGGCACCCCGAGTTCGGCCCCCCCTCGCCGGTCCGCCAGGAGGTCGAACGCGGCGCCTACGGGAGGGTGACATGGCGCTTCTGAGACGAGCGGGATGGCCCGCCCGCCGCCCGGGATTGAAATCCCGGGCTACCGACAATCGCCCCTTCCCGGGGCTCTGGGAGGAAACGGGTGTCTGGGAGTCCCGGAGGGGACGGCCGTCGGTAGCCCGGGATTTCAATCCCGGGCGGCGAGGCCGCGGCGCGTTTTTCCTGCTGCCCGCCCTCCTGCTGGCCCTCCTGCTCGCCGTGCCGGGCGCCGCGCCGGCCCAGACGGCGGAGGAGTACGCTGTCAAGGCGGCGTTCCTCTACAACTTCGCCAAGTTCGTGGACTGGCCCCCGGCGGCGTTTCCGGACCCGAACAGCCTGAAGATCTGCGTGCTGGGCGACGACCCGTTCGGCGGCAGCCTGCAGGAGGTCGCGGGCGAGCAGGTCGGGAGCCACAAGCTGCAAGTGGTGCGGATGGATTCGCTCTCCAAGCCCGCCGGCTGCCAGATCCTGTTCATCAGCCGTTCGGAGCACGACCGCATTTCGCAGGTCCTCGCCGCGGTCAAGGGCTCTCCCGTGCTCACGGTGGGGGATTCCAAGGGTTTCGCCGACGACGGCGTGATCATCAATTTCATTCTGGAGGGCTCGAAGGTTCGCTTCGAGATCAACACGGAGTTCGCCGACCGGGCGGGGCTGCGGATCAGCTCGAAGCTGCTGCAGCTCGCCAGGCGGATCGTCACCGCCCCGGGCGCCAGGCCGGGGTTCTGAGCCATGCTGCGACGGCTTCAGCGCGTCCCCATCCACCAGAAGCTGATGCTCATCGCGCTGCTGACGACCGGCGGCGCCCTGCTGCTGGCCGGCTTCGCGCTGATCTACTTCAATGTGGTGCGTTTCAAGGACGAGATGAAGCGCGACCTGATCTCGCTGGCCGACATCGTCGCCCAGAACAGCACCGCCGCCCTGAGCTTCCGGGACCCGGCCGCGGAGACCGAAACGCTGACCGCGCTGGGGGTGCGCCGCTCGATCGTCGGGGCCGCCGTCTACGACCTGGACGGCCAGGTTTTCGTACACGTGGAGCCCAACGGCGGCGGTGGTGGGCGGGTTCCTCCCCATCCCGGGCCGGAGGAGGCCCGGTTCGAGGACAGCGCGCTGACGGTCTTCCGGCCGATCCTCCTCAAAGGGGAGCGGATCGGCACCGTCTACCTGCGCAGCAATCTCGACGAGCTGATCGAGCGCGTCTGGTCGCAGGCGATCACGGTGCTGGTCGTCTTCCTGGCCTCGGGGATCGTGGCCCTGCTGCTCTCCTCCTGGCTCCAGCGCCTGATCTCGGGGCCCATCCTCGCGCTCGCCGGCACGGCGCGGGCGGTCTCCGAGCGCCGGGATTACTCGATCCGGGCGGACCGGCGAAGCTCCGACGAGTTGGGCACCCTGGTCGACGCCTTCAACGACATGCTCGCGCAGATCCAGAACCGCGACTCCGAGCTGCGGGAGGCCAAGGAGGCGCTCGAGCAGCGGGTGCGAGAGCGCACCCTGGAGCTCGAGCAGCGCAACGAGGAGCTCAACCAGAGCAACAAGGAGCTGGACGACTTCGCCTACATCGCCTCGCACGACCTGAAGGAGCCGCTGCGCGGCATCCACAACTTCTCGAGCTTCCTGATCGAGGACTACGCCGCCAAGCTCGACGACGAGGGTCGCTCCAAGCTCGAGACCCTGATGCGGCTGACCCGCCGCATGGAGACCCTCATCGACTCGCTCCTCCAGTTCTCCCGCCTGGGGCGCGTCGACCTTGCCGTCGACCAGGTGAACCTGAACGAGATCGTGGCCGAAATGCTGGATTCGCTCGCCATCTCCCTCCAGGAGGATAGAGTAGAGGTGAGGGTCCTCCGGCCCCTGCCCGCCGTCCACGCCGACCGCGTCCGCGTTGGCGAGATCTTCCACAACCTGATCGTCAACGCGATGAAGTACAACGACAAGGCGGACAAGTGGATCGAGATCGGCTGGCGGGAGAACCCCGCGGGCCCGCCGGTCTTCTACGTGCGCGACAACGGCATCGGCATCCCGGAGAAGCACCACGACTCGGTGTTCCGGATCTTCAAGCGCCTGCACGGCCGCGACAAGTACGGCGGCGGCACCGGCGCCGGGCTGACCATCGTCAAGAAGATCGTCGAGCGGCACCATGGCAGAATCTGGCTCGAGTCGTCCGCCGGCGCCGGGACGGCCTTTTATTTCACCCTCGAAGAAGGAGACGTACGTGCCTGAACCTCCAACACAACCGATCCTCCTGGTGGAAGACAGCCCCGAGGATTTCGAGACCACCCAGCGCGCCTTCCGCCGCTCGGGTCTCAAGAACCCGATCCTCCGCTGCGCCGACGGCGATGACGCCCTCGACTTTCTTTTCCACCGCGGAAGCCACGCCGACGCGCCGCGGCCGGGGGTCATCCTGCTCGACCTCAACCTGCCGGGGACCGACGGCCGCGAGGTGCTCTCCGAGATCAAGGCCAATGACGATCTCAAGCAGATCCCGGTCATCGTGCTGACCACCTCGGCCGACGAGCGCGACGTCCAGGCCTGCTATCAGGCGGGCGCCAGCAGCTACATCCAGAAGCCGGTCGACGTCGAAGGCTTCATGAAGGCCATCGAGCGGCTTAACGACTACTGGTTCGAGGTCGTGATCCTGCCGAAAGGGCAGTGACCCAGAGAATGTCCGACGCTCCGATCCTTCTCCTGATCGTCGACGACAGCCCCGAGGACCGGGAGCTCTACCGGCGGCTGCTCGCCCAGGGCAGCGAGCAGGCCTATGAGTTCCTGGAGGCCGAAACGGGGGAGGAGGGGCTGCGGCTGGCGCACGACCGCAATCCCGACTGCCTGCTGCTCGACTACCGGCTGCCGGACGTCGACGGCCTAGAGTTCCTCTCCCGTCTGCGGGCGAAGCGGCTGATCCCGGTGATCGTGCTGACCGGACAGGGGAACGAGGCGGTGGCCGTGGAGGCGATGAAGAGCGGGGCGCAGGACTACCTGCTGAAGGGGAACGTCGACCGCGACCGCCTCCAGCAGGCGGTGCGCAACGCCATCGAGAAGGTGGCGCTGCGCCGCAAGGTCGAGGAGAGCGCGGCCGAGCTCGCCGAGGCCAACGCCGCCCTGCGCCGGATGTACGACGATCTGGAGGTGCTGGTCGAACAGCGGACGGCCGAGCTGTCGGTGGCCAACCAGGAGCTCAAGCGGGAGATCCGCGTCCGCGAGTGGGCCGAGCAGGAGCGCGCCCGCCTCCTCGTGCTCGAGCAGGCGGCGCGCAAGCAGGCCGAGGAGGCCAACCGCACCAAGGACGAGTTCCTGGCCACCCTCTCCCACGAGCTGCGGACTCCGCTCAACGCCATCCTCGGCTGGGTGCAGGTGTTGCGCACCGGCAAGCTCGACGCGGCCGCCGGCGCCCGGGCGCTGGAGACGATCGAGCGCAACGCCCGCTCGCAGGCGCAGTTGATCGCCGACCTGCTCGACGTCTCGCGCATCATCACCGGCAAGCTCCGGCTCGACTTCAAGCCGGTCGAGCTGCGCCGCATCATCGACTCCGCGCTCGAGACCGTGCGCCCGGCGGCCGACGCCAAGGGGATCCTCCTCGACATCTCGATCGGCCCGCTGGCGAGCCCGGTCCTCGGCGACGCCGACCGCCTGCAGCAGGTGATCTGGAACCTGCTCTCCAATGCCATCAAGTTCACCCCCCGGGCGGGCCGGGTCGAGGTCCGCCTGCGCGAGGAGGGGGGCAACGCCGTCATCCGGGTGAGCGACAGCGGGATCGGCATCCGCCCCGACTTCCTGCCGTACGTCTTCGACCGCTTCCGCCAGGCCGAGGGGTCGATCACCCGTACCCACGGCGGGCTCGGGCTCGGCCTCTCGATCGTGCGCCACCTGATCGAGCTGCACGGCGGCACCGCCGAGGTCGAGAGCGCGGGAGAGGGGGAGGGAGCCATCTTCTCGGTGCGGCTGCCGCTGCGGGCGGAGCTCGCCGAGGACGATCCGCTCGACCGCACCGGGATCGGGATGACGTCGCCGGGCCTGTTCAGCACTCCCAATCTGCTGGCGGGCGTGCGCGTGGTGGTGGTGGAGGACGAGGCGGACACCCGCGAGCTGCTGGCCCTGTCCCTGCAACAGTGCGGCGCCGAGGTGGCGGCCTTCGGCTCGGTGCCCGAGGCGCTGGCGTCGTTCGACCTCGCGGTGCCCGACGTCCTGCTCTCCGACATCGGCGTGCCGGGCGAGGACGGCTACTCGCTGATCCGCAAGGTGCGGGCGCGCGAGCCCGCCCTGGGCGGCAAGGTCCCCGCGGCCGCCCTCACCGCCTATGCCCGCGCCGAAGACCGCCTGCGCGCGCTGGAGGCCGGCTACCAGACCCACCTCGCCAAGCCGGTCGACCCCTCCGAGCTGATCGCCACCGTCGCCAGGCTGGCCGGGCGGACGGTGCTGGCATAGGCCCCTACAAACTCAACCGCACCCCCAGCCGGAACGACCGCGGCGGC
>JBDSHF010000237.1:0-24913 GCA_039918595.1 Thermoanaerobaculia bacterium
TGAAGCCCATGGGGATCAGCCAAAACCGCTTGGCGCGTGAGATCAGCGTACCGCCTCGACGGGTCAACGAGATCGTCCTCCGCAAGCGCGCCATCAGCCCGGATACGGCCCTCCGTCTCGCCCGCTATTTCGGGACCTCCGAGCGGTTCTGGCTCGGATTGCAGGTGGACTTCGATCTTGAGACGGCCAAGAACGAGCTTTCGGATCGCCTCGATCGAGAAGTAAAACCGCTCGCCTCCGCCGCCTAGTCTTTCGCAGATCAGATGGATCTGCCTGGGGTCACGGGCACAAACGCCCAAAATCCGCGAATTCTCGTCAGAATTCCGCGATTCCGTTTCGCGCTCCGCGGATTTCCATCGCGCGCTCGCGAGTCCCGACGAACGGCTGGCGGATTCCGGTCCGCGCCTCGCGAGGGGCCGGGGAGAATCCGCCGTCGGTGATCGGGAATCCGGGAAGGCCCGCTGGGAATCGGCCGTCTCCGGACCGGCCCTCGCGAAGACCCGCCGGGAATCCGGGAAGGGCTGTTCGGAACTCGCCTGACGCGGATGGGAACCCGCGAGCACGGAACGGGCGTTCGTGAGTTTGTCAGTGGGGAGCGTAAATCTCGAGGCCTGAAAGATCAATTACGGCTCTGGCTTGCATCAGGAAGTCCAGACCGATGAGCCCTTGGATCGGAAAACCATAGTCCATCGCTCCGATCTGGATCGGAAAGCTGCTCAGGGACAGATCTCCGAGAGACAGAGAGTCGAGCCGCTTCGAGAAGACGAACTCGGAACCGCCGACTCCTCGGACACGCCGAAGCGGATCGTTGGGCTCCGGGACGAGACCTAGCTTGACGGCTTCATCCGCCGAAAAGAGCGTTCCGGCGGATCCCGTATCCAGAATGACTTCGCTCAGGGTGAGCTTCTGGGCCCTATAGACCAGCTCGGCACTGACGTAGAGGAGACCACCTTCCAAGCGAATCTTCACTGAGCCGCCCGGATTCCCCACCAGGTTACTTCGCCGATGTCGAGGTCTTCACGATCCGTGTGGAGAACGTAAAGCTCACGCTCTGGTGCGCGATGGTGCAGTTGTTTGTAGCCCTGCATGGCCGCCGTTCCATCGGGGAAGGAATCCACCACGGCCAGGTCCTCCAGGATTCTTTTTCCGGATTGGCTGTGCGCCTCCAGCGCTTCCACGAGGAGCCAGCGATGCGGGTAGGTTTGGCGAATCTGGTTCCACTCCATGCGCGTCCTCCGTCTGATCAATACCCTACCAGAACGCAGAGCTACAGAGCCCCGACCCTCACCCCTGCACCAGCCCCAGCACCGCCCGGATATCCCCCTCCAGCATCCGGTCGCGCAGCATCGTCGGCGCCGCTTCCCGCACCTGGATGTAGATCCGCCGCGTCCCTTCGCCAAGCGCCGCGGCGATCTCCTGCCGCCGCTCCGGCCGCGTCCCTTCCTCGAACTGCTCCGCCTCGCGACCGGCCTGCTGCCAGTCGGTTGAAGCCTGCGGGCGCGGTTTGGCGGGATCGATCTCCATCGCCACCCGCCACTCGACGGCCTGGGCGGCCACCAGCAGCTCGATCGCCAGCACGGACTGCGCGTTGCGCAGCACCGTCCGCACCTTGCGGGCGGCGACGGTGGCCATGGCGTTGTGGTCCTCGGAATTCGCGGAGGTAGGGATGGAGTCGACGCTCGCCGGGTGAGTCAGGACCTTGTTCTCGGAGACGATGCCCGCGGCGCAATATTGGACGATCATCAGCCCCGAGTTGATCCCCCGGTGCGGGATCAGGTTCGGGGGGAGGCTCCGGTTGTGGTGGCCGTCGAGCAGCATCTGAGTGCGCCGCTCGGAGATGTTCGCCAGCTCGGCCAGCGCGATCGCCAGGACGTCCGCCGCCATGCCCACCGGCTCGCCGTGGAAGTTGCCGGCCGAATAAGAGATCCGCTCCCGGCCGTCGTACCCCGCCGGCCAGTTGGACGCGAACTCGTGATCGAAGGGCGGCGTCTCGTCGCCGGGGAAGAAGAGCGGGTTGTCGGTGGCGGCGTTGATCTCCGCCTCGGCCACCTTCCGGGCGTAGGCGATGGCGTCCCGCGAGGCGCCGTGGACGGCCGGCGCGCAGCGCAGGGAGTAGACATCCTGCACCGCGCCCGCCTTCTCGATCAGCTTGCTACCGCGGATCCCCCCGCGGACGTTCGCCGCGGTCGTGATCTGGCCGGCGAGCCCCCGCGCCTGATGGATGCGCGGGTCGAAGGCGCGGGCGCAGCCGCAGACCGCTTCCAGGCTGAGCGCCAGAGCGCCGTCCGCGGTGTCCGCGAGGCGCTCGCCGTCGTGGACCGCCAGGGCGAGCAACGCCGCCGAGAAGGTGGCGCCGTTGGTGAGCGCCAGCCCGTCCTTGTAGCTGAGCGCGGGGACCTCCATGCCGAGGTCCTCCCGCAGGTGCTCCAGGCCGGAGCGCAGCTCGCGCGTCTTATTGAAGAAATCGTGAGGGAAGTCTCCCGGCTCGTTCACCACGTAGTAGCGGCTCTCCCCCAGCAGCACCACGAAGAGCTGTGCGAGCGGGCAGAGGTCTCCGCTCGATCCCACCGATCCCCGGATGGGCACCAGCGGCACGATCCCCCGGTTGATCATCGCCTGGACGGCGAGCACCACCGCGCGGCGGATGCCGGAGTGCCCCTTGAGGAAGGCGTTGAGGCGGATGACGAGCGCCGCCCGCACCGCGTCCGGCTCGAAGTAGTTGGCCGGATTGCCGGCGTCGGCCGTCTCGCCCACGCCCACCGAGTGGCTGAGCAGGATGTTGCGCTGCAGCTCCTCCAGGCAGTCGGGCGCGATGGGAACATTCTTGAACTCGCCGAAGCCGGTGGTGACGCCGTACTCCAGGACCGGCCGCCCCCCCTCCTTCTCCCACTCCTCGACGTAGCGCGCCACGATCCCCTCGATCTGCGTCCGGCTCGCGTCGACGCGGCTCCACGCCTCGGGGTGCATCTCCACCCGTACCCGCGGATCGCGGGCGAGGCGGGCGAGGTCCGCGAGGGTCAGCGAAGCGCCGTCGAGGACGACGCTCGAATGTGCCGAATCGTTCATCGCCGTTGCGCCTCGATCTGGTCCAGGATGGCGCGGATCGTCGCCACCAGCTCGCCGCGGGGGACCTCGTGCTGCCCGGGGCGCTCCTCCAGCCAGTCCTGCCGGTTGGCGATCGCCTCGGCGCGCTGGCGCCCCATCTCCATGTCCTTGAGGGTGACGATCCCCTTCTCCTTCTCGTTCGAGCCGTAGAGCAGAGCGATCGGCACCCCCCAGGCGTCGGCGTACTTGAGCTGCTTGCCGGGGCCTTTCGCCGTGCCGAGGTAGAGCTCGGTCGGGATCCCCGCCCGGCGCAGCTCCCAGGTCATCGCGACGTAATCGTCCTGTAGGGCGGCATCCATGTTGGTGATCAGCACCTTGGCGGTGGACTTCTGGTGCCCGGTCCGGCCGAGGTGGATCAGCGCCGCGAGCAGGCGGTCGACGCCCATCGAGGCGCCCACGGCGGGGACCTTCTCGCCCAGGAAGCGCATCACCAGATCGTCGTAGCGGCCGCCGCCGAAGACGGAGCCGAACTGCGGCGCGTCGAGCAGGATCGCCTCGAACACCGGACCGGTGTAGTAGGCGAGGCCGCGGGCGATCGAGAGGTCGAGCGACACCTGGTCGTCGCCGTAGCCCAGGGAGTAGAGGTGGCTGGAGATCCGCTCGACGGTCGCGATCTCGGCCTCTGCCCCCTCGACGCCGGCGAAGAGGTCGCGGAGCTGGGCCACCACCTCGCGACGGTCGTCGGCGGGGATCTTCAGGAAGCGCTCGATCTTGTCCACCTGTTCCTCGGCGAGGCCGACGCCGGAGATCGGATCGCCCGAGGCGTCGACGTAGCCGGTGGTCAGCTCCATGCGGACCTTCTTGGCGCCCACCTTGTCCAGCTTGTCGAGCACGCGGAAGACGTCCGCCCCCCGCTCCGGGGGGATGCCGGAGTAGGCGAGCAGGCTGTTGAGGATGCCGCGCGAGGAGTAGCGCACCCGGAACGGCCCGACCTTGAGGGCGTTCAGGCTGTCGCACATGCCGGCGAGGATCTCGGTGTCGGCGACCTCCGAGACGACCCCGACCGAGTCGAGGTCGAACTGGGTGAACTCGCGGAAGCGCCCCTTGTCCGGCTTGTCGGCGCGCCAGACCGGCGACACCTGGTAGCGCCGGAAGGGACGCGGCAGGTCGCGGTACTGGGCGATTACCCGGGCGAGCGGGACGGTGAGGTCGAAGCGGAGCCCCAGCTCCTCCTTCTCCGGGTTCTGCACGGTGAAGATCGACTGCTGGGCCTCGGAGCCGGCCGCGGAGCCGCGCAGCACGTCGAGGTATTCGATCGCGGGGGTGACGATCGGCACGAAGCCGTAGAGCTCATAGACGCCGCGAACGGTGTCGATCATCCACTGCCGCGCCAGCATGTCGGCGGGCAGGAGGTCGCGCAGCCCGCGCGAGATACGCGGTTCCACGGTCTTCTCTGTCATGGGAACGTCCTCCAGCGGACTGCAGGTGCTGCCGTCAAAAAAAGAAGGGACTTGGTACCGGCGTCCGGATTTGAACCGGAGACCTCCTGAGCCACAGTCAGGCGCTCTAACCAACTGAGCTACGCCGGCACGGACGGGGAATGCTACGCGCAGGCGGGAGCCTTGTCAAAGGACAAGGCGGAGGGGCTACCGCGCCACCAGCAGATTCGAGGCGAACCGCTCCTCGGAGTCGGTCCACGTCTTGCGCACCTCGAAGCCGGTGTCCGCGGCCAGCGCCGAGATCTGCTCGCGGTCGAACTTGTAGGAGCTCTCGGTGTGGATCGTCTCTCCCGCGGCGAAGGGGACCTCCAACCCCAGGCTCCGGATCGCCACCGTCTGCGCGTGGCGGCTCTCCAGGTGCATCTCCATCCGGCCTTCCCGCGGGTTGTAGACCGCTTTGTGGCGGAAGCCGCCGAGGTCGAACTCCCCCCCCAACTCGCGGTTGACGCGGACCAGGAGGTTGAGGTTGAACGCCGCCGTCACCCCCAGCGCGTCGTCGTAGGCGGGGACCAGCACGCTCTCGGACTTCTTGAGGTCCACCCCGAGGAGGAAGCCCTCGCCGGGGTCGAGCAGCGCCCGGATGTCGCGCAGCAGGACCCGCCGCTCCTCCGGGTCAAGGTTCCCCAGCGTGGAGCCGAGAAAGAGGACGAGCGTCAGCCCGGGAGCGCGCCGGTCCTCGCGGATCCTGCGGAGCGCCGTCTGGTACTCCCCGATATAGCCGGTGATGCGGAGCTCCGGATAGGAGAAGAGCAGCGAGCGGCTGCTCGTCTCGACGGCGGACTCGGAGATGTCCACCGGCACGTACTCGAGCTTCCCCTGGCGGGCCAGCAAGGCCTCGATCACCAGCCGGGTCTTCTGCCCGTCACCGCTCCCCAGCTCCAGCAGCCAGACCGGCCCGCCCAGGGTGGCGACGATCTCGCTCGCGTGGGTGCGCAGGATCTCGGCCTCCGCCCGGGTCGGGTAGTACTCCGGCAGGACTGTGATCGCCTCGAACAGGCGCGAGCCCAGCTCGTCATAGAAGTACTTGGGATAGAGAAACTTGGAGGAGGCGGTGAGACCGCGGCGGACGTCCTCCGCGAAGGTCGGAGCGACGCGCGCCGCGCCGACGCGGCTCAGATGAAGCCGCTCGGTGGAAGGGCTCTCGTGGGCGGCTCCGCCGTCCGCCAGCTTGGTGCCTGCTTCGAGGTGGGTCTCCATGACGGCCATGGACGGCCATGGTAGCATCCCGGCGCCGTCCTGAAAGGCTTTTCGAGCCAACGCGTGGGACGGCTTTGTATCACCCCTCGGGGAGGAAATCACACCAATGAGCGACGAGCGCGAAACTCTGGAGCTGGATGTCGTCTTTGTGGGCGCCGGGCCGGCCAGCCTGGCCGGGGCCTGCCACCTCGCCCGGCTGGCCAAGCAGAACGGCTTGGAGCTCTCGATCGGCGTCCTCGAGAAGGGGCGGGAGATCACCAGCCACGCGATCTCGGGAGCCGTGGTGGATCCGCGGGCGCTGCAGGAGCTCTTCCCGGACGACTGGAAGTCCGCCCCCTTCGAAGGCGAGATCGAGGGGGAGAAGGTCCTCTGGATGACGCCGAAGAAGGCGTACTCCATCCCCGTCCCGCCGCCGATGAACAACCACGGCAACTACGTCGCCTCCCTCGGCAAGCTCCTCAAGTGGATGGCCCCGAAAGTCGAGGCCGAGGGGGTGGACATCTTCTTCGAGTTCCCCGCCGCCCAGGCCCTGGTCGAGGACGGCCGGGTGGTCGGCGTCCGCACCGGCGACAAGGGGATCTCCCGCACCGGCGAGAAGAAGGCCAACTACGAGCCGGGCGTCGACATCCGCGCCCAGGTCACGGTGCTCGGCGAAGGGGTGCGCGGCACCCTGGTCAAGCAGCTCGCCGAGCCGTTCGAGCTCTGGAAGGGGAAGAACCCGCAGCTCTACGCCATCGGCCTCAAGGAGGTCTGGGATCTCCCCCCCGGCCGGGTCCAGCCGGCCAGCGTGATCCACACCATGAACTGGCCGCTGGGCTTCGACAACTTCGGCGGCGGCTTCATCTACGGCATGCAGAACGATCAGCTCATCGTCGGCCTCGTCGTCGGGCTCGACTACAAGAACCCGCTGCTCGATCCGCACGCCGAGTTCCAGCGCCTGAAGACCCACCCCGAGATCGCCAAGATGCTCGAAGGCGGCAAGATGTCCTTCTACGGCGCCAAGGCGATCCCCGAGGGAGGCTGGTGGTCGATGCCCCGCCCGTACGGCGACGGCTTCCTGATCGTCGGCGACTCGGGGGGCACGCTCAACAGCCAGCGCCTGAAGGGGATCCACCTCGGCATGAAGTCCGGCATGCTGGCCGCCGAGACCATCGTCGAGGCCCTGAAGGCCGGCGGCGCCACCGCCGAGCGGCTGGCGGCCTATCAGACGAAGCTCGACGCGAGCTGGGTCAAGGAGGAGCTCTGGCCGGTGCGCAACTTCCACCAGTCCTTCGACCACGGCCTGCTCGGCGGCTTCCTCCAGGGGGGACTGGGGATGGTGACCGGCGGGCGCGGCTGGGGAGTCAAGGACCGGTTGCTGACCGAGGCCGGGTACGAGCGGATGGTCCCCCTCAACACTCCCGAGGGGCAGCGGCTCCAAAAGCCGGCGCCGGTCGCGATCGACGGCAAGCTCACCTTCGACCGCCTGGCCGACGTCTACAACTCCGGCACCGCCCACGACGAGGACCAGCCGGTCCACCTGCTGGTCCACGACACCAGCATCTGCGTCGAGCGCTGCACCGTCGAGTACGCCAACCCCTGCCAGCGCTTCTGCCCGGCCGCCGTCTACGAGATGGTGGAGGACCCCGCCACCCCCGCCGGTCGCCGGCTGCAGATCAACGCCAGCAACTGCGTCCACTGCAAGACCTGCGACATCATGGACCCCTACCAGATCATCACCTGGGTGCCCCCCGAGGGGGGGGATGGGCCGAACTACGGGAAGATGTAGGCCCTCATCACCCCGGCCCTCTTCTCCCGTCCCCTCCCCCCTCCCTCACCGGGAGAAGAGGTGATGGATCTTGTAAATGATTGAAGGGGAAGCACTCAGAGGATCTCACAGAGGCTTACCCCGTCCCAACTCCGACCCGCACGGACCGGGGGGGACGAGGTCGGCCGGGCAGCCCTGAACGCGGCGGGAGGAGCGGGATCGGAAGAGAGAGGCGGGCGAGCACAGTAAGCGCCCCGCGCGGCGGACCCTGCTCTCGCCGCCACCTGGCCCCCTCCCAAAGCAACCGCCACCCTGCCAGGGGCTGCATCACCCGGGGTTGGGCCGGCTCTCCTTGCCTGAAATAGAAATAGCTGAGCCCGACGGGGGCGGCACCTAGCGGTCGGCGGCGTAAGTGAGACCTTGATCGGGGGCAACATCACCTAAGATGCCCGTCGGATATGCCCGCTATTTGCGCTCCCCGCCAAACAGTACCTCCGGCTCGCCGGACAACCACGACCCCTGCGGGTCAGCGCCGCCACTTCCGCTCGCATGCGCTACACGGTGCGCTGGGCAGCGACGACCCTGCCGGGCAGCGCTGCTTGGCGGGCTTCCCTCCTGCGGCTCGCTCTTCTCCTCAGGTTGGCTGGTTCGGATCGACGGCTCGATTTCCATCCGCCGCTGAAAGGGCCGATGCCTCTTCCTCTTCGATCGCGTCGAGTAGCCGTGCCGCCCCGATGTAGCGGTCGAAACAATCCGAGCAATGGTTCAGGTGCCGGACCATCCGGTCGCGCTCTTCCCCCCTGAGGCTGCCCTCCAGGAAGGCTGCGAGATCAGTCGGGGTGATGCAGGTTTCGGTTTTGGTCACTATTGCCTGGAATCCAGTGTGCACTGGAATCCCGCTTGGTTCAATGAGAGCTTCGAACCGGAGCGCGAGCGGGGGGCTGATCTGGGCCACGATCTCTTCGGCCTCGCCGCGGCTCAGGCCCGGAAAATGAGGCTTGATCGCTTGGTAGGCTTCGTCGAACGAGAACCCTTGCCGCATGAGCAGATACTCGAGCTCCGGGGCCGGAGGACCCAACCGCTTGGCGGCCGCGGACGCGCGCGGCGGAGTCTCTGGAGGCTCGTCGATCCCTAGAACCTCGCTCAGGTCCTCCCAGCGGATGCCGGCTTCCTCCAAGGAGGTCTTCAGCTTGTTGAGAAGCCTTTCGTTGCGCCTATACAGGAGCCGCTGAACGATCCCCAGGCTCCCCGCGATGCGGGAAAACTTGACTCCCTCGGCGTGGGCGGCCAAGAGCAGGATGCGGTCCTGCTCAGGAAGCTCCGACAATATCCCTCTCATGAGGGCGAGCGCCTTGAGCTTCTCGGCGAACTTCTTCTGCAGTTCGAGGCGTCTGTCGGGCCTCGGCTCTGGGTCTGGTAGCCCCGCGGCCACATCTATGCGCTCTTTCTGCCGGCCCCTCCTGGGGTTGATCTGGGCCGCGATCTCTTCGGCCTCGCCGCGGCTCAGGCCCGGAAAACGAGGCTTGATCACCTGGTAAGCTTCGTCGAGCTTGAGCCCCAGCCCAATCAGTCTCTCGAGCTCTTTCGCCGCAGGACCCAGCCGCTTGGCGGCCGCGGACACGCGGACCGTGCCTTTCTCGCCGCGTACCCGATCGTTCCACATGTTGTAGACCACGGTTACCAGGTAGGTCTTGAGGCTGGAACGGCTATCCCACCGGCGAAGCACCCGGTAGTCCTCCTCGAGCAGCTTGAGATGGATTTGGGATTGCAGGTCCTCCAGATCCTCGGGGGAGAGTCGCTTTTCCCGGCCCAGACCCCGCAGGATCGGCGGGAGGGCCTCGACGCTTTGGCAAAAGAGCTCCTCCAGGGTCATCTCGGGCAGGAGGGCGCCGTTCGATGCGGGGCACGGGGCCGGAAGGCAGCGGGATTCATGGCGTAGATTCTAGCAGATAGCCACAATCAGAACCCCGAAGGGGTGACACCTCCGCAGCATTGGGTGTCGCCCCTTCGGGGCTCGGATTTCTTCCTGGCGCCTGACCTGGGGCTTACGCCCCAGGCTACTCAAATGGCGCCCCTTCAGGGCTTCCCCTCTCCCGGTGAGGGAGGGTGGGAGGGGACGGGAGAGGGGCCAGGGGTGAGGGTTCGCCCCTACCCCTGCGGCCGGATCGTGCAGTCGCCGCTGCCGGTCTCGACGTGGATCTCGGTGCGGCCGTTGCCGCGCCTGGCGCCCACCACCTTGTGGCCGGACTTGCGGAGGACGGCGTCGGCGTAGCCCACGTTGAGGTCGCCGCTCCCCTGGTCGGAGTCGATGTTGAACGAGGCGTTCGCGCCGGCCTTGATGTCGACGTCGCCGCTGCCCGTCTCGGCGCTCAGCCGCCGGGTCCTGGCCAGCGAGCTCCGCACCGTGACGTCGCCCGAGCCCGTCTCCGCGATCAGATCCTCGAGCTCGACCGAGAGCACCCGGACGCCGCCGGAGCCGGTCTTCGCGATTACCCGGCCGACCTCGCCGTCCTGCAGGGTGACGTCGCCCGAACCGGTGTCGAGGGTCAGCTTGCCGGCGGAAACTTTCTGGACGACCACATTCCCCGAGCCGGTCTCCACCGAGCCGTTGCCGACGAAGCGCCGCACGATCACATCCCCGGAGCCGGTGCTGATCCTGGTCTCGCCGCGGGCCGAGCCGACGACGACGTCGCCCGAGCCGGTGTCGATCCCCAACTGGCCGGACTGCGCGGCGATCTGCACGTCGCCGCTCCCGGTCGAGATCGCCAGGGAGCCCTCGAGGTCCCCCCCGCGCACCTTGCCGACCGCGTTGCTGAAGGCCAGGTTGGCGCCGGCCGGCAGCGCGATCCGCAGGTCCACATAGAGCGTCGGCGCCGAGCTCTTGCGGTAATAGATCTTCACCCGCTCGCCGCGGTAGGTGGTGGTGGTGTTGCCGATGTTGTTGAGAAAGCTCAGGAAGGACGGCAGCCCCGTGTCGTCCTTCTCCCCCTTGTTCTCCGTGGGATAGCTGTAGGACCGGTACTTGTCCACCGGATAGGAGAGGGCCCACTCCGGGCGCCCCTTCCTGTCGTGCCCCTTCACCCACCGCATCCCCTGGAGCAACCGCTGCGTCTCGGCTGCGCTGCCGGCCTCGGCGTGGACGGTCGCGTCGACCACCACGTTCGGCCCCTGGCCGCGCACGATCTCGGTATGGCCGGCGAGATTGGCGAGACGGATCTCGCCCGCCGCCGGGAAGGGCTGCTGAAAGGAGCGGACCTGCTCCGCGAAAAGAGCGGCCGTGCTCCCTGCCGCGAGCGCCAGCCCCAGGGCCAACGCGAAAACCTTCGTCTCTGGCTTCATGACCTTGCCTCCCGTTTTTCCATTCACCGTTGAGCACTACGGGCGGCGGGAGGAAAAGGTTGCAGGAGGCCCGGGCGGCGGAGAGCCCGGGTTCATAAGCATCTTGCCGGGCGGAGCGGCCTGCCCTCCGAATCCTCACCCTCGGTCCCTCTCCACTTCGTAGAGAGGGAGGGCCCTACGATTCGGCATAATCCTGCGCCGCAGGGCCCTCCCTCTCCCCCGGGAGAGGGACCGAGGGTGAGGATTCGGAGGGCAGGCCGTACCCGATAAGAGGGTGCCCGTGAGGCCCGGGTCGCCGCCCTACACTGTAAACTCACCCCCGCTTCCGACCATCCTGGAGGAGAACGCATGCGTCATCCGCTCATCGCCTGTTGCCTCGCCGCCGCCGCGGCGCTCGCCCCTCGTGCCGCGACCCCGGAGGTCCCGCCGCAGGAGCAGACCGGCCAGCTCACCATCGAGACCGCTCTGGCGCCGGACGCCTATGGCCGCCGCCCCTTGCAGCAGGCCTGGTCCCCCGACGGCAAGCGCCTGATCTACGTCTGGGATGTCGGCAACGGCAAGGGCGGCAAGAAGGATGACAAGGAAGCCCTCTGGCGCTACGACGCCGAGACCGGCCGCGGCGAGATCCTGGCGCGGCTCGCGGACCTCGGGGAAGGAGGGAAGGAGCTCGATCTCGACGCCTACTCCTGGGCCCCCCAGGGGGACTCCCTGCTCCTCTCCTCCAAGGGCGATCTCTACCTGCTGCCGCTCGCTCCCTCCACCCTCAAGGCCGGGAAGCTCCGCCGGCTGACCCGCACGGAGATCGAGGAGACCGACGCCCGCTTCTCGCCCGACGGCCGCCGCATCGCCTTCGTGCGCGCCCAGGACCTCTACGTGCTCGACCTCGCGAGCAGCCAGGAGACCCGGCTGACCAGCGACGGCCGGGAGAACACCACGCTCAACGGCATCACCGACTGGGTCTACGGCGAGGAGATCTGGGACCGTGAGCCCCGCGCCTACTGGTGGAGCCCGGACAGCTCCCACATCGCCTACTACCACTTCGACGAGCGCTCGGTCGGCATCTACTCGCTGCTCAACGACTCTCCGCTCTATCCGGAGATCATCCTGCAGAAGTACCCGAAGGCCGGCACCAACAATCCGCAGGTGAGGATCGGCGTCGCCGATCTCGCCACGTCCAGGACCACCTGGATGAAGACCGGCGATCCCACCTCCTACCTGGCGCGGCTCCAGTGGACGCCCCGCGGCGACGCGGTCGCCATCCAGCGCATGAACCGGGACCAGAACCGGCTCGACCTCCTCCGTTGCGGTGCCGCCGACGGCGCCTGCGTCACCCTGGTGACCGAGCAATGGCGGACCTGGATCAATCTCGGCCGCGACTTCCGGTTCCTCCCCGACGGCCACTTCCTCTGGGGCTCCGAGCGCGGCGGCTGGCGCCGCCTCTACCTCTATGGGGCCGACGGCACTCTGGTGCGCCCGGTGACCCCCGAGGGGTGGTCGATCACCGCTCTCGACGCCGTGGCCGAGGACGGCACCTGGGCCCTGGTCACCGCTTTCGCCACTTCTGAGCTGGGCGCGATCGACCGCAAGGTGGCGCGGGTGCGCCTCGACGCCGCCGAAACTTCCGAAAGCCGGGGCTGGGAGGTGCTGACCCCCGCGCCCGGCTGGCACCAGGCCCTGGTCTCGCCGCGCACCGGCTCCTGGGTGCACGTCTGGAGCGACGCCAACACTCCGCCGCGCATCGAGGTGCGGCTCGCGGACGGCGCCGTCGTCCCCTTCCCCTCCGCCGCGCCCAGGCTCGACGCGGCGGCGCTGCCGCAATGGGAATTCCTCACCATCCCCGGGCCGGACGGCTCACGCCTGCCGGCGCGCCTGCTCAAGCCCGCCGGCTTCGACCCGTCCAAGCGCTACCCGGTGCTGATCTATCACTACGGCGGCCCCGGCTCGCAGGTGGTGGACAACAATTGGGGGGGCCGGTCGGTCTGGCACAAGCTGATGGCGCTGCGGGGGTTCGCCGTCTTCAGCGTCGACAACCAGTCCTCGATCTTCTTCGGCAAGTCGGGGGAAGACCGCGACTACCGCCGCTTCGGCCCGGTCAACCTCGCCGGCCAGCTCGCCGGGGTCGACTACCTGAAGAGCCTCCCCTGGGTCGACGCCTCCCGCCTCGGCCTCTGGGGGTGGTCGGGCGGCGGCGCCAACACGCTCTACTGCGTCCTCAACCGCCCCGGGGTCTGGAAGGCCGCCGTCGCCGGCGCCCCAGTGACCGACTGGAAGCTCTACGACTCGATCTGGACCGAGCGCTACCTCGACCGCCCGCAGGACAACGCCGACGGCTACCGCGACTCCTCCCCCCTCACCTACGCCGCCAACCTCAAGGACCGGCTGCTGATCGTCCACGGCCTCGCGGACGACAACGTCCACCCGCAGAACACCGTCCAGATGAGCGGCGCCCTGATCAAGGCCGGCCTCCCCGTCGAGCAGGCCTTCTACCCCGGCCAGAAGCACGGCTTCCGGCCGGCGGAGCTGCGGCACTTCTACGCCCGGGCGATGGACTTCTTCGTGCGCGAGCTGGAGGGCAGGGAGATTCAGAGCGGCGGGGGTGGTTGAGGCAGCCTGCCCTTCGAGGCCTCACCCTCGGTCCCTCTCCCAGGGGGAGAGGGAGGGCCCATGGTGTGACGTTTTCGTATTTCCCCCTCTCCCTCCGGGAGAGGGGGCCAGGGGGTGAGGCCTCGGAGGGCAGGCCGCCCCAGCCACCGCTGAGGCCCTGCAGCCCCTCTACTCGCCTGTATACCGCTTCAAAATGATCGAGGCGTTGGTGCCGCCGAAGCCGAAGGAGTTGCTGGCGGCGTATTCGAGGTCCACCTTGCGGGCCGTGTGGGGGACGAAGTCGAGGTCGCACCCCTCACCCGGATGGTCGAGGTTGATCGTCGGCGGCAGGATCTGGTCGCGGACGGCGAGCGCCAGGATGCCGGTCTCGAGACCGCCGGCGGCTCCCAGCAGGTGGCCGGTGCAGGACTTGGTGGAGGAGACCGCCAGCTTGTAGGCGTGGTCGCCGAAGACGGTCTTGATCGCCCGCACCTCGGAGAGGTCGCCGAGCGGCGTCGAGGTGCCGTGGGCGTTGATGTAGCCGATCCGCTCCGGCTCGATGCCGGCGTCGCGCAGGGCGGCCCGCATCACGCGCACCGCGCCCTCCCCCTGCGGATGCGGGGCCGAGATGTGGTAGGCGTCGGCGCTCATGCCGTAGCCCACGACCTCGGCGTAGATGGGAGCGCCCCGCCGCTTGGCCGACTCCATCTCCTCGAGGATCACGAGACCGCACCCCTCGCTCATGATGAAGCCGTCGCGCCCGGCATCCCACGGCCGGCAGGCCTTCTCGGGCTCGCCGTTGTGGGTGGAAAGGGCGCGCATGGCGCAGAAACCGGCAACGGCGAGCGGCGTGATCACCGCCTCCGTACCGCCGGCGATCATCGCGTCCGCCTCGTCCGACTGGATGAAGCGGAACGCGTCGCCGATGGCGTGCAGGCCGGTGGTGCAGGCCGTGGCCGGCGAGGTGCTCGGGCCCCGGGCCCCATGATGGATCGAGACCTGGCCCGCCGCCATGTTGACGATCTGCCCGGGGATGAAGAACGGCGAGACCCGGCTCGGCCCCTTCTCGAGCAGGATCTTGTGGGTCGCCTCGATCAGCGGCAGGCCGCCGATCCCGGAACCGATGACCACCCCCACCCGGTCGGCGTTCTCCTCGTCGATCCGGAGCCCCGAGTCCTGCAGCGCGAAGCGGGCGGCCGCCAGCGCGAAGTGGATGAAGGTGTCGCTCTTCTTGACCTCTTTTTTATCGACGTAGTCGAGCGGATTGAACCCTTTCACCTCGCCCGCGATGCGCGACGGGTACTCCGTCGTATCGAAGCGGGTGATCGGGCCGATGCCGCTCTTCCCGGCGAGCAGGGCACTCCAGTTCTCGGCCGTGCCGACCCCCAGGGGCGACACCAGGCCGACCCCGGTGACGGCGACGCGACGTGGCTCTCTCTTCAAGACTGGATCTTTGCTGGGGCGGCGGTGGCGGGGAGACCCTAGTTCTGTTCCCCAGCGTTGTTCTGGATGTAGTCAACAGCCTCGCGAACGTTGCTGATCTTCTCGGCCTCCTCGTCCGGGATCTCGATCCCGAACTCCTCCTCGAAAGCCATCACCAGCTCCACGATGTCCAGGGAATCCGCTCCCAGGTCCTCGGTGAAGCTCGCATCCAGCGTGACTTCCTCTTCGTCGACCCCGAGCTGCTCGACGATAATGCTCTTGACCTTATCTGCAATAGCCATCGATGATTCCCTCCTTGTCGATCGTATCGTGATCGGCCCGGGGCGCGCCCGCGCACGACCTGCGGTTCTAGCACAAAGCTCCTGCACGAGTCCATTCAAGAATCAGATATAGAGGCCGCCCGAGACGTTCAGGGTGTGCCCGGTGATGTACCCCCCCTCCTGGCTGGCGAGGAAGAGCACGGCCCAGGCGACGTCGTCCGCCGAGCCCAGGCGCTTCAAGGCGATCGACCCGGCGAGCTCTTCCTTCGCCGCCGCCGGCAGCCCCTCGGTCATCGCGGTCTCGATGTAGCCGGGGGCCACCACGTTGACCGTGATATTGCGGCTCCCCAGCTCGCGGGCGAGCGACTTGCTGAAGCCGATCAGCCCCGCCTTCGAGGCCGCGTAGTTCGCCTGGCCGGCGTTGCCCATCATGCCGACCACCGAGGAGACATTGATCACCCGCCCCCAGCGGCGCTTCATCATCCCCCGCACCACCTCCTTGGTGAGCGCGAAGGCGCCGGTCAGGTTCGTCCGCAGCACCCGCTCCCAGTCGTCGAGCGACATGCGGGCGAGCAGGTTGTCGGCGGTGATGCCGGCGTTGTTGACCAGGATGTCGATGGTGGCGAAGTCCTCGGGCAGGCTCTTCAGCCGCTCGCCGAAGGTCTCCGGCGCCGAGACGTCGAGCGCCAGCGGCCGGGCGCAGCCGCCGCCGGCGTCGATGTAGGCTGCCAGCGACTTCAGCTTCTCCTCGTTGCGCGCCGCCAGCACCACGCGCGCGCCCTGCAGGGCGAGCAGCTTGGCGATCGCCTCGCCGATCCCCTGCGACGCGCCGGTCACCAGCGCGGTCTTGCCGTCGAGCTTCAACATCAGTGGGTCTCCTCCTCCGCCAGCAACTGCCGGAGATGATCGGGATCCGAGATCCCGGTCGCGCGGGCCGACCGGACGATGCGCCGGTTCAGCCCCGAAAGCACGTTGCCCGGCCCCACCTCCACGAACGCCTCGACCCCGAGGGATTCTTCCATCCAGAGCACCGACTCGACCCAGCGCACCGGGCTGTCGATCTGGCGGATCAGGGCGTTGCGGGCCGCGCCCCCGGTGGCGGCCGGAGCGGCGTCGACGTTGGTCACCACCGGCACGCGCGGATCGCGGAGCTCGGTCGCCGCGAGCAGCGGCGCCATCCCCTCGCGGGCCGGGCGCATCAGCGGCGAATGGAAGGGGGCCGAGACGGCGAGCAGCGTCGCCTTGCGCGCCCCCCGCTCCTTGGCGAGGACGACGGCGCGGTCGATCGCCCCCTTGTCGCCGGCGAGCACCGTCTGCGCCGGACCATTCAGGTTGGCCACGGCGCAGACCTCGTTCCCCTCTGTCGCCTCGGCGGCGATGCCGGCGATGGTCTCGGCGTCGAGGCCGATGATCGCCGCCATCGCCCCCTTGCCCACCGGCACCGCCTGCTGCATCAGCTCGCCCCGCCGGCGCACCAGGCGCAGGGCGTCGGCGAAACCGAGCGAGCCGGCCGCCACCAGCGCCGAGTACTCGCCCAGGCTGTGCCCCGCCATGGCGACCGGCACGAGCCCGGGCGCCAGGAGGGCGAGCGCGCGGTGGACGGCGGTCGCCGCCGCCACCAGCGCCGGCTGGGTGTTGGCGGTGAGGTTCAGCTCCTCCTCGGGCCCCTCCCAGCAGAGCCGGGAGAGCGGGAAGCCGAGGGCCTCGTCGGCCTCCTCGAAGGTCTCGCGGGCGGCGGGCGAGGCGTCGGCCCACACCTTGCCCATGCCGACCTTCTGCGAGCCCTGTCCGGGAAAGACGAACGCTAGCTTCCTGGTGGCGCCATTTTTCGTGGTCAGACTCATCCGGCTTCGGCCTCCTGAGGGTCGTTGCCCAGGAGGCGCTCCTCCTGGCTGTGCAGCTCGGCCAGCTTATCGCTGATCTTGCGGTCGAGCCGGGCGTTGGAGAACTCCGTGGCCCGGCGGATGGCGTTGTGGATGGCGCGGGCGTTCGAGCGGCCGTGGCCGATGAAGCAGCCGCCGTTCAAGCCGAGCAGCGGCGCCGCCCCGTACTCACTATAGTCGGTGCGCTCGCGGAAGCGGTCGAAGGCCGGTCTGGCGAGCTGATAGCCGAGCTTGCCGCGCGGGCTCCCCGCGATCTCCTCGCGCAGCATGCGGAGGATGAGCTCGGCCAGCGCCTCGGAGCTCTTCAGCACCACGTTGCCGACGAAGCCGTCGCAGACGATCACGTCCACCGTCCCGTTGAACAGGTCCCCCCCCTCGACATTGCCGACGAAGTTGAGGCCGGTCGTCTTCAGCACCTTGAACACCTCGCGGGTGAGATCCGTCCCCTTCCCCTCCTCCTGGCCGATCGACATCAGGCCGATGCGCGGCGAGAGGGTGCCGATCACCTCCTGCGCGTAGAAGTGTCCCATGACGGCGAACTCGCGCAGGTGGACCGGCTTGCTGTCGACGTTGGCCCCGACGTCGAGGAGCACCGTGCGGCCCTGGCGGTTCGGCAGCACCGCCGCCAGCGCCGGCCGGTCGACGCCGGAGACCGTGCCGATCACCATCTTGGCGGCGATCATCGCGGCGCCGGTATTGCCGGCGGTGACCATCGCGGCCGCCCGCCCGTCCTTGACCAGCTCGGCGGCCAGGCGCAGCGACGAGCGGCGCTTCTTGCGGATCGGGGTGATCGCCGGCTCGTCCATGCCCACCACCTCCTCGGCGTGGACGATCTCGATCCGTCCGTCCGAGGAGCCGAGGGAGCCGTGCTTGCACAGCTCCGCCTCCAGGCGGGCGCGGTCGCCCACCAGGAGGATCGAGCAGCCGTCCTCGCGGGCGGCCTGGAAGGCACCCTCCACCGCGCACTGCGGCGCAAAGTCCCCCCCCATGGCGTCAACGGCGATCGGCATGACGGGCTGGAATGGATGACCGGACGTTGTTGATCCGGACGATGGATCCCCAGGATTTCCGGCTCCCTCCCCGCGAAGGGGGAGGGAGAGAAGGCCAGGGATCAGAGAGCCTCTTTGCCCTCGATCACCTGCCGCCCCCGGTACTGCCCGCAGCTCGGGCACGCGCGGTGCGGCAGCTTGACCTCGCCGCAGTTCGGGCAGGTGGACATGGCGGGATGCTCCAGCGCGTCGTGAGCGCGGCGCTTGTCGCGGCGGGCTTTGGAATGGCGGCGTTTCGGATTCGGCATAGTCGTCGAGCCTCTTCAGGAATCGTGTTATTTCTCTTCAAACCGGCTTTTCAGCGCGGCGAGAGCCTCCCAGCGGGGGTCCGGCTTGGTCTCCGCGCAAGAGCAGGCTCCCTCGTTCAAGTCGGCGCCGCACTCCGGGCAGAGCCCTTTGCAATCGGCGCGGCAGAGCGGCTTCATCGGCACGTTGAGCTGAAGCTGCTCGATCAGGATGGGGTCGGTCTCGAGGATTTCCTCGGTGATGTACATCTGCCCCAGGTCCTGCACGTGCAACGCATGCTCGCTCTCCGCTTCCGGCTGGCGGTCCACCAGGACCATCAGCTCGAGGTCGTCCCGGGTGGGCTCGACGATCGGCTTCAGGCACCGGTTGCAGCTCAGGGTCTGCTCGTAGGAAAGCCGCGCCCGCAGGAAAAACCCGGGATCGGCGAACACCACCTGGCCGCGCCAATGGACTGGACCGAGAGCCAGCAGCTCGGGGCGGTCCAGGGTCTCCGGAGAGACGTTCTGCGTCTCGTCCCAGTTGAAAGGTTCGTCACGAACCTGATCCAGCCAAATCTTCATGAGAAAATCTCCAACCGGGGCAACCACGAAGGCTATAGGGTTTCCCCGCCCGCTGTCAATCGCATTCTTGCAGGCGGAGGAGGAAGGCGGAAGGCGACCGGGTCGCCGTGACCGAGGCCCGCTCGCAGGCGGCAAGGGGGGAGAGCAGCGTCTCCCAGTTGCGCCATCGCTCGACCTGCCGCCGGTCCGCCAGGGGAAACTTTTCCAGGCCCTTGCGGAACTGGGAGACCAGCCGCAGGGCCGGACGGGGTTTCACCCACAACCCCAGGATGAGCTGGCCGGCGGCCGGCTGCGCGCCCGAACCGGCCCCGGCCGGCGGCACGAGCATGGAAACCTGGGGCGCGAGAGCCTTGGCGCTGGCGAGACTCGCGTCATCCACGGCAACAATGCTCCATCCGGACGCATTCCCCCGCGGCATGTTCTGCGCCAGCAGCCCCGCGAGCCCCCGCGCCGGCACCGCCCACCGCTTTTCCCCCGGCGGGTTGAGCACCGCGATCCCCGGCACGTCCCCCAGGGGACCGAGGTGCAACCCTCCCCCCTTGACGTCGAACAGCACCATCGCCGCCGGCGGCAGCGGCCGCTCCGCGTCGGCCGGCCAGGCCGGCCCGGCCACGGCGAGCAGCGCGGGAGCGTCCGCGGCCGCCACGAAGGCCGGCGGCGGCGGCACCGGCGCGCTCCCCGCCAGCGTCAGGTCGAGATCCCTCCCCTGCCGCCGGAGGACATAGTCGCCGGCCGGGAAATCCGAGACCTCCTCCCCCAGGTGGAAGATCCCCAGGCTCGTGGGGTAGTCCGGCCCGCCCGTCCCCCCGATCGCCGGCAGCGCCGGCAGCGCCGGCTCGGCGCCGGAGCGCACCGTCCAGTAGCCGTCCCGCCAGGCGACGTGGAGGGCGCGCTCCTGGACCTCGTCGCGCTTCCCCCGCTCCTCGCGGATCTCGCCCCCCTTCAGCCAGGGATTGTCCGCGAGGCGGCCGGCGAGCTTCGCCACCGCCGCGAGAGCGGGATAGACCCGCGCCACCAGCAGGAAGCGTTCGCCGTCGAGGTCCGAGCAGGCCACGATCTCGCTCGACGGCGGCACCGCGAAGGGGCCGAACGAGCGCATCACCGGCGCCGGCAGATCGGCCACCCGCGCCGCCGCGGCCAGATAGGCCGGACCGTCGGCGATCGAGCCCTCCAGCTTGCCCAGGTTCTGATGCGGAAAGGGCACCCACAGGCAGGCGCCATACTCGCCCGAGGCGAGCAGCCGCGCCGGCAGCCCCGCCGGCGCCGACGCCCGCTCGCGCGGCCAGTACCAGTAGTAATAGTGCCCCGCGATCACCAGCAGGAGAACAGGGACGACCGCGAGCCGAAGGAGCCGACGCATGGCGCCGGAAGGTACCACGAGTGCCGGAAAGCCGGAAAAATGAAACCGGCCGGTCCGCGGACCGGCCCCGTATCGATCAACCTCCCGAGCGGCTCACTGGCGCCCGCAGACCGGGTTCACGCAGTGCGGGTGGTTCGCGCTCGGACCGGCGTGGCAGTGCGTCAGGTTGGCGAACAGCGCCCAGCAGTCCTGACCGGCGTCCGAGCACTTCCAGCCGGGATGAAAGTTCGTGGTGCCGGGCAGATTGAGGTCGGCCAGGCCGTCGCAGTTGGTGTCCACCGAGAAGGCGGTGGAAATCACCGTCTCGTTGAGGCCGGGCTTGTAGCACCACGGCATGGCGTTGATGACCAGGGTGAGAGGCTGCTGCACCGGCCCGGCGACCTGGCCGTTGTCCAGCCGGGTGAACCGCAGGCAGGCGTTGACCGCCAGGGTGCCGTCGAAGGTGCCGCAGGTGCCGCAGGACGGGTCGATCTTGGCGGTGATCGAGGTCTGCTTCTGCGGACCACAGAGGCAGGCGTCGACCTGCCAGTTGGTGTTGCCCACGCCCGGGCAGAAGACCGAGAGATTGTTGGAGCCGCGCATCTTCAGCGCGCGCAGGATGATCGGCATCGTCGCCGTCCCCGCCGTGCCGAACACGCCGTTCGCCAAGCGCTGCACGATGGTGTCCGTGCTGCCCGCGATCCCGGCGGGCAACGTCGTCAGCGGCACGCCGGTCAGCGGGATCGACCCCGAGAACGCGGACGAGCCCGTGCAGAAGAAGTCCGCCGGCAGGGGGTTGCTGGTGAAGTCGGCCTGAGTCCCCGGCGAGGTCGTGAAGATGTCGATGCCGCTCGTGATCGTCGGCGGAGTGGCGGCCACGGCAGCCATCACCGGTGCCGTTAGCAGGACGCTCAGGGCGATCGCGCAACAGGCCAGTTTCGAGGTGCTCATAGGGATGTCCTCTCCTGTCTCGCACCTCCGGATTGGAAGGCGCGACGGTGAAATCCGCGGACGGTCCTCACGGACCGCCCGATGGCAGAGGGTGCACCCCAAACGCAAGTGTAAATTTAGAGTATTTGAAATAAACTGTCAACAGGCGATGATCTCAGCGATCCAGATCCACCTCGACGATCGCCGCCGCGAGCTCCCGCAGCAGGTCGTCCTCCCCCTCCTCCACCCCGAGGTCCACCAGCTCGGCGCCGGCGTCGCGGACGAGATCGGAGAGCAGATCGTCCTTCGGATAGGTGAGGAGTGGCGGGACGGCGCGGAACGGCGCCGCGCCGGCCGCGATCGTCTCGCGCAGGAAGTCCGCGTAGCCACGGGCCGAGGCGGCAAGGCCGTGATGGAGCTCCATGTGCCGGCGGGCGTTCTCTCCCATCCGGCGGCGCAGCGGCTCGTCGGCGGCAAGGGCGCGAAGGTAGGCCAGCAGCAGGTCCTCCTCCGTGTCGTCCAGGGGGACCTTGGCGCACGCGTCGTCCGGGATCTCGGCGAACGATCCCGTCTCGTTGACGATCAGCGGCTTGCCCAGGCCGAGCAGGCGGATCACCGTGCCCGAGGTCTCCCCCGCCGTCGGATGGCGCAGATTCACCGCCACGTCGCACGCCCGCATGTAGAGAAGGAAGCGGTCGAGCTCCAGCCTGCCGGTGATCGTGACCCCCGCGCGCAGCTCCGGGGTGAGAACGCGGTCGAGCTCGAAGTGGGGCGAGACCTCGCCGACGATCAGCAGCCGCATCGTCTGGGGGTCTGGCACCTCCCGGCGCAGGCGGGCGAAGGCGCGCAGCAGCACCTCGGGGCGCTTCGAGGCGGTGAGGAAGCCGAAGGTCGCCACGGCGAAGGTCCCCGGCTCGATGCCCAGCGCGCGCCGCGCTTCCTCTGGAGAGACCTCCGGCAGCCCCTCCAGGCTCAGATGATGCGGAACCGTCGCGATCCGCGTCAGCGGCCGCGAGGCGAGCACCCGGTCGCGGGTGAAATGATTGTGAACGATCACGCCGCGGCTGGCGTCCACCGCCCGCTCGAACAGCGGATAGCTCCAGGGGTCGAGCGGCACGCCGGTCGCCACGCACCGCCGGCCCATCGCCTCCCCCGTCCTGCCATAGGCGTAGCGCATCTCGCGCACATAGGCCTCGGGGGCGCCGGCGAAGAGGGTCAGATCCCGCACCAGGTGATGGATCACGTATTCGTGCAGCACCACGACGCCGGGGTGATCGATCAGCGACCGGTAGATCGACGCGTGATAATCCCGGTTGTTGCCGAGCTGATAGAGCACGGCGTCGAATCGCCCTTGCGCCAGTAATCCCGGCAAGGCCCGGTGGCCGTGAACGGGAAAGCGCGTCTCCTCCGGGCGGAACCCATCATCCACGATCAGCTCGATCTCGCAATGCTCCGCCAAGTGCGGCAGCAGCTCGGCGCTGTAGTCCGCGATGCCGGACTTCATGGGCGGGAGGGGGCTGTAAAAGGCGATGCGCACGGACCGGAGTCTATGCCATCCGGGATGTAGGAGCGGCCCCTGGTCGGGTTTCAGGGCCGCCCCATGTGGCCCGCCCTGGCGACACATCGCATTACCGGGCCAAGGGCCCGGGCTCCTTTAGCCCAGGGCAACGCCCTGGGATCCGGGGGACCCTGGAACCCGTTGCGGCCTGAAGGGCCGTGCTACCAACGTTCCGGATTTTCACACCCACCGGTAACGCGGCCCTTCAGGCCGCAACAGATCATGAGGCGATGGCCCCAATCCCAGGGCGATGCCCTGGGCTAAAGAAGCCCGGGCCTTTGGCCCGGTAATGCGGTGGATTCGCGGGCGGCCACACAGGGCCGCCCTACAGAGCAACATCATCCCAGATCGTTGTAAGGAAAGCGAAGCCGAGGGAAGGTCCCCCGCAGCCTCTATGTCAAGGGATCGGCTATCGAGGGATCGGCCCCAAGGGGGCCGCCTACTACCTGCTTCCACGCCGTTCCCCGCGTGGCGGCGTCCAGGCGCTCGGCAAGGCTCGACAGGTGACAGGTGGGAACCGCGGGAAAGAGATGATGCTCCGCGTGAAAGAACATGCTGTAGCCGAGCCGGTTCACCCAGCGCCCCCGCTGCGTGCGCGCTAACAGTCCGCTCGGCTCGCAACCGTGATGGACCGTCCAGACGGCGAAGAAACCGGTCAGCGATTCGCCGATCAGCATCGCCAGAACATGCCAGCGCAAGGCCTGGAGCGGGAGAACGGTGGCCAGGACAGCGACAGCCAGGAGCCCCGCTACCTCGGCGGCGATCCAGCGGCGCTTCGCAGGCGAGCCGAGCCGCCACGCCGCGCGATGCAGCCGGAGCGGGAACAGCGGCCCGACGAGGATCGCCTGCCACCAGGCAAGGCGGGCGGTGGAGCCCTCCGCGTCGTCCTCGTCCAGACAGTGACGGTGATGGTGAAGATGGGAGACCTGCACGGCGTGCATGCTGCCGAGCATGAGCAGACTCAGGCCGAACATCACAAAATCCTGCACTCGCCTGGGAACGCCGAGGGTGTAATGCTGCGCGCCGTGGGATTGCCGCAATCCGGTCAGAAAAAAATAGAACGAGCAGACGGCGCCCAGGATCCAATGCCCGGCGGCATAGCTCGCGAAGGAGCCCGCCAGCCATGGCAGAGGAAGCACCAGCTCCCAGGCCTTTTCAGCCCATGTGAGTTGCAGCAGGTCGCGCCACGGAACAACACGGACCCGGGCATCGCCACGGATCGTCGAGCTCGGCATGAGCAGACTCCCAATTTTGTTGGTCTGGGAGCTAATTTACCACAAAGCTGTTTCAAACGCCCGCGGCGATCGGCCGCTTCGCCAAGTAGAGCGCCGCCGCGGTGACCAGGGTGCCGGCGAGGATGGCCACGACGTACATCCCCAGGGGCTCGACGGCGTGGGGGATCAGCAGCACGAAGACGCCGCCGTGCGGCACCATCAGCTTGGCGTGGGCCGCCAGCGCGATCGCGCCGGTCACCACCGACCCCGCCACCAGGCAGGGGACGACCCGCAGCGGGTCGCGGGCGGCGAAGGGGATCGCCCCCTCGGTGACGAACGAGATGCCCAGCACGGCCGCCGCCTTGCCGGCGTCCCGCTCCTCCTGGGTGAAACGGCTCTTGAACAGCGCCGCCGCCAGCGCCAGCCCCAGCGGCGGCGTCATGCCGGCCGCCATCACCGCCGCCATCGGACCGTAGACCTTGGAGGCGAGCAGGCCGACGGCGAAGGTGTACGCTGCCTTGTTCACCGGCCCGCCGACGTCGAACGCCATCATCGCCCCGAGCAGCGCGCCCAGCAGCACGGCGCTGCTCGCCTGCATGCCGTTCAGCCAGCCGGTCAGCGCGTTGAGCACCGCCGTGACCGGCGGCCCGACGACGAACATCATGATCAGTCCCACCACCAGCGTCGACAGCAGGGGGAGGATCAGCACCGGCTTCAACCCCTCGAGATTCTGCGGCAGCCGGATGTGATCGTTCATGAACTTGGTCACGTAGCCCGCCAGGAAGCCGGCCGCGATGCCGCCGAGAAACCCCGCGCCCAGCGTCATCGCCAGCATGCCGCCGATCAATCCCGACGTCAGGCCGGGACGGTCCGCGATCGAATAGGCGATGAACGCGGCGAGCACCGGAATGTAAAGCTGGAACGCCGTGCCGCCGCCGATCTTCATCAGCGCCCAGGCGAGCGTGCCCTCCTGGGCGCCGGCGTCCAGCCCCCCCACCGCGAACGCCAGCGCGATCAGCAG